>JAUHWU010000092.1 GCA_030427065.1 Gammaproteobacteria bacterium | reverse complement strand
AAGGTTTAATACCATCTGATAATTGTACTTTTATATTTTTATAAGAATTTTAAAAATGATTCCTTTAATAGAGTAGTTGAGAAGAATTATTTCTATTATAATATTTTGATATTTATATATTTCCACTTATTAATATTGATGGTATGATTTTTGGAAATTGCTCGAAAAATTTATCTGGAAATTTTTTGGCTGAAAAAATTGCAATTTCAAAGCACTCTACACCTGCAGTATTTCACTTAATTAAAGAAATTAGAAAAATTTCTTTATTATAAGATATAGTGGCTTTTGGATCACTCAGATCTTCAATTTCAGCTACGAGTCATTTCTTAACAACATTAGAAAATAAAGGTAATTTTTAATTCAATTTAGAATTACCTCTATTATTTGCAGATTTATGTTCTCATTTTGATATTAATCTATGTTCAGTGGTGGATAATGAAGACAAAAATCCTCATTTATTGAAATAAATATTACTGCATCATCTTTTAATAAATTATGAGCTAATTCTAATCTCTTGTTCATAAAAGATAACCAATAACTATGTCTTAAAGGATGGTCTTTTGGAACTTCCGTTCCATCAGGATATTTATCTAAAACTCTTTTGTCTTTATATCTAAATCCATCTGAACCTGTGTTATATGGTGGGTCAATATAGATTAGGTCAATTTTGTTTTTATGTGTGTAGTTTAAGCAAGTTAGTGAGTGGTAATTATCTCCTTCAATTAATAGATGTGTTGGTTTTTCATCATCTGTTTTTATTGCTTTTTCTTTTACTCCCAATAAGCACCTAATGCTGCCTAGGCAAACAAGCCTTTTTGTAAACTCAAGGTGAAGACCCCCTATATATATTTCCCTTGCCAGTGGAATGTGCGAAAAGTATTCTAGGAAGTAGCTTTACACAACAAAAAATAATGAATCGGGAGATATTCGTGACCAATCGCAGGCAATTTATACAGTCCGGCCTTGTCTTTTCCACCTTGCCATTCACAGGGCTCGCCGCCATGAAAGTGGCCGTGGCCTCTCCTGAGGGCCCTGATTTATCACTGGATAATTTCGTTGCGGACAGGCGTTATGCTGAATCCATGGCTGTGGCCTTGAAGCTCGGTAGCCAGGGAGTCCCGGTGGTAGAGATTAGCGGTGATCTTACCGATCTGTGGATTAATAACTATTCCCGGCAGTGGAAACGTTCACCCATGACCCTTGCCGGGGTTACAGGAGGCGATGCCTTGTTTGTACTCGAAACGCTGGCCCCTGATTTCGGCATGCGTGTAGTACACAAGCAGGCGCTGGATTCCCCTTCTTTAGCCACTACAGCTACTACTGATGACGAAGCGAAGGTTTTATCATGGATCATTACTCCTAAAAGTTCAGCCTTTGCACTGGTATAGAATTTCTGACGTCATCATCCTGCCTGACTAAATAAAAAAATTAACGCATTAGGATCATGTCTATATCACCAAAGGTCCTGGCATGCCCACAGCGTTTCCCAATGTCCTGATTGCTCAGGTGAACCCGTATCAACATACATTTGTGATGGGTAATGGTTTTTCTGCAGCCAAGCGGAATTCGCCAGGGCAGAAAAAAGAAGCGACCATACTATTACGCAGACTGCTTGAAGAAAACGCCAAGGTTTCATTTCACCCGGCAGGTCATATCGAAAAATCCGGTCGGCTGGAGCGTGTGCGTATTATTACTCCTGATAATGGCATTTAATACTCAATTCGTTAATTTACTAAACAGCACCAAATCGCTTGACAGCGTTTACTTTCCTTATCCTGATTAGCCAGTTAAAAAAATGAGTTTTCCAAGCCGTCGTCAATTATTTATCTGCAAGCTTTCCTCTCCCCGAAAAGCAAATCGCCAGACTTGTAGCAGCGTAATGTTTTAGGATGTAGTTCAATTCCGGATAATTACATTTTAAAAAACTCATCCTTAATTTTCTCCTATGCGTCTGTTTATGAGCCTTCACAGTTTGATAAACGAATTAGTACGGTTGGCTACTCAATTCAACGCTTGTATTGGTCTGTATATTTCTTGGTTTTCAGTTGTATGGCTGAAGTTTATTTGCAGCTTACATTCCTGAAAACCCATTCCTTCCGGAAAACGCAAGGAGCGATAGTTTACGTTTTTATGTTTATCCTTATGTTCATCCTTTTATTTATGTTTGGAAAGCCTCAAAAGTAATACCGCATTCCTAGCCGAATACGGGTTAAATTGTCTTTAAGTTCATTGTCAGCTTCGTAGATATCATCCGTTGAGACGTTGAAGGCTATTGACGTCGTAATAGCCATATAAGGCCTCAAAAACCATTTGATGCCACCCTGTATTGAAAAAACGGTAGCATCTTCATCATTAGGAGCCAAGGTCGAGTCAATATTCAGGTTTTGAAAATCAACTTCTGCAATGCCAACGGATGCCCCCAAATAGGGCACAATATTAGAACTGCGATTGAAGTTATATTCAGAAAATACACTGAAGTCGAACCGCTCTACGCCCGAAACATCTGCGCCGATCGCTCGTACACCCACTTCCCATCCATCTGAGAAAAAGTAACCAAAAGTCGCATCAATATCAAAATCTATATCCTCGAATTCCTGTATTTCAAAAGTACCTGACAGACCCAGTTCCCGGGTGCCCTTATCAAGGTCAGGCGCGTTATTCTGAGCATACAGTGACGGGGATAGGCATAGGAAAAAAAGTAAAACCAAAGTGGCTTGTTTCATTATTGACATCCTGTTTAATTAAAATGTTGAAAATAGTTGCGCTTGTCAAAACCCGCATCCTGCGCAGGAAACTGATTCTTAACCAATCTGGTATTAATGATTTGACGGGTATCAAATTTATTGATGATTCAGGGCTATGACAGAATCATAAAGCGCTAATGGCTTCGCCTACTGGGTACTCGGTACTGGGTAGTGATAATGTCTGGCACAACAATAAAAGCCTGCGTACCTGCCTGTTCGGGGAATATGCATCTATATACCAGGCGACAATTTATACAATCATGTAGAAACAGGCATTATTCCGGAAACATGAAAGTGAACTTTTCAGACTCTTCAGACTTTCCGGCGACAGTAATGACTCCTCCCTGGCCGTCATCATTATCACGCTGTGCGTAAACAATATAGTTTCCGGGATCCAGGTCCAGTACCAACCATGGTCCTTTAGTCTTTGCATTAACGACTTCCTTGCCTGCGGAATCAGTTACGCTGACATTGATGTCTGAGAGGAAAGAGCCAGATGAAACTACAAACTCCAGTTTTGTCCCTGTTAATGGTGCACTTTCCCGCTCATCAAGAGAGATGCCTCCATTGAACAGTATCTTGTTGGTTGCGGCTTCGCTGATCGTGAAGAAAATCATCAACATTACGGCAATCGTACTTATCAGTGTTTTCATCGGTAATTTCCTCAAACAGTATTAGCAGATACGCGAAAAGTAATTGTTTTTAACGGGCGGTTTTAGATTTGGATCAAGTTTTTTCATATTTCATAGCCCGGAATTAACGCTAGGGTAAAGTTGACTTGAATTTCACTTTGGAGGGAGAATTTTTGTCATATTTTTAATCTGGAAAAATAGAATATGATATTGGTCAACGGACTTGATTAATTCCATCATTAACATATGTTTTACGCGCTTATCCTTTGAGTATATGGGTAGTTTTGAATGCATCTGATGACGCTGCAGAAAAGATTTGCCGGCAACCCTTGACTGGGGGGCAGGTACTGGGAAGGCTGTAAAGCCTAATTAAAGGGCTGAGCAGTCATGAAACACAGGCAAGGCTGGAAAAGCATATAAGGTTGACCTTTTTCGACCAACGCCGGATGAATTACCGGGCAAAATTCAGGTGACCTGAGTTTTTTTATTTACTACCTGATATTAAACTAGCCGCTATCAACACTATGGTTATTCCTAAAACCATTTCTTGATTCGAAAAAAAATCAGCATGCCTATTACTGAGCAAATCATGACCAGCCACAATGCGGGATAGCCGTAATACCAGTGCAACTCCGGCATGGCCCAGGGGCTATCAGCATGAGTGAAATTCATGCCATAGACGCCAACCAGAAAAGTTAGTGGAATAAATATAGTAGCGATAACGGTTAGCACACGCATATTTTCATTCAGGCGGTAGCTGATGCTTGACAGGTAGACATCAAGTAGTCCCGTTACAGTGTCGCGATATATTTCCAGCAGATCCATGATCTGAATAGTATGGTCATAGCAATCGCGAAAATATATTTTAGTTGCCTCATTAATAAAGGGGGTTTCTTCACGTACAAGTTTATTAAGTACTTCCCGCTGCGGCCAGAGTACACGCCGCAACATCAATAATTCACGTTTTTGCTTGTGTAGCCAGTGCAGGGTCGAATGTGTTGGGCTTGCCAGCAGTTCGGTTTCCATCTTTTCTATTTCTTCTCCGAGCCATTCAAGTACCGGGAAGCCTTCATCAATGACTACATCCAGAAGGGTATATAGCAGGTAATCGGCGCCGCGATACCGAATACGTCCCACTTTATTGCGTAGTCTTTCCCGCACAGGTTCAAAGGGATCGTGCTCTCCAGGATGAAAGCTGACAACAAAGCAGGGCCCCAGAAACAAACTCACCTGATCAATTTTGATCCGGTCACTGTCCTTATCCACCAGTGGGTGAGACATGGTCATGAAAAAATGCTCGTCATAGGTGTCAATTTTCGGTCGCTGACCGACATTGATGACATCTTCAAGGGCAAGATGGTGTAAACCAAACAGTTTGCCGAGTTGAGACATAATATCTGGTTCGACATCCCCCTGAATATGAATCCAGGTCACCGATGCCTTGCCTAGAAATGGTGTGGAATCCTGAGGTGATTTGAGAATCAGTTCGCTAAAATCTGCCGTACTGAAGTCAATGAGTTTTATGGAAAGGGGAACGCCGCGCTTTATTTTTGGCGATGTCAGTGTTCCGGGCGACGTCCCGGGCATATGATAACGTTTTGTAAAATACCTCATTCTCTTCTGATCTGGCATTAATTTAAATCAGAATTGAATCTGCAGAAAAAAGGATTACTACATTGGTGTGCAGAACTGCTGTGGCCTTGAATAACTGTCTTGTCATAGCAGCGAGAGTAGCTTTACCTGTTGCTGTAGCTGCCTGAATGATCGATTTAATATGGATATTGATAGCTGTTTATTTTGCTGGGAGTGAAAAATCAAAATTCAGGCACCTGTGCATTGTATTTTTTTACGCTTATTGCAAACAGTTTCGGCAAATTCACATGTGAAATATTGATGGGCATCAAGTACTCAAAAGGTTTTTTTACGTTGATTTCTCATGAAATATAGGCTTCCGTCGCATAACGGCGCATCATGCGATGACTATTGAAGATGGAGGCATTTTTGCTGGCTGCATTTTTCATCACTGATAACCATGCTGACGGGTCATTATAAAATAATGGCAATACTATATTTTCAAGTTTACGATAGAGTGACGATGCATCACTTTCCTCTGAAGAAAAGTCATGACTCCCCACTGCCCAGCCGGTTATTCCCTCGATACAGCCCTCGCTCCACCAACCATCAAGCACGCTCAGATTAGGGACAAGATTGAGGGCAGCCTTCATACCGCTGGTTCCGGATGCTTCCATGGGCCTGAGGGGAGTGTTCAGCCAGATATCAACACCGGACACCAGGATCTGCGCTGTTTCCATATCGTAGTCAGGTAAAAACACCACGGTGATTTCGCCTGCAAGCATGCCAGCGATTTGGTGAAGTTCCTTGATTAATGTTTTCCCCCTTTCGTCCCGGGGATGAGCTTTTCCCGCCATCACCACCTGAAAAGGGGTTTTTTCAGCGATTTTTCTTAAATGCTCAATATCTGAAAACAGCAGATCCGGCCTTTTGTAGGCTGTCATTCTTCTTGCGAATCCCAGCGTAGGTAATTCAGGTAGAAGGGCTGGACCGCCATTTTTTTTAACCAGCTCCAGCAGTTTTTTCTTGGCTCCTTGATGGGCGGCAATTAATTCGTCGTCAGGGATGCAGCATTCTGCGCGGATCAATTGTTCAGGTTCATGACACCAGCCAGGAATATAGCGATCGAACAGTGCTGCAATTTCCGGGCAGGCCCAGGTATGAGGATGAACTCCGTTGGTAACAGCGCGCACCTTATAACCGGGAAACAGATGGCGGGAAATATCAGCATGGCTTTTGGCAACACCGTTGATGTATTCACTGAGGTTCAGCGCCAGTCGCGTAAGGTTGAAGACTTCATCCCCTGCCAGGCGCTTGAGCACGGCTACGGGAATCAGATCACCCAAAAGGTTATGCACCAGATCATAGGAAAATCGGTCATGACCAGCCTCTACAGGAGTATGGGTGGTGAAACAGCATAGTTCCCTCACTCTGGGAATATCGTAGGGAGATTCTCCAGGTCTTAATTCTTCGCTCCCATAGGAAAAGCGCTTTAGCAGTTCCAGGCCCAGCAGGGCAGAATGCCCTTCATTCATGTGATATTTATGAATTTCGAAACCCAGTGCATGCAATAGCCGTATCCCGCCAATGCCAAGTATTATTTCCTGCTTGAGACGGTATTGCGCATCACCTCCGTATAGGAAATGTGTCAATTCCTGATCATCCGGGTGATTTTCCGGCAAACAGGCATCCAGCAGGATGGCCGGCTGTTTTCCATTCATGTGGCCCTGCATTATATAGAGCCATCCGGTAATCCATACCGTGCGTCCGGCGATCTCAATGGCGATTTTGGCATCCAGAGGCTGGGCATGGTTGGCAGGCTCCCATTTATCCTGATGTTCGACCTGGTTGCCAGCGCCATCAATTTCCTGCCGAAAATAACCGGCGCGACTCACCAGCGTAACAGCCACCATTGGCAATTCGAGATCAGTAGCGGAACGAAGAGTATCCCCGGCCAGAATACCAAGTCCTCCACTGTAGGTAGGGATATCCGGTCGCAGCGCAATCTCCATGGAAAAATAGCCCACACGACGTTCGTGAATAAAATCCGCAAGTGCTTTCATCACTGCCTGCCTGGTTGTGAAACAACTATCAGTTTGACCATCGCCACTGCATTACCTCTGGCATATCCTGTCCGTATTTTCTGATGTATCGCGAGTGATCAATACGTTTGTCGCGCATAAGTTGCTTAACATAGGCGTATTTGCTTCCCGTCTCCGGCACTCTGTCTATCACGTCTTCCACCAGGTGAAAGCGGTCCATATCGTTTCTGACCACCATGTCAAAAGGGGTTGTGGTGGTACCTTCTTCCTTGTATCCGCGCACATGAAGGCAGGGATGGCAAAGGCGTCGGTAAGTAAGTCGATGTATGAGCCACGGGTAGCCATGGTAGGCAAATATTACCGGGGTATTGGCGGGAAACAGGCTGTTGAAATCCATATCCGGCAGGCCGTGGGGATGCTCACTTTGGGGCTGAAGGGTCATCAGGTCCATGATATTAACCACCCTGACTTTCAATTCCGGTAGATGTTCCCGTAACAGTTTTACCGCTGCCAGCACTTCCAGGGTTGGCACGTCCCCGGCACAGGCCATGATCACATCAGGGTTTGATCCTTTGTCATTACTTGCCCAATCCCAGATGCCTATGCCCTCACTACTGTGTTTTATGGCACTTTCCATGGACAGGAACTGTAACTGAGGCTGCTTACCGGCCACGATCACATTGATCATGTTTTTCGAGCGCAGGCATTTATCCACAACGCATAACAGGGTATTAGCGTCTGGCGGCAGATAGATGCGGATGACATCCGCCTTTTTGTTCACCACATGGTCAATAAAGCCAGGGTCCTGATGGGAAAAGCCGTTGTGATCCTGGCGCCATACATGGGAGGTGAGGAGATAGTTTAGAGAGGCGATGGGCCGCCGCCAGGGAATCTCATCTGCCGCTACCTTGAGCCACTTGGCATGTTGGTTGAACATGGAATCGACGATATGAATGAAGGCTTCATAACAGGAAAACAGGCCATGACGTCCAGTCAACAGATAAGCCTCCAGCCATCCCTGGCAGAGATGTTCGCTGAGGATTTCCATTACCCTGCCATTGCTGCCCAAATGGTCGTCCTCTGGCAAGGTCTTTGCCATCCAGGTGCGGTCCGTGACTTCAAACAAGGCATCCAGACGGTTTGATGCAGTTTCGTCGGGGCCGAAAACACGAAAGTTCCGGTTGGTGATATTTCGTGTCATGACATCACGCAGCATCTTGCCTATTACCCGGGTAGATTCGGCCAGGGTCGACCCTGGCTCTTCTACTGTGAGCGCATAATCCTGAAAATCCGGTAATTTCAGGTCTTTTAGCAGCAGGCCGCCATTGGTGTGGGGATTGGCCCCCATGCGCTGGTTTCCCTTCGGCACCAGGCAGTCAATAAAGCTCACAGGACTGCCATCAGCGCTAAACAAATCCTCGGGCTGGTAGCTTTTAATCCAGTGTTCAAGAATTGTGAGATGCTGGGGATTTTTTTCGAAGCCGGTGACTGGCACCTGATGGGAACGCCAGTAATCCTCGGTTTTTCTGCCATCCACCTCGTCAGGGCAGGTCCAGCCCTTGGGACTTCGCAGGACAATCATGGGCCAGCATGGCCGTTCGGATTGGGAGCCAACTCTGGCTTTGTCCTGAATATCGAATATTCCTGTCAAGGCTATATCAAGGGCTGCGGACATATCCCGATGCATTTTTTCCGGATCCCTGCCCTCGACAAAATAGGGAATATAGCCGTATCCTCTCAGGAGACTGTCCAGTTCTTCATGGGGAATACGCGCCAGTATGGCAGGGTTGGAGATCTTGTAACCATTAAGATGCAAAATTGGCAGTACCGCACCGTCAGTCACCGGGTTGAGGAATTTATTGCAATGCCAGGAGGCGGCCAGGGGGCCGGTTTCTGCCTCACCATCTCCAATTACACAGGCGGCAATCAGGCCCGGATTATCAAGTACTGCACCGAAAGCATGCGCAAGGGAATATCCCAGTTCTCCGCCTTCGTGAATGGAACCGGGTGTTTCCGGTGCCGCATGGCTTGGTACGCCGCCAGGAAAGGAAAATTGCCGGAAAAGTTTTTTCATGCCTTCGGCGTCCCGGCTGATATCCGGATAGAATTCGCTGTAGCTTCCCTCCAACCATGTATTTGCCAGCAGGGCTGGACCGCCATGCCCGGGTCCTGCTATGAAGATCATGTTCAGCTGATGTTGGCAAATGAGGCGGTTCAGATGAACATAAATAAAATTGAGCCCCGGGGTTGTGCCCCAGTGTCCGAGCAGACGCGGTTTGATGTGTTTAAGTTGCAGGGGTTCGCGCAAAAGAGGATTGTCCAGCAGATAGATTTGACCCAGCGCCAGATAATTTGCCGCACGCCACCAGGTATCAATGGCGCAGAGCATGTCCAGGGACAGGGGGGACGCATTACTTTTCTGATGATTCATACTGACACATGTCTCAATTCATGAGCGTCCAATTTCTGCCTGATGGCATGCATCAGCCTGTCATGGGATTGGATAAATTTATTGATGCCCTGTTTCTCAAGTTGCCGGGTTGCCAGGTCAAGATCTATTCCCCATGTGGACAAACTGTCGACCAGGTTTGCAGCTTTCTCCCTGTTTTTATCCAGAGTGACCTGCGCATTGCCATGATCCATGAATGCATGCAGGGTTGACGTTGGCATGGTGTTCACGGTGTCGGGACCAATCAGTGGTTCGACGTAATGAGTATCCGTATAGTTCGGGTTTTTGGTACTGGTACTGGCCCATAGCAGACGTTGGGGACGCGCTCCGTGTTTTTTCAGGCGCAGGAAGCGGGCACTTTGGCTCAGGGCTTCAAAGTGGCTATACGCCAGGCGGGCCAGGGCGATAGCCGTTTCTCCCTGCTCACTTGCGCCGGCAGGATGCGCCGCCAGACGTGGATCAATCAAGGTATCTATACGGCTGAGAAAAAAACTGGCCACCGATGCTACCTCGTGCAGATCTTTTCCTGCTTCACTGAGTAATTCAAGGCCACTCAGGTAACAATCTGCTACCTCAAGGTAGCGCTCGACACTGAAAAGAAGGGTGACATTAACGTTAATGCCTTCTCCAATTAGCCGGGTTATCGCTGGTAAACCTGCGGCAGTTCCTGGCACCTTGATCATGACATTCTTGCGGGCAAGTGAATACCAAATGTCCCGTGCTTCGTTAATAGTTGCTTCTGTGTCATGGGCGATATGGGGAGAAACTTCGATGGAAACATAGCCATCAGCTGCGTCCGTATTTTTGTAGACCTCTGATAAAAGGTCTGCCGCGCAGTCAACATCACGGAACGCCAGGTCGCGGTAGACTATTTCTGGTGCAAGACCCAGTTTTGCCAATGACATAATATGTTTGTCATATCTGTCAGAACCCATGATTACCCTTTCAAATATGGAGGGGTTGGTTGTCACGCCGGTAATTCCAATATTGATCAGATGTTCAAGTTCTCCGGAGTCGACCAGGTCCCGGCTGAGAGTATCCAGCCAAATGCTTTGCCCCAGCTCCCGCAGTGTTATCAGATTATTTTCATGCATCAACAGACTCCAGCGTAGCCTTGTATTTTCACTTTGCAATCAGTATAAAAATTGACGGATATCAGTTATTGAAGTGATTTTTCCACGCTGTCCAGCATGCTACGGGCTTCATTACTGCACATGGACCAGCATGCCACTGGAGAGCGGGGTGAGGTCAGGCGATATGTCTCAATCCCTGAGAAGGTGTTCAAAATCGGGAGCTTGTTCTCTACATCTGAATCTATGCCGAGATGCTGTAGATTGGCAAGAATTTCCTTGCAGAAGCCAGGAGAATGTTCCGGGATGCCACCGCTGAAGATAATACCGTCAAGACCGCCGAGAACCGCATAATAAGCGCCAATAGTCTTTCTTATTCTATAGGTGAACAAATTGACAGCCAGTCTGGCTGCTATTGAGTCGTGTTGCAGTAATTCTGCCATATTGCTGCTTACACCTGACAGGCCCAGCCAACCTGACTTGTTATTCAGAATTCTGTCAGTTTGATCGGGGTTCCAATTCTCCTTTTTTTGTAGCCAGGTCAGCAAACCCGGATCAATATCACCACAACGGGTACTCATCAGTAATCCATCATTGGGCGTGAAACCCATGGTGCAATCAATGGGCCTGCCATTGCTTATTGCTGCCATGGAACAGCCGCTGCCTAGCTGCACAGTAATCAGACGCTCATCTCCACCAGGTCCTGTACCGTGAAGTGTATGCCATCCTTTAAGCATGCCGGCATGGGCAAAACCGTGAAAACCAAAACGGCGGATATTGTATTTCTCCATGATTTTTCTGGGCAAACCATACATTTGAGCTACTCGAGGAAGAGTGTGGAAGAACTCGGTATCAAAGACTGCAATTTGCCTTAGCCCTGGCGCATTTTCAGACATTATCTTGCTACACAGCAGACTGGATTGGTTGTGTATAGGTGCCAATGACTGTAATTCCCGCAGTTTTCGAAAACTGACCTCGTCTATTGTGAGCGGCGTAACGAAATCATGGCCGCCATGGACGAAGCGGATGACTATTAATTCGACAGGGTAACGGGAAAGCAGTCCGGCAATTTCGCTGCTGACTTTCCCTACATCATTTTGCCCGCTTGCAGAGGCACTGGATGCAGCAAGTGATTTAAAGTATGCCCACTTAAGTGAGGAGCTGCCGGGATTGATGACCAGCACGCCTGACTTGTTCTGTGTATGCTGGTTGTTCAAGGATTGGCCACTCAATTCATGTGAAGCTTTGCCATTACTACCTTGCCGCACGGTTTACAGGGCAAAAACGATTTCTAATTCTGGTCAATTTTTTTCAGATCAAATTGACCGGAGTCAATAGCAGCTTTGATACCTTTTACCTGGCAAAGCCCTTCCTGCAATCCATCATGGTCTGGTGTATCAGACTCTATTTTATCTTCCTGTTTGATTTTATTTCGTTTGGTTTTTTGACTGGCGTCAGGTGAACATGATTTAGCCTCTTTTCTTCAATGGGCTACTTTAGGCAAAATCGTTCT
>JAUHWU010000091.1 GCA_030427065.1 Gammaproteobacteria bacterium | reverse complement strand
ATTTGATATTGCATCCAACACCGGGAACCTGTGCCGGGCTAACTGCATGACCAGCCAGCACCGCATTCATGGCCTTACGGAGATCCTCACCCGTTACAGGAATGTCATTCCCCGGTCTGCTACTATCCATTTGCCCCCGGTATATCAGCGCCCTGTTTTTATCGAACAGATAAAAATCAGGCGTGCAGGCGGCATCATAAGCCAGTGCCACTGCCTGGGTTTCATCGAGCAGGTAGGGAAAGGTATAGCCGGCGTCCTGCACTTCTTTCTGCATATTTTCCATATTGTCATCAGGATAAGCCTGGATATCATTGGCATTTATCGCTACAAAAGCGACCCCCTTACCCTGATAGTCCCTTGCCAGATCAACAAAACCGGCCCTAATATGTTTAACGAAAGGGCAGTGATTACAAATAAAAGCCACCAGTAGCAACTGTGCATCCCTGAATGTGTCCAGTGTCACGATTGTGCCCCGGGTATCAGGCAGGGAAAAGGATGGTGCAGAGGTACCGAGGGGTAACATATTGGAGGGAGTGAGGGCCATGGGCTTACCTGATAAACGCTTTGGGACAGACAGAATACACTTTTACAATCTGCAGGCAATGTTGCCATAAATAAAACCCAACTTTAAGGTTATACTGTGCCTGATACCATGATGACCTTGCAAACATTAAAATTTCATTTCCTGTCTTTACGACTGCCAGTAAAGCTCTGCATCATTGGTATGTTGTTTATTCTGACTGCCTGCTCCTCAACGTCCGTTCCAGATCAGGCTGATTTCGAGTCAGCAATGCCGGCAAGTCAACTTGAAGGCGATGAGGAAATGCTGCAGGCACTGCTGGCCCGGGGATCGGTTGCGCAAAGCCCTCAAAAAGAGCAATTGCTTTACCAGGCCGCGCTTGTCCTTGGTAACCTGAAACGGCATGAAGAGGCTCTCCAGTTACTGGAAACCCTTGCTACTGACGATATCCCCCTGCCCCTTGCTGCCAATATTCTTCTGCAACAGGCACGACTTTACGAAGATCTGGGCCGATCAGACTCGGCCTTGCAGACCCTGACAACAGCGCGCCTTGAGCAGCTGCCCAGACTGGATAATGCAACGCAGATGTCCATTCGCCTGTATCGGGCAGAGCTGCTCTCTGACTCAGGCAGGTTTTTGGAAAGCGCAATAGAACGCATTCTGGTTGATCACTTACTTCCCCTTAATCTGGTGCCACTGAACCATGAGAAAATCTGGAACGCCCTGATAGCATTGGAGGCACAGCGTCTTGGCGAACTGGCGCAAACTGATAGACGTTTTGAATTTCAGGGCTGGTTTGAGCTTGCCGTAATCGGCAAGGCTTATCAGTACAATCTGGATCGACAGGTTGTGGAACTGGGCAGATGGCGCAATAGCTGGAGCCGCCATCCTGCTGCTGTCTATATGCCACAGGCCATGCAGCTGGTTGAAACCATGGCGCAGGAACGACCGGACGCCATTGCATTGCTGCTACCTCTTGATTCGGTATCCGGTACGGTTATTCGCGATGGTTTTCTGAGCGCCTATTACGATGTCATGCAATTTGGAGGCAAAGTGCCTAAGTTGCTTTTCTACAACACCTCGAATTCCACTGACATTCTTCAGGACTACAATCAAGCCATAGCCGATGGAGCCCAGATGATTATCGGCCCGCTGGAAAAACAAGATGTAGCGCGCTTGCATAATGAAAGATCATTGCCCGTTCCCACCCTTGCCCTGAACAACGTGGAGGGCTCCAGCCCCTACTCAGACAAACTTTACCAGTTTGCCCTTTCGCCTGAAAACGAAGCGGTACAGATTGCTGAACGCGCCTGGCAGGATGGTCATCGCTATGCAGCAATACTGAGTCCGGCACCGTCAGGCGATAATTTTTACCAGCGCAAACGTGATAGTTTTGTCGACCACTGGCTGAGCCTTGGTGGCCAGATTGTGACCCAGGAAGTCTATCGTCAGGATTACACCGGTATTGTGGAAACCCTGCTCAATATCGACGAAAGCGAAGCAAGAAAGAATAGCCTGGAAAGGCTTATCAATGAGGATCTCGCCTTTACTCAACGCAGACGCCAGGACATAGATTTTATTTTCCTGATTGCCCAGCCCGGGCCTGCCAGGCAAATCAACCCCACGCTGGCCTATCTGTACGCGGGTGACATCCCCGTCTATGCAAGCCAGGATGTTTATTCCGGCATCCCGAGACCGCTTGAGGACAATGATTTAAATGGCATTATCTTTGGTGATAGCCCATGGCTGCTGAACTTCAATGACGAGCTGAAAACCAAAGCCACCAATCTGTTTCCGCAAAATAATGCGCTTACGCTGAGATTACAGGCCTTTGGTATTGATGCTTTCAGACTCTACCCGAGATTAAGGCAGCTGGAAGATATCCCCGATAGCCAGATTTACGGTGCTACCGGCCTGCTAAAGCTGGGCGACAACAGAAATATCATCAGGGAGCTGAACTGGGCAAAAGTCTCGGAAGGACTGGCACAGGTGGAGGCAGCGCAACAGTAGTTATAATCAAGTTTTTACATCAGCCATGGAAGGCGCAAAATGAAGAATGTAAAATCCGCCCCAAGTCGCCATCTCACGACTTCAGGCAAAGGCAAACACTTTGAAATCCTGGCACTTAAGTTTCTCAGGAAACAGGGACTCAGGCAGTTTCAATTAAATTTTCATTCCCGCTTTGGGGAAATTGACCTGATTGCGCAGGATGCAGATGTTCTGGTGTTTATCGAAGTCAGATACAGGAAAAACAGGAACCATGGTGATGCTGCTGCCACTGTGAATTTCTACAAGCAGCAAAAAATTATTCGCACAGCTGAGCATTACTTGCAAAAAAAGGGTCTTACTAACAAAATGCCCTGCCGATTTGATGTGATCGGCATCTCGGGAAGTCTTGATGCCCTGGAAATTCAGTGGATCAAAAATGCTTTTTAGGAAACACTAAATTATAATTTCGAGGCAATATGAATTATCAGGAACGTGTCAAACAACACTTTACCGCCAGCATCGATACAAAAATGCAATCGATGGAAGCGCTCACCCCCTTCATAACTGCAGCTGCAGATTGCATGGTGCAGTCTCTTCTAAAGGAAAAGAAAATTCTTAGCTGTGGCAATGGTGGTTCTGCCGGTGATGCCCAGCACTTCTCTGCTGAAATGTTAAACCGCTTTGAAAGAGAAAGGCCCCCGTTACCCGCGATTGCCATTACCACAGACACTTCTACACTGACGTCTATTGCCAATGACTATTCCTATGACGAAGTCTTTTCCAAACAGGTTAGAGCATTGGGTCAGGCAGGCGATGTTCTGCTGGCTATTTCAACCAGCGGTAATTCACCCAATGTCATTCAGGCTATCAATGCAGCCCATGACAGGGAAATGACGGTGGTTCAGCTTACCGGGAAAGAAGGTGGAAATATGCGTGACACCCTCACAGCTGATGATATTGAGATCTGTGTGCCTTCTTCCAGTACAGCACGTATTCAGGAAGTTCACCTGCTGGTAATTCATTGTTTATGCGATTTGATAGATACTCAACTTTTCGGAGATGATTAAATGATTTTAACTCGCCTGTCACTGATATTCGGTTTTCTATTCTTCCTGAACAGCTGCGCCACAGTCATCAGCGCTACTACCGGTGATGAAGGGATACAGGAAGATCGTGGACGTCGCTCGATGGGCGCTGTAGTAGACGACAACAGCATTGAAACCACTATCAAGGTCAATCTAAATGCCGCCGATGAGCAACTCAAAAAAGCCCACATCAATGTCGTCAGTTTCAATGGCACCGTGTTATTGGTGGGCCAGGTGCCTTCTCAGGAAATGAAGAATCTCGCTACTCGCGTTGCCCGCACATCCAGCTCGCGGGTCAAGGAAGTCTATAATGAACTTGAAGTGGCGGGCACCACGACCTTTCTTTCCAGGAGTAATGACGCCTGGTTAACCGCCAAGATCAAAACCCTGATGCTGGCTGATAGTGAAGTAAGCGGTTTAAGGACCAAGGTCATTAGCGAAAACGGCGTCGTCTACTTGATGGGGCTTTTGTCTCAGGAAGATGCCAATAAAACGGTGAACCTGGTAAGCAATACCAAGGGCGTGACCAAGGTGGTTCGTGCTTTCGAGTATATCAACTAGACTCGATCCCCTGGTGGCTGAAACGCCTCGGCATCAATTTTTTTAGCACTAGGACTTCACTATCTTGAGGTCGGGTCGACCCGGCCTGGGCTTCTCTAGACGTTCACTTCTGGCAGGTTTTTTATCAGGCGCCGGATTTGGTGGTTCAGGGATGGGATCGTCAGTATCAAAAATCATGCCTTGCCCGTTTTCCTTGGCATAAATGCCCAGTACAGCCTGGGTTGTCACATAGACACGGGTTGGAATCCCGCCGAAGCGTCCATTAAATTCAATACCATTATTGGAAATTGACAGATCCTGGACGGCCATTGGAGAAATATTGAGAATTATCTGGCCATCCTTGACGAAGCTCTGGGGTACCTGCACTTCCTTGGCGTAGGCATTAACAAGGATATAGGGCGTGCAATTGTTTTCCAGAATCCATTCGTTAAGTGCCCTTATCATATAAGGACGATGTGAAGTCATTTTCATGGAGCCAGATCCTCCAGGAAAGCATTTCAATCCATGCTTTCCTATATTGCCAAAACTTCCTGTAACTGCCTTTGACTTCCTGTAACTGTCTTTAAATTCCTGCAACTGTCTTTAACTTCCTGCAACTACTTGCAACTGCCTTTTACTTATTTCAAGGCGGTAATGGATCAGAATGTTTCTAAACCTTCATTTCCTTTTCCTGCTCAGACAGACTTTCAATAACAGATTCGCGATCAAAGAGGCTGTTTCGGTAGTCAATTAGCGCCTTGGTTGCTTTGGTTTCAGGCAGCTTGATACCAATTTCAGGCAAGCGCCAGAGAATTGGCAATACACAACAATCAACGATGGTGAATTCCTCACTCATGAAAAAGGGCTTTTCAGCAAAAATTGGCGAGATGGAAATAATACTTTCCCTAAGCTCCTTTCTGGCCTTCTCCAGCTGCGCTGGCGTGCCCTCTTCAGCCTGTAATTTGTCAACCAGTGAACACCAGTCCTTCTCGATTCTGTGCATCCACAAACGGCTTTGGGCTCTGGCAACCGGATATACAGGAAATAGCGGTGGATGAGGAAAACGTTCATCCAGATATTCCATCATGATATTGGGCTCATACAATACCAGGTCACGGTCAACCAGTGTTGGCAGACTGTTATAGGGATTCAGATCGGCCAGATCTTCTGGCTTGTCATGGACATCTACATCCACCACATCAACAGTGACACCTTTTTCCGCCAGCACAATGCGCACACGATGGCTGTATTGGCTGGTACCGTCAGAGTAAAAAAGCATCGAAGAGCGTTTGGTAACAACTCCCATATATCTCGCCTCAAAAAAATAACAAAAGAATTAATGCCTTACCAAATTGTAAAGCCCGGTAAACTTCCTAAAGTTTTAGTCTCGTTTCTGCTTCAATGCTGTATTGAAAGTAAATCCTGTCCCGGCTGATCAGTGATCAACGTCTTTCCAGTACTCTCTGCTGAGCAACCAGGCAAAGACCCCAAAGAAAGCAAGAAATAACAGGACATAGCCACCGATTCGATGGCGATCCAGGCGCGAAGGCTCTCCCATGTAATAAAGGAAATTCACCAGATCGTAGATCACACCATTGAACTCTTCTTCACTAAGAGTACCGGTACCATCCACATGAACCAGATGATCACAATGGGCTGCATCTTCGCAGCGCTGAACGCCCTGCAGTCCTTCAAGTACATTGGGCATGGCCACATTGGGAAACACCCTGTTATTGACACCGAAGGGCCTGCTCTCATCTTCATAAAATCCGGTCAGGTAGCCATAGAGCCAGTCAGTACCACTGGCCGCAGTAGTAGCTCGTGCCCGGGCCACCAGAGTCAGGTCAGGAGGAGCAATTCCGAAGGCGTTGGCACCAAGATCAGCCGGCATGGCACTGACCATAAGATCACCTACTGCAGTATCTTCCGAGAAGATCATGTATTCTTCCATCAGCTCTTCAGGTATGCCCAGATCGGCTGCAACGCGGTTATAACGCGAGTATGAAGCTGAGTGACATCCCATGCAGTAGTTAATGAAAGTACGCGCACCAGACTGCAGGGATTCCTTGTTCTCCAGATCCATTTCCACGTGTTCCAGTTCAACACCTGATTCTGCGGCGACCGCCATCAATGGCAACACTGTCAGACCGATAATCAATACCAGAGCCAACAACAGTTGTGGAATAGTGATGAAGCGCCCGGTGGTTCGTTCCGGCGGCAAACGGGTTGCCTCCTTGCGGGTATACCAGGGCATCAGGAAGAAATAGAGGAAATAAATAATCGTGCAAAACAGCGCGAGCTTGCCTCTGGCATCGGTTGGCGCCCAAACGCCAAGCACACCGAGAATAATGAAGCTCACCGTCAGCAACAACAAGGCAATACGACTGTACCAGCCTTTGTAGCGCATGGATTTCACCGGGCTGCGATCCAGCCAGGGCAGCACGAACAGAATGGCAATTGCCGCGGCCATCGTTACCAGTCCCCAGAATTTGGCATCAAGACCAAACAGAGGATAGGTTACCGCACGCAACATTGAATAAAACGGGGTGAAATACCATACCGGGGCAATATGCTCCGGGGTTTTCAGATTATCCGCTTCGGTAAAATTCGCATACTCGAGGAAATAACCGCCCATTTCCGGCATGAAAAACAGCACAAAACAGAACACAAACAGGAATACCACGATAGCAACCAGGTCATGGACCGTGTAATAAGGATGAAATGCAATCCCGTCACGTGGAATTCCCCTTTCGTCCTTGTTCTCCTTGATCTCAATTCCATCCGGGTTATTTGAGCCAACTTCATGCAGGGCCACCAGATGGAGAAATACCAGGAATACCAGAACCAGTGGCAGAGCAACAACGTGCAAGGCAAAAAATCGATTCAAGGTGGCACCGGAAATCAGAAAGTCTCCCTGAACCCATACCATCAGGTCTTCACCAATATAGGGGATAGCGCCTGCAAGGCTGACAATCACATTGGCTCCCCAGTAGGACATATTGCCCCAGGGCAGTACATAACCCATAAAGCCTTCAGCCATGAGCACCAGGAAGATAGTCATGCCAAACAGCCAGATCAGTTCCCGCGGTTTGCGATACGAACCATACATCAGGGCACGGAACATATGCAGATAAATCACCGCAAAGAAAGCCGAGGCCCCGGTGGAATGCATATAACGCAGGATCCAGCCGTAATCGACATCACGCATGATGTATTCCACTGAAGCAAATGCTGCGTCAGCGCTGGGAGTGTAGTTCATGGTCAACCAGATACCTGTAAGTAACTGATTAACGAGAACTACGGTTGCCAGCACACCGAAGACATACCAGATATTGAAGTTTTTCGGTGCATAGTACTTGGTCATATGCTTTTCGATTGTCTTGGTCAAAGGCAAGCGAGCATCGATCCATCCCATCAGGGAGCCGGTTTTGGTTTTCGTATTCATCGTGGATGTGTTTTCTATATCAGACATTAAGAATTCTCTCCATCCAGACCTATCACCACAACATTGTCACTTTCATAGAAGTGAGGTGGCACTACCAGGTTATCAGGAGCCGGAACGCCACTGTAAACGCGCCCAGCCATATCAAACATGGAACCATGACAGGGGCAGAAAAATCCACCCTGCCAGTCAGGATCATAATCCTGCGGTTGAACTTCAGGGTTCATCAGGGGCGCACAACCAAGATGGGTGCATAAACCCACCATTATCATCACTTCCGGACGAATTGAACGATATTCATTCTGGCAGTATTCAGGCTGCTGGCCAGTTTCATCTGAATTGGCATCGGCAAGATGGTCAGTATGGGATACCAGGCTTTCCAGCGTCGACTCTTCACGCATGAAAACGTAAACCGGTTGTCCACGCCAGGCCGGCATGGGACCCAGTAATTCTCCAGGACTCAGACGACTGATATCAATGGAAATCGGCGCGCCGGCAGCAAGAGCTTTGGCACTGGGGTTCCATGAACCTACAAAGGGTACTGCTGCACCTGCGGCGCCAGCGGCACCAACCAGAGCAGTACTTCCGATGAGAAATCGACGACGCTTTTTATTAACGGCAGGGTTTGTGCCATCACTCACAATGATGTTCTCCTTTCAATCAACCAGTTAACCAATAGAATACCCTATATACGGGGAGTTTAGCCTTCTGGTCTGGAAATAAGGGCCGGAATTAGGGGCGATAAACGGAGCGCGCATGCTACTAAATATAGCCGGTTTTTTCAAGGTAATCCGGGCTTACCAATGCCGGATCATAGTAAATAAAAGGCAAAAAAAAACGCCGGAGCTCTTGGCACCGGCGTTATCTTGTTTTTTAAAGGAAAAACTATCGTTTTGAGAACTGTGGACGCTTTCTTGCTTTACGCAGACCCACTTTCTTACGCTCCACTTCCCTGGCATCACGAGTCACGAAGCCAGCTTTACGCAGAGTGCCACGATTTTCTTCGTTGAAATCGATTAGAGCACGGGTAATACCGTGGCGAATTGCACCAGCCTGACCGAAACTGCCACCACCGGCAACCCGAACGTTGACATCAAATTTATCAGTGACTTCAAGTAACTCAAGGGGTTGACGGACAATCATACGCGCCACTTCTCGACCAAAGAAGTCATCAATAGTGCGGTCGTTGATAGTAATGGTGCCGGAACCGGATTTCAGAAAAACCCTTGCAGTAGAGGTTTTGCGTCGACCGGTGCCGTAGTATTGGGTAGCTGCCATATTTCTTTTCTCTTAATTCAGCTCGCGAATTTTAATCTTTAAATTTAGTGTTCTTTTTCACTTAACTAACTGTTTCGTCAATTCTTTCTAAAATCTCAAGCGTTATTGCTTAAGCAATATTCAGCTGAGCCGGGTTCTGCGCACCATGAGGATGCTCATTACCAGTATAGATCTTCAGCTTTTTCATCATGGTACGTCCCAGCGGCGTACGTGGCAACATACCTTTAACCGCCAGTTTGATAACGTCTTCCGGTGCTTTTTCAATCATGTCATTGAAACTGCGGGTCTTCAAACCACCCGGGTAGCCAGTATGACGGTAGTATTTCTTGTCGGTTGCCTTGTTACCCGTGACAGCGACTTTCTCTGCATTAACCACAACAATGTAGTCACCGGTATCTACATGGGGAGTGTACTCGGCTTTATGTTTGCCACGCAGACGATGGGCTATCTCAGCCGCCATGCGGCCCAGAATTTTTCCTTCTGCATCAACGACATACCAGTCATTCCGTGCAGTTTCCTTATTTGCTGAAATCGTCTTCATTGCTTAACCTGAATTTACTTGTTAGTAGCTCTATGTTGCAGCTGTGGTCAATAGAATATTATTTAAAAATCTTTCTCACCTGGCTTACCTGAGTCCCTGTTTTTGTAATACGGGACCTTCCCCAAATGAGGGAGCGCGAATTCTACCGATGCGGCACGCCGGATTCAAGTATTCATTGGCTTTTTTTAACTAATTCACCAATGTTTGTCACCTGCCGGAAAATAGAGCCCGGTCAGTGTTCAATCCAGGGGGGTGAATTATGGGTTTGGATGGTGTTCATGGCCAAGATATTCGAGAGACTGCATTTCCAGCAATCGGGATCGGGTTCTTTCAAAAGGAAATACCAGTTCAGTACCCACATAGATTGATTCCAGTGGCGCGGCTGCAGAAATCACCAGTTTCACATTCTGATCATAAAACTCATCTACCATGGAAATAAAGCGTCTTGCCTGATCATCACTATGTGCATCAAAGACAGGAATATTGGATATTATGACGGTATGAAAAAGCTGGGATATTTCTATATAGTCAGCAGCACTGCGCGGACCATCGCAAAGCGCGGTAAATTCAAACCAGGCAACGCCCTCTGACCAGAAACGCGTCGCTATATCCCTGCCCAGAATTTCCAGCACCCGGTTTTCTGAAGTCATCATGCCACGGGTTAGATTGTTGAAGCAGTCGTGCAGGGATTTATCTGCCTGCGCCCCCAAAGGAGTGATATAAATGCCGGCATTTTCAAGTGTACGAAGTCGATAATCGGTACCGCCATCTACATTCAGCACCTGGGTATGCTTTTCAAGCAACGCGATTGCGGGAAGGAACTTCTGCCTCTGCAAGCCCCTTTCATAAAGCTTCGCAGGAATTATATTGGAGGTTGTAATAAGAACCAGGCCATTCTCAAATAATGCCTCAAGCAGGTTCCCCAGTAGCATGGCATCTGCGATATCACTGACAAAGAATTCATCAAAGCAAATCACATCTGCCTTGTTACTGATATCCTTTGCCACCAGCTTCAAAGGATCCTTGTTTCCCCGGTTGCTATAAAGCCCCCTGTGCACCATCTGCATAAAGCGATGAAAATGCATCCTGAGCTTTTTCTCCCCGGGAAGGCACTGATAAAAGACATCCATCAGATAGGTTTTACCGCGCCCTACTCCACCCCACAGGTAGAGCCCCTTGATATTCAATTCCCTTTGGCCGAAAAACCGGCGCAGCAAACCCGGGGGGCTTTGCCAGTGGTTCACCAGCTGCTGGTAAATCAGGTCAAGCTCCCGGACGGCCTCTTCCTGGGCACGATCTGGCTGAATTTTACCTTCAGCCAGGTCACGGGAATAATGTTGGGCGGGTGATTCGGAGTTTCTCAAGGAAAAATTTACGCCTGGATTCAATCAAAGCAGAACTGGAAAGTAATTATAGGTATAATTCAGGGCATGTTACCAAATTTTCTCCTGACTTTTTCTCAGTACACTGTATCTTTGAAAATGAAACAAATCTGGACACAGAATAAATATAGTTTTGAGATCGTTCTTGGTAGTTTCAGGATAGCTCTTAAATAGCTCTTAAATAGCTCTTAAAAACTTCATGGAAAGTTCTGGGATAGCTTTAATGGTTATAAATAGCTTTCAAACTATCGGGTCTGGCAAATCAAAACCTGGTATAGGTACACAATTACTACATTATCTATAAATCTTTAATACACTATCAATAAATCGTAGAACAAAGGATATTTTTCATGACCTGGCTTATCGGTCTTATCGGTTTCATTATCGGTGTAATAGCAGGAGCTATTACCTACAAACTGCTTAAATCAGACGAGGCGAAAGTAAAATCCCTCGAAGAGCAACTGGACAAGCTGCAGCGTGAGTTTGATAGCTATAAAGATAATGTTCATTCACATTTTAATAATTCGGCACAATTACTGACGACACTCACGGAAAGCTATCGTGAAGTGTACCGCCACATGGCAGCCGGTGCGCAGGCGTTATGCCCTGAATATATTTCTGAACAACTTTCCCATTCCGCACGAGCCCAGGAATCACTGACAAGAGATAGCTTTGCACAAGCCCCGGAGCAGGACACTGCTGAGCAGTTCACTGCTCCGCGCGACTATGCGACAAAAACCAGCCCTGATCAAAAAGGCAACCTGTCTGAAGATTTTGGTCTCGATAAGGTCTCTGCCGAGGAAAAGGAAAACTCCTGAGTACGTCCTGTGTCGGTTTTATTAAATCAGTTCAAACAAATCAGATCACTTCATTTACCTGGTCATAGTTTCTGTTTGGATTACCCATCCGACCACCAAGCTGTTTGCCTCCAAATCCCTTGGTTCAATCCTCTTTCAAGCTGAACCATATCCCGCTTGGGTTTGCCAGACAGTTCCCGTATAATCTGCCGCCCGACAGACCCGGGGGCAAATAATCCCGGGACTGAAAAGAAAGCAAACTGGCCGTAGAACTGGTTATTCAACAATGACAGAGCACAAGCTTACCCACCTCAAGCAGCTTGAAGCAGAAAGTATCCATATCATTCGTGAAGTGGCTGCGGAATTTGATAATCCGGTAATGCTTTATTCTGTTGGCAAAGATTCTGCAGTCATGCTGCACCTGGCACTAAAGGCCTTTTATCCAGGCAAATTACCTTTC
>JAUHWU010000247.1 GCA_030427065.1 Gammaproteobacteria bacterium | reverse complement strand
TCAATCGCCTGGTACAGGGGAGAGAAATGCTGAATCAACTTTGCAGCTCACTGGTCAAAAAAGAAAACCAGCGACGCTTTCGTGCTTTCCCTGAAGGCTACTGCCGTGAGTACGGTCTTGTGCTGGACCAGATTCATGCCATTACCGATCTGGACATACTGCGTCTTCTGGAACTGGGCACTACCATTGCCAATATAAAAATGCTGACAGCCACTTATGGCATGGATTTTCTCGATCTGTGTGCCGAGCAAACCGGCAAAACCATGGACGAAGTCAAAGCACTGATCGCCAGGCATTAAACTTCTCAAACGTATCCGTTTGAGATAATCCCTTCCTTAGCTGATAATCCCTGCTAGCTGTGCCGGTATGTTTACCGGGTTCATTTTTCACTCGTCTCATTTATGGCAAATACCAGACCGGGTAACATAAACTAATGGCAAATAGCCTGTTTTTTTTCCTCTCCAAAATCCTCTGGGCACTGCTATCGCCAGGTACACTGATATTGCTAATGGTGACGGCAGGAACCGGCCTGCTGTTTTTACAGCACACAAAAGTGGCAAAGCTTTTACTGGGAGCAGCCGGCCTGATGCTGGTACTGATCACACTCTTGCCTGTTGCTGGCTGGCTGGCAAGCCCACTGGAAAAACGCTTTCCTGCCAATCCTGAACTACCGCGGACTGTAGATGGCATCATCCTGCTTGGCGGCGCCATTGATCCACTGACTTCCTATATCTGGGACCAGCCTGAGTTTGGCGCTGCTGCGGATCGTTATTTTGGCTTTATTGAAATGGCCAAGCGTTATCCCCGGGCTAAACTTATTTTTACCGGCGGCGCAGGCACCCTGCTGGATCAGGAATACAAGGAAGCCGATGTCGCCCTGTATTTTCTGGAAAGCATGGGGATCAGAAAAAGCCGCCTGGAAATAGAAAGGGATTCACGTAACACCTATGAGAACGCCATTAACAGCAAGGCACTGATGAATCCCCAGCCGGGTGAAAACTGGCTGCTGGTGACATCGGCCACCCATATGCCCAGATCGGTTGGAGTTTTCTGCAAACAGAACTGGCCGGTTATTCCCTATCCGGTGGATCACGAAACGACACCCGGACGACAATGGCAGCCTTCTTTTGATCCTGTAGGCAGTCTCGATGATCTCAATGCCTACGCAAGAGAATGGGTTGGGCTGCTGGTCTACTATTTAACCGGTAAAACATCGGCTCTCTTGCCCCGGACCTGTTAACAATATTTATCTTCCTGAATGATAGAAAATAGCGAGAACACTTTGGCAATCTGGAAAAAACAAATATCACTGGAAATCATCACGGACCTGATGAAAGGCACCCTGTGTGAACATATTGGCATGCAAATCACCGAAATAGGCGATGATTTTCTCAAGGGCACGCTGCCGGTGGATAAGCGCACACAACAACACATGGGGATTATTCACGGCGGGGCATCGGTGGTGCTTGCCGAAACCCTGGGCAGTGCCGCCTCGAATTTTTGTTGTGATGATGCCCACTTTATTGTCGGTCTTGATATCAATGCCAACCATGTCCGTGCCGGTAAGCCGCCTCTGGTAACCGGTATTGCAAGCCCCCTGCACATTGGTCGCAAGACCCATGTGTGGGAAATAAAAATCATCGATAGTGAAGAAAAGCTGGTCTGTGTTGCACGACTGACTACTGCAGTACTCAAGAAAGAATCCGACGAGTAAAACAATTTTATAAGGAATATATTAGTTATGGCACTTCTGGCTGATGAAGAGGTAATTGCAGGACGAAAAGACCTGGTAGCTGCAAGCAAGGAAGAAGCCGACACCTTGTTATCCAACCTGCCCGACTGGACTGTGGTGGAAGAAGACGGCACACAAAAACTGATGCGGGAATATCGCTTTAATGACTACCTGACCCTGCTGGCCCTGGGCAAAAAATTTGGTGAAATGGCAGAGCAGGTTAACCACCATCCCGTGATTGTCATCGAATGGGGCAAAGTGACTATATACTGGTGGACTCATACGATACGCGGACTGCACAGAAATGATTTTGTGATGGCAGCGCGGTGTGATCGGGCAGCGATGCTGGTGTCGGCGCCATAGGTCCAGTTACAAGTAAAAAAGTTTATCGAACACAGGGACGATAGCTAGATGAATGTAAAGTTTTTTGAGTTGTTTAATAGCTTGCTGAGCGAGCATTCCGTCAGCTCTACCAACCCGGCGATTGACCAGAGCAACATGGGCGTTATTCATTTGCTGGCGCAAACATTTGAGGGGTTGGGTTTCGCCTGTGAAGTGCTGCCAGTACCGGGAAGCCATAACAAGGCCAATCTCATTGCCACGCTGGGTAGCGGTCCTGGAGGCCTGGTGCTGTCCGGTCATACCGACACCGTGCCTTTTGATG
>JAUHWU010000246.1 GCA_030427065.1 Gammaproteobacteria bacterium | reverse complement strand
TTTTTCGTTGCTGCTGTGTCCAGTTATTTCATGAACAGCTACAACATTGTGGTGGATACCACCATGCTGACCAATGTGATGGAAACAGATGCGCGCGAGGCAGGTGACTTGCTCAGTGTGAAATTAATGCTGTCGCTTGTTTTTCTTGGCCTGTTACCGTCCTTGTGGGTGCTTGGAATCAACATCAAACCTGTAACGCTCAGGCAGGCGCTGTTGTCCCGTGCAAAACTCATGCTTGGGGCCTTAATGGCTATCGCTGTGGTGGTCATGTTGTGGAGTCCGTATTACGCCAGTTTTTTTCGTGAGCATAAGCACCTGCGTTATTATGCCAATCCGGTCACTGCTATTTATTCGATGGGAAAGTTCGCCAGTGAAAATCTGCATTCTGATGCGAATATTACCAGGCAACAAATTGGACTTGATGCAAGAATTCCAGATGAAGATAAGGATCGGGAATTAATTATTCTCGTACTGGGCGAGACAGCCAGAGCGGACCACTTTTCCCTTAATGGCTATTCACGAAAAACCAATCCACTGCTGGAAAACTATCCTGTGGTCAATTTTCCCAATATGACCAGCTGTGCTACATCAACTGCCTTGTCAGTACCCTGTATGTTTTCCAATAACAGTGAAAATGAGTTTGATATTGATGATGCTGATTATGAAGAAAGCCTGCTGGATGTGCTTGATCATGCCGATATACACATGCTTTGGCGCGACAATAATTCCAGCTCTAAAGGGGTCGCAGCTGTGCTGGATGAAGAGGATTACCGTGATCCTGCCATCAACTCTGTCTGTGATGATGAGTGTCGTGATATTGGTATGCTGATTGGACTGGATGAATGGATTGAGCAACAGGAAGACGGCGATGTGTTCATCGTATTACACCAGATGGGTAATCATGGCCAGGCGTACTACAAACGATATCCTGAAGCATTTGAGGTTTTTAGCCCGGTGTGTCGTTCCAATGATCTGCAGCAATGCTCTGTTGAGGAAATCAATAATGCCTATGACAATGCGATTCGCTATACGGATTATTTTCTGTCCGAGGTCATTAATTTTCTTCAAGGTTATGATGAAGACTTTGAAACTGCGATGTTCTATGTCAGCGACCACGGAGAATCTCTAGGAGAACATGGACTCTATTTACATGGCATGCCTAATTTCATGGCACCCGAATCCCAGCGCCATGTGCCGGCACTGATGTGGTTTGGTAAAAATTATGAAATTGATCTGCCGCTACTCCAGGCTCGCAGCCATAATGCTTATTCACATGATAACTTCTTCCATACTGTATTGGGTCTGATGGAAATAGAAATAAAAGTGTACGATCCTGCTCTGGATATCATTGCTGATATCCATCTGCAGCTTGAGTAATTAGCCGACGCTAAATCTTCGTCAGCCGGATCTATAAACTTCAATTCGCATCTGTAATGGTAAAAGTGAAATCATCTGCCAGCTGATGACCATCAATGGAAACTACCTGAAAGACCACCTGGTAAATGCCAGGTTCCAGCAGCGGAATGTCCAGCTCTATCTCTTGTCCAAATGCCGTCGATTGACCAATGCGGTTACGCGGTAGTCGCACGGTAATAGTCTCACCAATTTCTTTTAACTTTTCATTGACCGGCCTGATCCTGGCATTGGTAATGGTCACTTCACCGGGAAAAACAAAACGTAGAATTTTTGGTGCCTGATCTATCACTGCATCATGGTCAGGAACCGTTGTGGCAATGCCAGTATGCGCGTTGGCTGTAAGCGTGAACAGCGCCTGGAGTCCAGCCAGCAGAAAAATCAGGAATGAGCGACTTTTATCCATGTGGTTCTGACGTGATTTGGTAAATGTAACTGTCATGATACTATCTTTAAACGTTCTTTAAGCTTTAAAAATAACTTCAGGAAGGCTCGCAGGCAATCAGTAGTGTATTAAGCCGGGCTTATTTTGAAAGGGGTAAACCATGTTCAGCAAGCCACTTAAAATTCTTACCGCCTTTGCCATACTGTTGTTGCCGGTCATTTCCAGTGCACAGCAACTGGGCCATTTGGAACGCATCAAGGTATTCGGCCCTTCATTGCAAGGTAATCTTTCAGGGGACGATCCCAACCGGGATGTGTCAGTCTATTTGCCACCGGGTTATGACCGTGATGCCAGCACCCGTTATCCGGTGGTGTATCTTCTGCATGGTTACACGGATTCTGATCAGAACTGGTTTGGCCTGAATGGCAATCATTTCGTCAATGTACCGGATGCGGTTGATGCCGCCTGGCGCAGTGGCGCGAAAGAAATGATTATTGTCATGCCCAATGCCTTTACCCGCTTTCAGGGCAGTATGTATTCCAATTCGGTGACCACCGGTGACTGGGAAAGTTATGTGGCAAAAGATCTGGTTGCCTATATCGATGAG
>JAUHWU010000245.1 GCA_030427065.1 Gammaproteobacteria bacterium | reverse complement strand
CAGTGGCTGCACAACCCGAGGACCTGCTGGAGGAACCGGTGAATGAACTGGAAACACTTGAAGACCCTGATGGCATCTGGCGTCGTTATGTAAATGATGCAATCTCAAAAAAATACCAGGAACTATATGACTTGCAGGACTACCTGGTATTTCTCAAGGCCCCGGATTTTGCAAAAGTGTTTGAGTGGCGACAAAATCAGGAAAATCGTCTGGAAGAAAAATATGCAAGGGAAAATGGTGGGAATGAAGTGGATAACCGCATCATGTCCCCCAATCAACTTCGACATTTCATTCAGCATTATGAGCGAGTCACCCGTTATGCTCTCGAGACCCTGGCCGACAAAGCCGATGCGGTTTTTCAACTCACAGACAATCAAACCATAGACCAGAGAGTTAAATAAATTAGTGGGAAGAGTATGCAAGCACTGATAACAGAATTACAAAAATTGCAGGACACTGATGTACTGCTGGGTGACAGTATTTCCGAAAAATACCAGCACGACTGGTCCGCTGATGCACCCGGGATTCCGGGCGCGGTAGTAAGGCCTGCCAGTACCGGCGCGCTCTCCGAAATTCTGGCATTGTGCCACGGTCTTGATCAGGCAGTCGTCGTTCAGGGGGGGCTCACGGGACTGACTGGCGGCGGTATTCCCAAAGCAGGAGAAATTGCCATAAACCTGGAGCGCATGTCAGGCATTGAGGAGCTGGATCGTGATGCCATGACGATGACGGTAAAAGCCGGGACGCCGTTACAGGTCATTCAGGAAGCAGCGGATAAGGCCGGTTTTATTTTCCCCCTTGACCTGGGCGCCAGAGGGACCTGCAATATCGGCGGTAATATCTCAACCAATGCCGGCGGCAACCAGGTACTGCGTTTTGGCATGACACGGAACCTGGTGCTCGGACTGGAAGCGGTGATGGCAGACGGGACCGTTATTTCATCCATGAACAAGATGCTGAAAAATAATGCCGGATATGATTTGAAACATTTGTTTATCGGTACTGAAGGCACTCTGGGGATCGTTGCCAGGGCAGTTCTCCGGCTGTTCCCCAAAGCCGGAAGTCGATGTACAGCGTTACTGGCGCTTGAAAACTTTGCTGATGTGGTCAGTCTCATGCATAAACTCTCGGCCGAATTCAGTGGCAACCTGAGTGCATTTGAAGTGATGTGGGCGAGCTATTTCCACTTCATCACTGACAATGTGGATACTATTGATTCGCCAATGGAGCAACGCTATCCCATTTATGTTCTGACGGAACTGGAAGGCAGTAATCCCGACAAGGATCAGGAGCTTTTTGAAAATACCCTTGCCGCAGCCATGGAAGAGGGGCTGGTGGTTGATGCACTAATAGCCAATTCTGAAAAAGACCGGGAAGGGTTCTGGAAAATTCGTGACGGGGTAGGTGAGATTTCTGCCTTTATCAGGGATTCGGCGAATTTTGATATCAGTGTGCCGATTTCTTCCATGGCCGCCTTTCTGGAACAGGTAGAAAAGGAAGTCGTACAGGCAGTGCCAAAGGCAAAGATTATGGTGTTTGGACATATCGCCGACAGTAATTTACATTTCCTCTGTTATACCGGCAGCCATGATGATGTCAAAGCAATGTATGACGTGGTTTATAAAGTGGTAGGAGATTTTAAGGGTTCAGTCTCTGCAGAACATGGTATCGGTGTACAGAAAATAAAATACCTGCATCATTCAAGAACACCAGAGGAAATTGCTCTGATGAAGACTCTCAAGCTGGCACTGGACCCGAAAGGTATTTTAAATCAGGGCAGGGTGTTACCCGGCTAAACAGAACGCCGGGAGCCGATGAATTAACCAAGGGACGTCCCTGCGCTGTTTATTGGTTCTGGTTGTCGCGACTGGAAGCGGTAAGCATTCGTTTGCCGGTTGCGTCAAGAACAATGGAAGTGGCATTCACCAGGTTGCTTCCATCCCTGGCAAGTGCGCCATCAACTGTGATTACATCATCGGTTTTCAGCGAGTTACGTTTCCAACCTGCCCGTAACAGAGCGTTAGGGCCTCCCAGTTCAAGTGCCCAGTTTTCAGTAACGCCGGATGTCGCATCGGCAACATCAATGTAGATAAAAATATGTGGGTTGGTCCATTCGACTTTTGTGACCTTGCCATTCAGCGTGACAGTTTTTGAGGCGTCATACTGTGCTGGAAAAGAATGATGTCCGCTTGCTGAAACAGAATAGACAAACAGGCTTGTCACCAATAAGCACAACGTAGTTATTTTATTACTCTTTTTCATGATGTCTCCTTGGTATCCGACGAAATTTTCAATGCGCGCAATCAGTTTTAATTCTGCAGATTCATACGCTCAACAAACTGCTCATTTTCGAGACATATTTCATCAATTAATTCAGCATCGACGACGATGCGTTCAGTAAGAGTTACG
>JAUHWU010000244.1 GCA_030427065.1 Gammaproteobacteria bacterium | reverse complement strand
GATTCCGCGTAGGTGCTTTTTTTATGGGCAATCAATAATATTCCTGCCTAAAAGCTCAAACCACAATTAAGGCAGTTTGTACGCCACCAACTGCGCGGCATTTCCGCTTTCTCCAGGCGCATTCCCGTTCACTGCCACAATGATATATTGTTTGCCTTCATGGGAATAAGTCATGGGCAAACCAGTTTGGGGACCTGATGGCAATCGGGTACGCCAGATTTCCTGCCCGTTTTGCTTATCGTAGGCATGTAAATAAGGCTGCCCATTCGCCCCTTCTCCGGCAATTAACAGACTTTTTGTCACCAGCAAACCTGCCTGTGCACGACTTCCAGTAGGTGGAACATTGGTAAGACCGGCCTCGTCAAGCTGTGCCTGAATGGCAGGCGGTGTATCACCGTTTGGAATCTGCCAGGCAATCTCTCCCTGATTCATATCATAGGCAGTGATTCTGCCATAGGGAGGCTTAAGCAAAGGCAGGCCATACGGAAGATCTGGCAAGCCACCACTCATTCTGTAATCGGTATAGTCCGGATCTTCGGGTCGGGCTGGCAGATTTGGTTCAAGGCCGAGAACTGTTGGGTTGGTTATTGAACCAACATACACAAACCCGGTTTCCGGATCAGCGGCACCCGAGGGCCAGTTCGCACCTCCACCAAAACCGGGTAACTGAAGCGTACCGACATTGTCCGGCGATACCACAGAGGCCGGAGTGTAAATCGGGCCAGTGATGTAGTTTGCCAGTGCCTCGATTGCTGTGGCACGTAATTCAGGAGTGAAGTCGATCAGGTCATCTTCACTATAACCCTGGACATCAAAGCCAGGTGGCTGCGTTGGAATTGGCTGGGTTGCTGATGTCCACTCACCGGGCACCGTGGTTTGCGGCACTGGTGTTTCAATGATTGGCCATACCGGCTCACCGGTAACACGATCAAACACATAGGCGAATGCTTGCTTGGTTAGTTGAATTACTGCCTGGATTTCACGCCCGCCGACATTCAGGTCCAGTAAAATAGGATGAGCCGGGTTGTCATAATCCCAGATATCGTGATGCACCAACTGGTAATGCCAAACACGCTGTCCGGTTTCGATATCCACTGCCACCAGAGAACTGGAAAACAGATTGTCACCGTGACGTGCACCTCCATAAACATCGTTGGTAGGGGCTTCAACAGCCAGGTAAATATAGCCCAGTTCCGAGTCTACCGAAAACGGACCCCAGACTCCGGCATTCCCGGTATAGTCCGCAGAACCATTGAGCCATGATTCAAAACCAAACTCGCCGGAACGCGGGATTGTATGAAAAGTCCACTTTCGCTGCCCGGTACGAACATCAAAAGCCAGGATATCTCCTTTCGCATTAACCTTATTCAGTCTGCCCATGGCTGGCCCTACCACTACGGTGTCACGAGAAATAACCACCGGAGATGAATTACCGAGTCGGCCCAGCATGTCCCCTTCAAAGAGCTGATCCTGCTCAGCCACCATATCGACGATGCCATTTTCACCGAATGTAGAAACAGGCACGCCGGTATGGGCATCCAGGGCAATCAGATTAAATCCGGGGGTGGCAAAAAGTATTCGATCATCACCATTGCCATCGCTCCACCAGGACACACCACGATGAATTTTACGTGGAGCGACGTTATATCGATCTCCTTCATCGGGACGGTACAACCAAAGAGTCTCACCAGTGCCCGCATCGGCAGCTATCACAACGCGACGGGAGTCCATCGTAAAATACAGTACACCGTTGACCATCAGCGGTGTTGTCTGACTGGCAGGCTGGGCTCTGGGAAGCAGGGAATCGGCTTTCCACACCCAGGCAATTTCCAGATCCGAAACAGTATCAGCATTGATCTGATTCAATGCCGAATAGCGGGTAGAGCCTTCACCTCCTCCATACACTGGCCAATCAGAAATAGCACCAACCTGCCCATAGGTATTAACACCTGTTAAAAGAAGGCAGAACACCAGAGCATTGCTAAAAAGAGATCGCAAACACATATTGAATACCCCCGGAATATTATTGTTATGTAATTGGGGCAGAGTAACATGATTTTTTAATTTCCTGTTTTTTCCCCCTTCCCTTTTCAATAATCACTTTACTCTGACCCTTTTGATTACTTTTGATTACTGTCCCCTTTGATTTCAGCCGTACCTACCACCTCCGGAAAAGGTTTGCATATAATGTGGCCCTTTTTCATTTTACGATTGCCGCTAATCATGCTTTAGATATCTTTGCAGGAAGCGCGCCGCATTGCCCTGATCTCCCAGGGCCTGCACAGCAACACTCCTTTCGGTGCAGGTAAACAGGCAGTGCAGCGCTGTATAGAGCAGCTTGGCTATATCCAGATCGACACTATTTCTGTCATCAATCGCTCCCACCATCATGCCCTGTGGACGCGTGTGCCTT
>JAUHWU010000243.1 GCA_030427065.1 Gammaproteobacteria bacterium | reverse complement strand
GTTATGGAAAAGGGAATGTCTGACGGCATCATTGAAGAAGACGAAGGTAATCTGTCTTTCCTTTCAACCTGCTACCAGATTGCGCGAGAGGATGCCAAAGCGGCTGAACCTCTGGAAAGGGCGGCGGAGTTGTCTGAAGACGGTGAAAATTATGCCCGTTTAGGCAGAATATATTCCACTATGGGAGAATTTGAAAAATCCGTTGATGCTTTCGGCAAGGCACTTGAAAAAGGTGAACTGGATCGCCCTGATCAGGTTTATCTGTCTATGGCCAGAGCTTATATGGAACTGAATCGTTACGATGATGGTCTGGAAGCGGCGCGTGCTGCTCGACGTGATGAACGCAGTGAAGATACAGCGGATACCTGGATTACTGTTCTGGGTAGAGAAAAAGAACGTTATGAAACATTGCAGCGCCAACGCCGCGATTTGGCAGAATATTTCCGCTAGACTAATAACAAGTTATAAAGCTAGAACAATAATAACTATAAAGCTGTAAGTTGTTCGAAAACGCATCGCAAGGTGCGTTTTTTTTTGCCTTGAAAAACCCCGATCTGCCCTCATTATGAGAGGACTAACTGACATTCCAATTGGAGATGTAAAAAAGATGGGAGCACAAGTCAAAAAAGAAACAATGGGATTCCAGACTGAAGCAAAACAACTGCTTCACTTGATGATCCATTCCCTTTACAGCAATAAGGAAATATTTCTAAGAGAACTGATTTCAAATGCTTCGGATGCGGCAGACAAACTACGTTTTGCCTCTCTCGCCAATTCCGCATTATTGGAAGAAGATCCGGAATTAAAAATACTTGTTGATTTTGACCCCAAGAAAAAAACCATCACCATTTCAGATAATGGGATAGGGATGAGTCGCGATGAAATTATTGAAAATCTGGGGACTATCGCAAAATCCGGAACAGCCCAGTTTCTTGAATCCCTTACCGGTGATGAAAAAAAGGACTCCAACCTGATTGGCCAATTTGGTGTAGGTTTTTATTCAGCGTTTATAGTGGCTGATAAGGTAGAGGTCTATAGCCGAAAAGCAGGGGTTCCAGCTGAGGAAGGTGTAATGTGGGAATCCTCCGGGGAATCAGATTTTAATATTCAAAATGTGGAAAAGGCAGATCGCGGCACCAAAATTGTTCTGCACCTTAAAAAAGAGGAAAAAGAATTTGCCGAAAGTTACAGGCTTCGAGGCATTGTCAGGAAATACGCTGACCACATATCGATTCCTGTAATGATGCTTAAGGAACAGTCTGCATCTGGTGCCGAAGACGACAAACAGGGCGATATAAAAGAAAACAAAGCCCCCGAGTACGAAGCAGTTAATAGTGCTCTTGCCTTATGGACACGTCCCAGGAATGAATTGAAGGATGAGGAATATAAAGAATTTTACAAGCATATCAGTCACGATTTTGACGATCCTCTGGATTGGAGTCACAACAAGGTAGAAGGAAAGCTCGAATACACCAGTCTTCTTTATCTGCCATCCCGTGCCCCTTTCGATATGTGGAACAGGGATGCGGTTCGCGGATTAAAACTCTATGTACAACGAGTTTTCATTATGGATGATGCAGAGCAATTCCTGCCTCTGTATTTGCGCTTTGTAAAAGGTGTTATTGACTCCAATGATATTAGCCTGAATGTAAGTAGGGAGATCCTGCAGAAAGATCCAGCAGTAGATTCAATGAAAAGTGCGCTGACCAAACGCGTGCTGGATATGCTCAGTAAATTGAAAAAGAAAGATAAGGAAAAATATCAGAAATTCTGGAATGAGTTTGGCCAGGTACTTAAAGAAGGTCCGGCTGAAGATTATGCTAACAGGGAAAAAATTGCCAAATTACTGCTTTTTTCATCAACCTATACTGGCGAACGAACCCAGGATCAGTCTCTTGAAGATTATGTATCACGTATGCCAGAAGGGCAGTCGAAAATTTATTACGTAGCGGGCGAATCCTTTAATACTGTTAAAAACAGTCCTCATCTCGAAGTTTTCAGAAAGAAAGGCATAGAAGTTGTGTTGATGACGGATCGGGTTGATGAATGGTTTGTCAGTCATCTAATGGAATTTGACGGAAAACAGTTTCAGGACATTACCAGGGGAGAGCTTGATCTTGGCGATCTGGATACTGAAGAAGACAAGAAACAACAGCAAGAACAGGACAAGAAAGCAGAACCATTACTTGAGCGTCTCAAGAAAAGTTTTGGCGACAAGGTTGCTGAGGTGAGAACAACCAGCAGGCTGACTGAATCCCCGGCTTGTCTTTCTATTGCGGAACATGACATGGGTGCCCAGATGCGCAAGTTGATGGAAGCGGCAGGGCAGGCTATACCTGAGACCAGGCCAAACTTTGAAATCAATCCTGCTCATCCCTTGATTGAGAAGCTTGATAAGGAAGCTGATGAAGACCGTTTTAATGACCTGGCGTCTATTTTGTTCGATCAGGCGAGTC
>JAUHWU010000090.1 GCA_030427065.1 Gammaproteobacteria bacterium | reverse complement strand
ACCTTCTGCAAAGTAGTTACGGAAACCATCTGCCTTGGGCTCAAGTACTGCAAATGAAGCCGCATCAGTCCATTCCTGGGTTGTGTCAGCTCGACCCGGAACAAAAGGTACCTCAACATCGTAACCCGCATCTGCGGCTGCTTTTTCAATCGCAGCTGCGCCGCCCAGAACGATGACATCGGCAAGAGAGACTTTTCTGCGCGAACTTCTGTCATTGAACTCGGTCTGAATACCTTCCAGAACCGAAAGCACATTGGCCAGTTCTGCAGGCTCATTCACGGCCCAGTCTTTCTGAGGTGCGAGTCGAATGCGGGCACCATTTGCTCCCCCGCGCATATCAGTTCCACGGTATGAGGAGGCTGAAGCCCAGGCTGTCTTCACCAGCTGCGGCACACTCAAACCGGAATCCAGGATCCGGGATTTCAGGCGTGAGATGTCGCGTGAGTTAACTACGGAGTAATCAATTTCCGGTACCGGATCCTGCCAGATCAGATCTACATCAGGAGCCATGGATCCAAGATAGCGCGTGCTTGGGCCCATATCGCGATGGGTCAGCTTGAACCAGGCACGGGCAAAGGCATCTTCGAACTGCTCGGGATTGTCCAGCCAGCGAGACGTTATTTCACGGTAGGACGGATCCATTTTCAGTGCCAGGTCAGTAGTGAACATGATGGGTGCATGTCTTACTGCAGGATCATAGGCATCAGGCACGAGATTGGAAGCCGCACCATTGGCAGGAATCCACTGGGTCGCGCCGGCAGGACTTTTGGTCTGTACCCACTCCCAGTTATACAGATTCTGCAGATAGTTGTGCGTCCACTGTGTTGGATTCACAGTCCATGCGCCTTCCAGACCGCTGGTAATAGTGTCTGGACCTTTGCCAGTGCCACAAGTGTTGATCCAGCCCAGTCCCTGCTCTTCAATTGAAGCCGCCTCAGGCTCTGGTCCGACACAGTTTTCCGGGCTTCTGGCTCCATGGGCTTTACCGAAGGTGTGACCACCGGCGATCAAGGCAACGGTTTCTTCGTCATTCATGGCCATACGGCCAAAAGTGTCACGAATATCGGCAGCCGCAGCAAGCGGATCAGGCTCACCGTTCGGGCCTTCAGGATTTACATAAATCAACCCCATCTGCACGGCAGCCAAAGGATCTTCGAGATCACGGTTACCACTGTAACGCTGGTCGCCCAGCCATTCACCTTCAGGACCCCAGTAAATTTCATCGGGTTCCCATTCATCGACACGACCACCGGCAAAACCAAAGGTTTCAAACCCCATGGACTCCATCGCCACGGTACCAGTAAGGACCATCAGGTCTGCCCAGGACAGACTGCGTCCATATTTCTGCTTGATTGGCCAAAGCAAACGTCGCGCCTTGTCCAGGTTGGCATTGTCCGGCCAGCTGTTGAGTGGTGCAAAACGCTGCATGCCGCCGTCCGAACCACCACGACCATCACTGATGCGGTAGGTACCGGCACTGTGCCAGGCCATGCGAATAAAGAACGGACCATAGTGCCCGTAGTCTGCTGGCCACCAATCCTGTGAAGTCGTCATCAACTCCACCAGATCCTGTTTTACAGCATCAAGGTCAAGGCTGGCGAACGCTTCGGCATAATCGAAGTCATTTCCCATAGGGTCAGATTCCGGAGAATGCATACGCAGTGGTTGCAGATCCAGTTGATTGGGCCACCAGTAATTATTGGTGGGCATAACATCCTGGGCATTTGCCAGGTTTACTGATGCCAGTGGCGACAGGCCGATAGCAATCAGGGTACATAAAGAAAGTTTTTTCCTAGTCATTTTTGTCGAGCTCCTTTTGAGTAACACAGTAATTCTATGGTGCAGGCAAGCATGGAAGAAAATTGAAAATACCTATTAGCTTGATAGGTAAACAATTAACACTATAGAAAAACCATAGAATGTATGGCTTAAGGTGATGGTGATACGGATCAAATATTCAAACAGAACAATTTTTTTTAACTAAAATGAGACATATTGCCAGTTGACCCTTTAGAATCGGTACAACCGAAAATGACAAAAACCGGAATTATGACAAATCGCCGCAATTTTCTGACAGGCAGCCTTTCAACTGCCGCCCTGCTCCAGAGTTTTCCCTTATATGCCCAGACCAGTGATCTAACAGAACTGTCGTTGGTAGAAGCCTCGGATCTTATTCGTCGCCGCGTGATTTCAGCAACTGAACTCACCTCAGCTTATCTGGAACGCATTGCGCGCCTGCAGCCACTGGTCAATGCCTATATCACTGTAACAGGCGATCTGGCGATGCAGCAGGCTCGACAATTGGATCAGGAGCTGGATGCTGGTCAATGGCGCGGTCCCTTGCACGGCATCCCCATTGGCCTGAAAGACAATATCGATACGGCAGGTATTCTCACCACTGCAGCCAGTACGCTTTTACGCAATCGCGTACCAGAAGTGGATGCGCCAATTTATACCAGGCTGCAGGAAGCCGGCTGTGTTCTTCTGGGTAAACTCAATATGCATGAATTCGCCTGGGGCGGGACCTCGGCCATCACCCATTTTGGCCCGGTGCATAATCCCTGGAACCTTGACCATATTCCTGGCGGCTCGTCCGGCGGCTCTGCTGCAGCCATGGCGGCGCGCATGTGCTGTGCTGCGTTGGGCACCGACACCCTCGCATCCATTCGCCTGCCTGCGGCTTATTGTGGCGTGACCGGCTTGAAAGCCAGCCATGGCCTTACCTCTATCAGAAATATTATTCCGGTGGCAGAGTCGCTGGATCATGTCGGCCCGCTCTGTCGCAGTGTGGCAGACACTGCCTATATGCTCCAGAACACGGCTGGATTCGATCCACTGGATCCGGTCAGTATTATGTCCTCACCGGAAGATTATATCGGCGCACTAATGCAGCCGGTTAACAAGCTGAGAATCGGTTTGCCGACGGGAGATTATTTTGCCCGCCTGCACCCGGATACAGAACAGGCAGTCAATAATGCGCTGGCGGTATTAGCAACAATCAGCGCACAGACTGTTGACGTCAGTCTTCCAGCGGTTCCTGATTTTGCACCACTGTTGGCTGAAAGCGCCGCCTGGCATGAAGACTATCTGGACGATGAACGTAATCACGGGGATTATGATCCGGTTACCCTGGAACGCCTGCTGGCGGCAAGAGCAGTCAGTGCGGAAGATTATATTCGTGCGCAACAGGACATGGTGCGTGTGCGTCATGCCATTGCAGCGGTCTTTGATGAGGTGGACGTTCTTGTTACCCCCACTGCTCCCGGCTTACCGGAAAGGATAGACAGTGCCATCAACCCGGCCGAAGCCGCCGGCGCAGAACCATCGACACGCAATACAGCGCCATTTAATCTTTATGGCATACCGACTATTTCGGTGCCCATCGGCTTTAGTCAGACCGGCCTGCCCATTGGCCTGCAAATCAGCAGCGCCCACTTAAAGGAAGAAATCATGTTCAGCCTGGCCCATGCCTTTCAGCAACACACTGACTGGCATTTACAAGTGCCCGCCCTGAGCGCCTAGATATTTTCTTCGGTGATCACTTCCGTGAGAATACCGGCATATTTTTCCATGGCAATGGACTTGATGTCGTAGGACAGTTTCTGAAACAGATGCCGGGATGAAGAGTTGATGCGCCAGGCAGCCACGTGATTACGCGCAACAGTTTCATCATGCAAACTCAGCACCTTCAAACCAGCTCCCTTGTTCAATTCATTTTGAGCGAACAAGGCTGGCAGAAAAGCGATACCCTGATTCATCATCACCATCTGGCACAATGTATCCAGACTATTGCCCTCGAAATCCCGTTTCAGATTGGCGCCAAAGCGCTCGCATAGCCCACTGATCTGGCGCTGCAGATGGAAATGATCATCAATGCTCAGCACGGTCTGCCTCTTTAACTCTTCGCCGCTAATTTGACCTTGACCGGCCAGGGCATGCTCCGCCGAGACCACCACTTTAATTGACTCCATAAATAATGGCCGCACACGGTTTTCCGTTGACTGCATGGGCAATACCGTCATGATGAAATCAAAACTTCCCTTGCGCAGACCAGTTTCCAGCTCGCCGGGATCACCCTCTCTGAGGTGCAGTTGAAGTTTTGGGTAGCGCCGATGCAGAACAGGCAAGAGCTGAGGCAATAAGTAGGGCCCAATGGAGCCAGACACACCAAGCTTGAAGGTACCACCCATATCACGGTTGCTGTTATTGGCGATTTCCATGAGGTTTTGGTACTGCTCGAGAATCTCCCTTGCCAACGGCAGTAATTCCCTGCCTTCAGGGGATAACAGTGTTCCGGCGCGGGAACGTTCAAACAGCTGGACACCCAGGGCTTCCTCCATGGCCACAATCTGGCTGGTAAGGGTAGGCTGGGAAATACCAAGCTTGCCGGCCGCTTTGCGAAAGTTGGAAGAGCGGGCAATAGTGGCAAAGTATTCAAGTTGTTTGATGGAGGGCTTCTTGATGGACAGTTTCTTGCTGGACATAGGACTTGCCTGATAGATAATGACTAACTAGATAGCGCTTATTCTATCGTTAGATAGCACAATAACAAGCAGGCTTTTTCTCGACAGCGCGAAGGGGGAGTGTATTATTGATTTATAAAAGCGAATTTATACTGTTTATATATAGTTTTTTACTTTCAGTGCTTTTTGCCAGTTTAAGCGCCAAAGCAAAAACCCCTGAAATATCTGTCTGATTACTTTTCACAGGGTCTTGGCAAAGCAGTAAAGCACTGATTCCGAAAATATATAGTTAGTACTAACTATCTTTATTAAGCAATAAAAATAAAGACTTATTTAGAAACAACAGCGTCTATCCAGTCCAGATGACTGGAGACTCTTTCATAAATCTGAGTCGTTCCATATAAGCCCTGGGCCAATGGTGGCTCACCCACTTCAAGTTCACCAAGAGCGATACCCGCCAGCACCAGGGAATTGCCGACTTCCAGCAAGGCAGGCCCGCCGCTATCCCCGAGTCCTGGAACCCCTTCAAGGCCAAGTGCCAGATTACCCGGCTGCCTGGGATCATCAAAAACAAATTCCAGCCACTGATCCGCCACCACCGCGCGATTTTGCGCACGCCGGAACTTGCCGTCATTATTTTTCATGCCGACCGTACCAATGCCGGTAAAGCCCCACCCCAACAGGGAAAACACCTGATTGGCCTCATCAGTATTGCGGTTGAGATTGATGGGAACAATATCATGCACATCCCTGTCCAGACGAATCAGGGCAAGATCCACATTTTTCAATTCATTACCGGTGTCATAGCGCGGATGCAGCACCAGCTCAGCAACCTTGTAGGCCTGGTCAGCTATGGTCACCTGATACTCACCATGACGCCTATAGGTATCCAGCAAAGGGGTCTGATCCGCACAATGGGCCGCGGTAATGGCCCAGTGGCTATTGATCAGGGTGGCCATGCAGATCTTGTTGTCAAAGCGCGTATGCAGGTAAAACAACTGGGGATAGGCAGTGACATCCACCTGGTAGTCATTATCTGACTTGTCGTGCCGAATAATAATTCCCAGGCTGCTGGAAAATGGTAATGACAGACACACAAAAAAAGCCAGCAGTTGAAAAGGGTTACGACTCATTGGAAGTTTCCAGACAGAAAGATGCTAGGGTTCGTTCGATTCACTGTTCTGCTTTTCCACATCCTTGATGCGCGATAAGCCGATATTGGGTTTATATTTTTTCCTGCTCGACTCCCTGATGACCAGGAAAGTTCGGTAAAGAAAGAACACAATACCAAGACACAACAAAAACAGAATTCCTACAATCATCCATTGTGACTGGGTCATGGCGCCGGGATTGAGTAAGGTATCAAGCATGGGTTTTCCGTCAAAGGGGTCGATTATGAAGAATTGGGCGGCGGATTTCCAGCCAGCCACCAGCACCAGGGCTAAAGCCCGCCATTCTCCTGCTGATTAATCGAACTAATGTAGATTTCTATCTGCTCCAGGCGATCAAAGGGGTCGCTTAACTCCAGCAGGGCCTGCTTTTCCCGGTTCGCGATGGGTAATAACTCACTCAGACGCCAGGCAATTTCCCGTAGATTATCAAAACTGATGTCCAGCTTAAGCTCTTCAATGGCGGGATGCCTGGCCAGCCCCTGCAACAGGTCTACGTATTCCTGAAATTGTTCACCCACATCCACCGGTTCGGCGTCCTGGGAATCCTGCTCCCTGAAAACCACTTCAGCCCTGCACAGATTATTTTCTTCACGCCATGATTCGACAATCTTGAATGTAGTCTGACCTTCTACGGTAATGCCAAGCAGGCCATTGGGCAGCTGATTCCAGTCCACCACGGTACTGTAGGTGCCGATACGGTGGATATCCAGCTTCTGCCCCTTGTGGGCGACTTCGCTTCCCGCTTCAATGAGCACCACGCCAAAACCGGTGCCGTCTTTCATGCACTGGCGAATCATATCCACATAACGGGATTCAAAGATCTGCAGGGAAATCCGCCCCTTTGGAAAGAGGATGGAATTGAGTGGAAAAAGTGGAATAGTTTCCAATGTTAGCCTCTTCGTTCCTGCTTTTTTATTGACTGCGCTAACAGTTTTTTCAGTGTCTATTTGCCAGAGCCTCGGCCAGTCGCTGATGAATACCTTCAAATCCACCATTACTCATGATTAGAACATGATCCCCGACAGCGGCCTCATTCAAAATCTCTTCAATAATTTCATCGGTGTTGGCCAAGCTACGAAAATCCGTAGCGGATTCCGCGCCAATGGCGGCAAGATCCAGTTTGGTGGCCTCTGATTTATACCATATCACCAGATCAGCAGCTCCTAGTGATGCTGCCAGTGTTCCTTGATGGTAGCCCATTTTCATGGTGTTCGAACGCGCTTCTATTACACAAATCAGTCGTCCTGAATCACCTGTTTCATCAAGGCGCGCCCTGAAGCCATCCAGTGTGGTCTTGATTGCCGTCGGATGGTGGGCAAAATCATCATACAATTTGACGCCAGCAAACTCCCCGAGTAATTCAAGCCGGCGTTTCACCCCGGCAAAAGCAGACAGCGCCTTGCAACCTTCTTGCAGAGGCACGCCCACGTGACAGGCTGCTGCCAGTGCGGCCACACCGTTTTGTATATTATGATTTCCAAGCAGGCCCCATTTTACTTCGCCATATACTTCACCCTCATCGCCTGAATAGCTGACTTTAAAATGTGCGCCCTGTTTATCCAGGGGCTGCACCCGCCATTGCGCCTGCGCATCATCACCAATAGTAAAAAATTGCTGAGGACACCATATGCCCCTGGCAAACACCGCATCGAGATTGGCATTATTGAGCGGCGCAATGACCAGGCCGCTTTGAGGGATGGTTTTTAACAGGTGATTGAACTGCGCCTGTATTGAGGCAAGGTCTGGAAAGATATCGGCATGGTCAAATTCCAGATTACCCAGAATCGCAGTTTTGGCGCGGTAGTGAATAAACTTGGAGCGCTTGTCAAAAAAGGCGCTGTCATATTCATCGGCTTCGATAACAAAAAAAGGCGCCTTGCCAAGACGGGCGGAGGTGGAAAAGTTTTTCGGTACCCCGCCCACCAGATAGCCGGGCTCCAGGCCTGCTGACTCCAGGATCCAGGTCAGCATACTGGTGGTCGTGGTCTTGCCATGGGTGCCGGCAACCGCCAACACCCAGCGATCTTTTAATACATGATCAGACAGCCACTGCGGCCCGGAACAATAGGCCAGGTTACTCTCCAGAATATATTCCACCGCCGGGTTGCCACGCGAACAGGTATTACCGATAACAATCATGTCAGGGCGGTCCGCCTCGGGGCCGGAAAAATGGGCAGGATCATAGCCCTGGCAAAGCGTGATGCCCTGCTCTTCCAGTTGGGTGCTCATGGGAGGATAAACGTTCTGGTCGGAACCGGTGACCGTGTAGCCGAGCTGCTTGGCCAATACCGCCAGCGAGCCCATGAAAGTACCGCAGATACCTAGAATATGAATATGCATACGCTGATTGTCTCAAATGACCATCATGCTAGCTACAAAATGCCAGGAATCTTTTTAAGCTTAAAGTGGTTAATCAAAAATATACAAGGTTCAGAATTTCTCCGGGCTAACTGTATTCCCCATATCGGAAGACGTTGCGCTTTTCCGACCTACGTGGCTTCGAACAAGTTGTCGGGTGGAAAAGCGCGGCGTCTTGCGCCAATCGAATAGGCAGTATTTCCCCAATTACATAAATTCAAAACCATAGGGATGACTCGAATCCAACTATCCTGTCTTAGCCTGTAAAGATTCAGTAGAATAGGGGCATCGTTTTTTTGGAGTAGTGTATGTCTGGAAACAATATCTTCTATGCCCAGTCAGGCGGAGTTACGGCAGTAATTAATGCATCTGCGTGCGGCGTCATAGAGACTGCAAGAGCCCATCCCGAACTGGGCAAAGTCTATGCTGGCCGCAACGGCATTATCGGTGCCTTGCGCGAGGAACTCATTGACACCAGTCTTGAAAGCGAAGCCACCATTGCCGCGCTCAGGCATACGCCAGCGGGCGCGTTTGGTTCCTGCCGTTACAAACTTAAAAGTATCGAGGAAAACCGGGCTGAATACGAACGCCTGATAGAAGTCTTCAAAGCCCATGAGATAGGCTATTTCTTTTATAACGGTGGCGGTGATTCCCAGGACACGGCGCACAAGGTGAGCCAGCTTAGTCAGGAGATTAATTACCCTATTACCTGTATCGGCATTCCCAAAACCGTCGACAATGACCTGCCCATTACTGACAACTGTCCCGGCTTCGGCTCGGTGGCCAAATACGTGGCTGTCTCCATCCGTGAAGCCGGGCTTGATGTGGCCTCCATGTGTGAGAGCTCCACCAAAATCTTTGTCATGGAAGTCATGGGACGTCATGCCGGCTGGATTGCCGGGGCGGCCGGACTCGCTGCCGAACAGGAAGGCGATGCCCCCCATATCATCATTTTTCCGGAAATCCCTTTTGATAAGGACGCCTTTCTTGCAAAAGCCAAACACTGCGTAGAAAAATATGGCTATTGCGCCATTGTGGTGTCCGAAGGCGCCCATTATGAAGATGGCAGTTTCCTGGCAGACCAGGGTACAACCGATGCTTTCGGGCATGCCCAGCTTGGCGGTGTGGCACCGGCTCTGGCCAACATGGTAAAAGATGCCCTGGGGTATAAATACCATTGGGCTGTGTCGGATTACCTGCAGCGTGCGGCCCGTCATATTGCCTCTGCTACCGATGTGGAGCAGGCTTATGCCATGGGCAAGGCCGCCGTAGAGTTTGCCCTGGCGGGGAAAAATGCTGTCATGCCCACCGTGGTCAGGGACAGCTCTTCTCCTTACCAATGGCATATCGGTGAAGCAGCACTGGCGGATGTGGCCAACGTTGAGAAAAAAATGCCCCGGGATTTTATTACTGAAGACGGCTTTGGCATTACTGCCGCGGCGAAGGAATATTTTGCGCCACTGATTCTCGGCGAAGATTATCCACCTTACAAGAATGGCCTGCCGGATTATGCCCGACTGAAAAAACAGTTAATCGGGAAAAAACTGCCGGCCTGGTCAGAATAAAGCCATACCCGAAATGATCAGTTAGTCGGCATTATCCGGCGGAATACAATTATGCTCTATGACATTTTTGCCATTATCTCGCCGGTCTTTGTGTGCGCCATGATTGGCTATATCTGGGTCAAACAGGGGCATCCTTTTGAAACCCAGTTTGTCTCCAGATTAGTGATAAACATCGGCGCACCCTGTCTCATTTTTTCGACTTTTATGGAAATTGAGCTGGAACAGGATGCCTTCCTCTCCATGGCAGGCGCAGCCTTTCTTACCATGTTGATTTTTGGGCTGGTGGGGTTTGTTATCTTGCGGATTTTCAAACTGGATCAGCGCGCTTTTCTGCCCAGCCAGATTTTTCCCAATGTCGGCAATATGGGTTTACCGCTTTGCCTGCTGGCCTTTGGTGAAGAAGGCCTGGCTCTTGGCTTGACCTACTTTACCGTCAATATCGTATTTGGTTTTACCGTCGGGATGTCTATTTCATCCGGCAAAATGTCAGGAAAGGAGCTGATGACAAACCCCATGTTCTGGACTGTCATTGTTACCGTCAGCCTTATGTTTTCCGGCATAAAATCACCCGCCTGGCTTTATAACACCACCAACCTGATTGGCGGCCTTACCATTCCAATGATGTTGATTGCACTGGGTGTTTCGCTGGCACAATTCAGAATTACCAGTCTGACCCGTAGCATTTCGTTGTCTGCCTTACGTCTTGGACTGGGTTTTATAACAGGCAATGTCATTGCCTCAATGATGGGACTGGAGGGCGCTGCTAAAGGGGTATTGATTATGCAATGCTCTATGCCGGTTGCCGTATTCGCCTACCTGTTTGCCATGCGTTACGACCGCCAGCCACAGGAAGTGGCAGCCACCGTCGTCATTTCCACTGTAATGTCTTTCCTGCTGTTACCGGCACTGCTCTGGTACGTGCTGCCTTAACTGCAGTCACAAGTTTCAAGTTTCAAGTCACAAAAAAGGCGACTAAATTAGTCGCCTACAAAAACTTCGATGCAAAATTTCAACCCCCGTAGGTCGGAAAAGCGTAGCGTCTTCCGACATCCCCTAATAAGCGAAAAGCAATGTTCTAAATTAGTCGCCTTGTCGGATGCATCCCTGCGGTCCTTATCCGAGCTGTTTACCCTCAAAAGTATCCCAGATTTTAGGTTTTGCAGTGTGGGTGGATATTTACCTGAAGGTATTTACGGAATAATACCTTGTCGGATGGCGCTGCGCTTATCCGACCTACAAAAACCATTGAAACCTGAAAGTGTGCTTGCTTGTCTCTTGCCTCTTGCCTCTTGTATCTTATTTCCCTACCGCCCGTCTTTATCCTTTATCTTTTTTCCTTTATCTGACTTTTTTACGCCACCTGCGACTTGTGACTTGCAACCTGTGACTCCAATAAAGCCGCTGCGGCGTCTGCGGCCTCTCTCCCCTTAATCAACATATGGTCAAAGAAAAATTTCTGATGCGCCGGGTTTTCCTCATCAAAGTCCTTCGGTGTGAGTACTGCTGACAACACCGGTTTTTCCAGTTCCAGCTGTACCTGCATCAGGGCACTGACAACAGACTGGGCAACAAATTCATGACGATAAATACCACCATCGACGACAAAGCCTGCGGCCACTGCCAACTCGTAATCACCTGAGCCAAGCAATTGCTTACATTTCAGGGGGATTTCAAAGGCACCCGGCAGTCTGAAAAAATCCACCTGGCTTTCAGCAATCCCCAGTTCCGCCAGACGCGCGACAAAACCTTCACGACAGCGATCAACAATATCCGCATGCCAGCTGGCCTGAATAAATGCGATTTTTCCAGAAGAATACCTACTCATGATTTTGCTCCTTTTACTTTACCAATCGGAGCATGAATAGAAAAAACACGTAATGCAAACAGCAGGACGCTGCATGCTGTTTACAATAAATAAACAGTCCACGCGTTCATTCTCTCTCATCCGGACTCTAACCGTCGGCTTTGGAATCTCACCAAATCTGCTGACCCTGAACCAAACAGTTCAGGCGCTCGCGGGCTTAACAGACATACAAAAAATGCTGTCTTACCGCCGGTAGGGAATTACACCCTGCCCCGAGAATTGCGCAATTCTACAATATCGGGAGCCGTAGGTCACGAGGATAGGAATCGGGATAAAGGATAAGGGATGAGGGATAAAGGATAAAGGCGACCCCGCTATGCGAAAGAGTCGTAGGTCGGAAAAGCTCAGCGCCTTCCGACATGGCCTACGTAAAACTCACAATCAGTTTAACTACCTACGTCGGATGGCGGCTTGCAGCCTTATCCGACCTACGCACTTTTGGATGCAAGAGACAAGAGACAAGAGACAAGAGACAAGAGACAAGAGACAAGAGACAAGAGACAAGAGACAAGAGACAAGAGAATGTTGATTTATCCGGACTTTATGTCAAGGCCGAAAGTGGTTTTTTGTAAAAATAGAGGCTTAGGATTAAATTATTTCTACTGACCATCTTGCTTGCATCTTGCCTCTTGCCTCGGTTTTAAGGCGCCAGCCGGTGAATATCCCACTTCCCGTCACCCTGCAGCCTGTATTCAAAACGGTCATGCAGGCGATGTTCGCCGCCCTGCCAGAACTCGATCTCGTGAGGTCTGACACGAATACCACCCCAGAAATCCGGTAAGGGAACCTCGCCTTCGGAAAACTTTTCCTTCATGTGCGCCAGCTGTGTCATCAGGAAATCCCGTGAAGAAATTTTCCGACTCTGGTCAGATGCCCAGGCTGCCAGCTGGCTGTCACGGGGTCGGGAAAGAAAGTATTTAAGTGATTCAGCAGCAGAAATCTTTTCC
>JAUHWU010000089.1 GCA_030427065.1 Gammaproteobacteria bacterium | reverse complement strand
TTGCTTTGCAGAGGCAGGCTTAAAGATTTTTTTCAGCCTGGCTGCGGCTGCGGATTTTGACTCGGCCTTGTCGCGCGCTGCACTAAAGCGTTTCTGCAGATTAGACGCTTTAGCTTCCCGTCGGGCCTGCCGGAGCGCATCAGCTTTAGCACCAGAGAGATTCAGTTCGATAACAGTGCCAGTCCCTGCCTTGCTTTCAGAATCAGGAGCTTGTGGGTTTTTCCTGCTCAACGGTCAATATTCCAGTTAGAGTTTATTCGCCATCGGATATCAGGGCTGCCCCATCAATGATTCAGCCTGGTTGCCAAGGTTTTCCAGTTCCTGTGCAAGGGCCTCGATACGAGCCGTTGCCAGTGGTTCCAGCGGCTCCCCACTAACCGGATCAGTATTGTTATACTTTTCTTCCTCAGACATAAGGGCTTCAGTGAGTAGCTCTGCTGCAGCTACAGCCTGGCGTAATACCGCGTTGGCTGATTCCAGGTTTTCAGTTTCACTTTCATTGGCGGCTATCCGCTCACGTAATTCATCAATTCGGGCCTGCTGGGCATCAACAACTCTGGCTTGTTCAGCCGCACGGCGGGCAGCCAGCTCTTTCTGCCTTTGCGCCTCGGCACGTGCCGCTTCTTCGGCGGCTACGCGTTCGCGTTCCGCACGCATTTGCGCTTGTCTTTCTGCCTCCTGCGCTTCCTGGGCCAGACGCTCCGCTTCCCGGGCTTCAGCCAGACGGCGCTCCCCGGCAGCCTGCTGTCTGGCCTGTTCCTGCTGTTCGAGGCTTGGCCCGGACCCGCCAGTCCCGGCGACAGAAGATCCCGGGGTATAGACTATCTGGGAATCTGTACTGCTACAGGACACAAGAAACAGGATAGTGACAACAGCCATACCGATCCTAGAAAGCATTCGCATAATTTTTTCCTCGGAAAAGTCAGTGTATTTCATTGCAATCTCTACCATTTGCCCGCTTGCTACCCGCAGTAAGGTACTGGCAAATTGGCCTTTTATTGTAGTTGTAATGCTATTTTTGCGCCATTTCATGGCCTTGATTGCCAACGTATAATCGTTGTATTTCTGGCTATGACCCAATGATTGCGCCATGATAACGCAATTTTATGAATTTAAGGAATCTCACATTCAATACAGTGTGAGCCAACACCAAACTTTCCATGAAAATATTCGATAGCTTTTTTGGCAGCCTGTTTCTGTGCATAACCAGCCTGCCGATCATTTTGCTGCTACTGATGTTTGCCAGGGAGCCGGCGATAGCGCCAAACCCTCCATTGGACCTGGCGCAGGTTAACAGGGTTCAACAGTTGCTGATTGACAATGACCCACGTCAGTTACTGGCCAGTGATTACCAGGAAGTACGACTGTCTGAAGAAGAGCTCAATACTCTCATCACCTATCTCAGAAACAGTAATCCGGCGTTATCTACCATGAACATAGGCGCAGAGCTGGCAGATAACGCCGCTCTGCTCTCTCTAAGCATTCCCGTGTCTGTGCTCGGTATGCAGCCCTGGCTGAATTTCACCCTGCATTTTACGCAACAGGAGGGCGTCCTCACACTTGAACAGCTGGATGCCGGCGCCATCAGCATGCCGTCGCCTATCGTACAGGCATTTCGTCAAAGTGTTGCTTCCCGGCTCGCCAATGATGAAAACTACCAATTGCTGAGCTCCTTCCTGGCCTCTCTGCATTTTCAGTCCATCACCAGGGAACGCATGGTGATAATGCTCGACTGGCAGGAAGAAAATCGACGCCTGCTCGAGGATCAGGCAAGACAGGTATTTGTCAGCGCTCGCGAAGCCCAACGCTTGCTGTTTTACCAGTCGCAACTGGCTGACATTACCGCAAACCTGCCGGAAGATATTAATTCGATCACGCTCAATGACCTGCTGCGACCACTGTTTATTTTTGCCAGCCTCAAGAGTGCCGGCGGAGCCAGCGCCATTGCAGAAAACAGAGCGGTATTTATTGTACTCAGTGCCTATCTTACCGAGCTGGAACTGTCACAGTTAATTGGCAATGACAACAGCATGGCATTACCCCGACCAATAGAAGTGGTTATCGAAAACCGGGAAGACCTGGCAAGGCATGTCGTCAGTTCAGCAGCCATTGCTGCATCAGCCGGTGCAACCATGGCTGAACTTCTTTCTGTCTACAAGGAAGTTCATGATTCGCGATATCGCACAGGTTTCAGTTTTACTGACATTGCCGCCAACCTGTCCGGCTCAATGCTCGGCACTCTGGCCAGCCGCTCTGAAAACGATGCTCTGAGATTTCAGCTGTTAATGACAACTATAGGCCCTGAACTTGATTATCTGCCGCAACTGGGGACTTACGACGGGATGACTGAAGAGGAGTTTCTTGAGCGTTATGAAAGCAGGGAATCAGCACAATATCTACAACGCTTGCAGGAAATAACTGACAGTATCAGCGCACGCCCTTTTTACCAGAATTTTTCGAACTGATCAGTGCCCGTAACTTATGACTGCCCTGACTAAAGCCCATATAAACAAATTCAAACAGCAGCTTCTGACTCTGCAACAAGCCTTGAGCACGCAATATGAAAGCGGGAAATCAGCGTCGGATACGGTTGTACTTGACCAGTCCAAGGTAGGCAGACTATCCCGAATGGATGCCCTTCAGCAGCAAAACATGGCACAGTCGACCCTGCGTAATATTGAAAGCCGACTCCGACGGGTCAACAGGGCACTGGCAAAAATAGCGTCAGGGGACTTTGCATACTGTGATGAATGTGGCGCTGTCATCGAGATAGCAAGGCTTGAAGTTCAGCCGGAAGCGCCCTGTTGCTTTGCTTGTCAAAGCAAGCAGGAGTATCATCCGCAATCCTGATTTTTCAGGGCTGGAATTCTCAAACCAGGCATTTTCAAACCAGAACCAGGCATCATGAAAAAGAAAAACTTTACCAGCACTGCCCTGCACTCCGACAGGGAAGGCAATCCGGAACACGGCGTACTGCACAAGCCAATTCATCCGTCGGTTGCTTTTGGCTATGAAGATGCCCGCGAACTGGCAGACGTATTTCAGAAAAAGAAATTTGGCTACGCTTATGGTCGGCAGAATAATCCGACCATTGAAGCTTTGGCCCAAAAAATCACCAAGATGGAACAGGGACTGGCCACAGTGGTTTTTGCGACAGGCATGGCCGCTATTGGGTCAAGCCTGCTGGCACTGCTAAGACAGGGTGATCATATCGTTTCCAGCACTTACCTGTTTGGCAACACCAACTCCCTGTTCAATACCTTCAGGGAACTGGGTGTGGAAGTCAGCTTTGTCGATGCAACGGATACCAGTAATGTCGCCGCTGCTATTCAGGACAATACCCGCCTGGTATTTGTGGAAACCATTGCCAATCCGGTTACCCAGGTTGCTGACCTGGAAGGCATAGGCAACCTGTGTGCTGAAAAAAATCTGATTTATTTTGTTGATAACACCATGACGTCCCCCTGGCTGTTTTCCCCGGTGACAGTTCAGGCCAGCCTGGTGATCAATTCACTGACTAAATATATCGGTGGTCATGGCAATGCGCTGGGCGGCAGTGTGACCGATACCGGCCTTTATGACTGGTCTGCTTTTGACAATATTTATGAGAACTACAAAAAAGGCGATCCGGCAAACTGGGGCGTCAACCAGATTCGAGCCAAGGGACTGCGCGATTTCGGCGCTTCCCTGGGCCCGGAAGCCGCTCATCATCTTTCTGTAGGCAGCGATACGCTGGGGCTGCGCATGGATAAGTCCTGTCACAACGCCATGGCTATCGCCGAATTTTGTGATGCTCATCCAAAAGTGCGAAAGGTATCCTATCCCGGACTCAAGGATCATCCTCAACATGAGCGCGCGAAAAAGCTGTTCAAGCGCTTCGGTGCAATCCTGAGCATTGAGCTGAATGATTCGCTGGACTGTTTCGACTTTCTTAACGCCCTGGATATTGTCGTGTCTTCCAGCAATCTGGGTGATAACCGCACCCTGGGTATTCCCGTTGCCCACACGATTTTCTATGAGATGGGACCCCAAAGACGCGCCTCCATGGGTGTTGCTGATTCAATGGTGCGTTTTTCTGTAGGAATTGAAGATACCGAGGACCTGCTGGCTGATTTTGAGCAAGCCCTGTCAATTTAGAGGAGCTCTGATCAGCACCCCTGCACCCCGGTTTTCAAATCCCGATTGCCTGACCAGTAAAGAAACGCTTTACCATGCCAATAATGCTCTGTCATATCGATGAAATTCCTGATGGGGGCGCCAGAGGCTTCTCTCTGGCCCAGGGCAAGGTATTTGCGCTAAAAAAACGGCAGAAACTCTACATTTACCTGAATCGTTGCCCTCACCTGGGACTTCCTCTTGAATGGGAACCTCATGCCTTTCTTGATGCTGAAGGTCTGTATATCAAATGCGCCAATCATGGCGCCTTTTTCCTGCCTGAAAGCGGTGAATGCATTCAGGGCCCCTGCCTTGGCGATTCGCTCTGGTCCATCGACTACGAGCTGGTAAATGGCCTGATCATGATTGCCGAGGAAGAATTACCGGCACTTCCCGCTCCAATCTGATCTCCCTGGCATTGATAGACGCCTGCCATGCCATTATTTCCACACCAGCTGCAGCGGCCTCCACCAAGGTCTTGCCGTACTCGGGATCGATTTCCATCGCCGGCTCAACCCGGTCAATACCGGTATGTTGCACACAAAAAAACAGCACCGCCCGATCACCCTGACTGACTATGTGCATTAGTTCGCGCAAGTGTTTCGTGCCCCGGGTAGACACTGCATCCGGAAACAAACCGAGCCCCTTACCCATGGCGAGAGTGACGTTTTTTACTTCTATGTAACAGTCGCGTGCGCTATCAGCAGGATTATCCTGCAATAAAAAATCTATTCTGCTGTTTTCATTGCCATATTTTACTTCCCCGCGCAAAGACCGATAGCCATGCAGGGACGGGGCTAATCCCTCCTCAATGGCTTCCCGGACCAGATGATTTGCTCTGCCGGTATTGATTCCGGCCAGTTTTTTACCATTCACTTCGACAATCTCAAAGGTGTGCGGATATTTTCGCTTTTCATTGTCGGAGGTGGAATACCAGATTCGGCTACCGGGTTTATTACAGTTAAGCATGGATCCGGTATTTGGGCAGTGGATTGTCATGCAGGAACCATTCGGCAATTCCACATCTGCCAGGAACCGTTTATATCGGCGGATTAGTTTTGCTGGCTGCAAGGTTGGTGCAAATTTCACAGTAAATAGAACCCTTTTGAACCATACAGGTGCATATACCTGCAGGGTACACAATTAACGTTATTTTTATGGAACTGAAATTAATTATCTGGTAGCGTAGCGTCCCTCGCAAAACCGCGAGTCTTTTTAAGCAAGTTTTTTTTAATTTTTTAAGTGTATTTAGATTAATTTTTGAGACCTGCTATGGCAACAAAAAAATCACCCGCTAAAGCAAAAGCCAAGGTCAAGGCTGCACCCAAGAAAAAGGTAGCAAGCAAAGCGAAAGCTGCACCCAAGACCAAGGCTGTTGCAAAGAAAAAAGCTGCACCCAAGGCCAAGGCTGCTCCTAAAGCCAAGACTCCAGCAAAGACTAAAGCCAAGCCTGAAACAAAGGCAAAAACTTCTGTCAAAAAGAAAGCGGCTATCAAAGCCGTGCCGCAATCAACCAACAATCAGGCGCAGTCAATGCAGTCAAAAGAATTTACTCCTTATAATGTGAAACGCGGCGAGGAGTACATGAATGATAAACAAAAAGAGCATTTCAAAAATATACTGTTCGGCTGGCGCAATAAGTTGATGGAAGAAGTCGATCGCACGGTACATCATATGCAGGATGAAGCCGCTAATCCGCCTGATCCAGCAGATCGTGCCACCCTGGAAGAAGAGTTCAGCATTGAGTTGCGTACCCGTGACAGGGAACGCCGACTGATCAAGAAAATAGACAGTACTATCGAAATGATCGCCAACGATGAATATGGCTGGTGTGATTCGTGTGGTGTCGAAATTGGTATTCGCCGTCTCGAAGCCAGGCCTACAGCTAACAAGTGCATTGACTGTAAAACACTTGATGAAATAAAGGAAAGGCAGCTGGGCGCCTGAAGCCGGCTGCAAGATAGCGGATTTGGAACAGGGGCATAAATGCCCCTGTTTAAATCACTAGAGTCACCCTATCCTGATTCTCAATACAACCGCTTCATCAGGGGTTATCAGATGTCCAAAGCTACTGACCACCCTGCTTCTCATAATTCACACAATTCCCAATCCCCTTTTAAAGACAACTCCAACTCTTCCTACATAGGCCGTTTCGCACCTTCGCCCAGCGGCCCTCTGCATATGGGCTCATTAATTGCTGCTATGGCATCCTGGTTTGATGCCAGACGCGCCAAGGGTAAATGGCTGGTGAGAATGGAGGATCTTGACCCTCCCAGAGAAAGTCAGGAAGCGGCTGACCAGATTCTGGACGCACTGGATAAAGTCGGTCTGCACTGGGATGACAAGGTGTTATATCAGAGCCAGCGCTCCGAGGCCTATCACAATGCCATGGATACCCTGATCAGGCAGGACCTGGTATTCGCCTGTGACTGTTCACGTCAGCAAATTCAGGAATCCGGCGGCATTTACCCGGGCACCTGTCGTGAGCGCTGCTTGCCAGCGGAACCTGGGACAGCGATGCGTTTATGTGTTCCTGATCAAACAGTCAGTTTTACTGACGCCATTCAGGGCGAACAGATTCAGAACCTTGGGCAGCAGGTGGGTGATTTTGTCATCAGGCGCAAGGATGGCCTGTTCGCCTATCAACTGGCTGTGGTTGTGGATGACACCTTTCAGAATGTCAGCCACATAGTGCGCGGCATCGACCTGATGGATTCCACCCCACGCCAATTATATCTGCAACAGTTACTGGCATGCTCCCGGCCCATATCCCACCCCAGTTATGCCCACATCCCGGTGATAGTGAACGATCTCGGCCAGAAGCTGAGCAAACAACACATGGCCAGCCCGATAGATCCAGCTAATGGGGCGCCATTACTGTTTGCTGGACTGCAGTACCTGCAACAGGAGCCCGATGCCAACTTAAAAACAGCCACCTGTGAAGAAATACTGGCCTGGGGTATTACCCATTGGGCACCGGAAAAACTCTCCAACACGCGGACATTGCCGGAGTTCCAACTTCGCTGAATAACAGGCCAAACCTGCTGTTTCGAAAAAACGTCACTATAAGTAGCAGCCCGCATCACTCTACAAGCCCTGTAATAGCATATCAGGCGCGCAGATCCCCCGGATTTTGAGTAGAAAAGAAACATGGTTTTTTGTTACTTTACCCTGCTATTATAAAGTAATACCTTGAATTGGTGAGCCTCCAGATACACCCATCCAGCGGTTCATGCCCGGCAAACTCAGCTATGCATCACATACTAATCATTGAATATGACAATGTAATACGCGACTCACTGCGGCGCTTGCTTGAGCGTAATAATTATAAAGTCAGCGAAGCACGCAGCGTCGATGATGCAACCAGCCACTTTGATCTGGATGCGCTGGATATCATTATCTGCAACCTGCGCTTGCCTGGTAAGCCCGGAACCCATCTTATCCGTATGACCCCCACCCCGGTTCTGGTCATGACCAAATATGCCAGCCAGCGTTCTGTCATTGACTCGCTGAAAGTCTGCGCTGTTGATTATCTTTCCCTGCCTCTCGACCATACACAAATTCTGGGATCCATTGAACGCGTACTCAGTGAAAATCTGAAAGAAAAAAAACGCGCCTGTCTGAATCTCAGGGAGAGCGAAAAACCCGTGGCCGGCATGACCGGTAAATGTCCGGCAATGGCAGAGATGTTTCGCCGCATAAGAAAAATTGCGCAGACCAACTCCCCGGTGCTGATTCGAGGCGAATCAGGCACTGGCAAGGAACTGGTAGCACGAGCGTTGCATGAAGGCAGCACCCGCAAGGACGGCAACCTGATTTCGGTCAATTGCGCGGCCATCGCACAAAACCTGATCGAATCAGAACTATTTGGTCATGAAAAAGATGCCTTTCCAGGTGCGACATCAACTCGTACCGGGCTGGTGGAAATGGCTAATAACGGCACCCTGTTCCTGGATGAAATCGGCGAACTTCCCCTTGATGCCCAGGCTCGACTGGTGCGGGTACTGGAGGAACAGGAGATTCGCAAGGTGGGCTCGGTACAGCCACTGATGGTGGATATCAGGCTGATCGCTGCCAACCAGGGTGATCTGAACCAGTTGGTCAATGAAGGCCGGTTTCGGGAGGACCTTTTCTATCGGATTAACGTGATGCCCCTGCAAATTCCTCCACTGCGGGAACGTGGCGTCGATATCATAGAGCTGGCAGACCAAAAGCTCAGGCTGTGTTGTGAACGCCTGGGTGTAAGGCAAAAAATATTAAGCGCTGATGCTATCCAGGTAATCACAACCTATGCCTGGCCGGGCAACGTCCGTGAACTAGAGAATGCCATTGAACGGGCAGTCATCATGACTGAAGGCGATGAGATCCCCATGGAAATGCTGGGACTCGATGTGGAACTGGTGAAAATTGACTCCATGACACCGGAACCCGGCCCGCAAAGCGGTGCCGAAAATGAACACAGCAGCGCCTCTTCAGGCATCGACGACATAGCACCGGAAAACCTGTCATTGAAAGATTATTTTCAACACTTTGTGCTTGAGCACCAGGACAACCTTAATGAAACCGAGCTGGCCAAAAAACTCGGCATCAGCCGAAAATGTCTCTGGGAACGCCGCCAGCGCTTCAATATTCCCCGCAAGAAGAAAGGCTAGTCTCAGGTCTCAAGTCTCAAAAAAGGCGATTAAAGATCGCCTCGTCGGATGCGCCCCTGCGCTCCTTATCCGACCTGTTTATCCCGGAAAGCATCTTACATGTTACGTTTTGCACGTTGTGTGAGTTTTTGCCTGAGGGTATTTACGGAACAGTATTTTGTCGGATGGCGCTTCGCTTATCCGACCTACAAAACTACAAAAAACCATTGCAACCCGAAAGAGGGGTTGCTTGTCTCTTGCCTCTTATTATTTTCCCCCGCCACCCACCTTTATCCTTTTTCCTTTATCCTTTATCGTTTATCCTTTTTCCGCATCCTTAATCCTTTTTCCGAATCCCTTTTCCTTTCTCTTCCCCGTTAAGACTTGTAACTTGCAACTGCCCCCTTGGCCAATAGAAAAATATCTGCTTACCCGTCGGCAGGCATCTGTGTAAAATGAACAAACCCTAGGAAAATCAGACCTGAACAATTTGAGCAGCGATAATTCTTTTACCGACAACATGAGTCCAACGATAATCACACGGGATCAACATTGTATTTCCCGAAAGAATATCAGCTCCGGCTGTCTTAAAGTGCTCTATGCCTTAAACGATGCTGGCTATCAGGCATTTATTGTCGGTGGCGCAGTGCGTGATCTGCTGCTGGGCAAACAGCCCAAAGATTTTGACGTGGCCACCGATGCCACGCCAGAACAGGTAAAAGCCGAATTCCGCAATGCCCGGATTATTGGCAGACGCTTTCGTATTGTCCATGTCATCATGGGACGGGAAATCATTGAAGTATCAACTTTCCGGGCGGGAAATACGGACAGTGTTGAAATCCAGGGCGAAAAGCTGGCCCGCAGCGTCAAACATATCGACTCCGCCCATTCCAATAGCGGCATGATTCTTCGCGACAATGTCTATGGCACCCTTGAACAGGATGTCATGCGTCGTGACTTTACTGTGAATTCGCTTTATTACACGGTCAGAAAGTTTGTTGTTCATGACTACGTCAATGGTGTAGCTGACCTGAATAACCGCCAACTGCGAATGATCGGCGACCCTGAGCAGCGCTACCGGGAAGACCCGGTAAGAATTCTCAGAGCCATTCGACTTGCGTCAAAACTGGGCTTCAATATTGAAGACAAAACTGCGGCGCCCATAAGACCGCTGGCTCAATTACTCGATTCCATTCCCGCGGCGCGTCTGTTTGACGAAATTCTGAAGATGTTTTTTGCCGGCTCATCCTTGCAGGTGTTTAACAGTTTGCAGGAATACGATGTGTTCAGGCACCTGTTTCCAGACACCGCCAAGGAATTACAGCACAACGAAATGGCCAATAAGCTGTTGCGCCTGGCATTTGCCAGTACTGATCAGCGTATCAATGACCTGAAAAGTGTCACCCCGGCATTTCTGCTGGCCGCCATCCTGTGGCCGGCATTGCAAAAAGTCTACAAACACAATCTGAACCGTAAAATGCCTCCCATGGTAGCTATGCATCAGGCTGCCCAATCGGTGGTTAGCGAGCAGGTAAATCATATCTCCATTCCCAAGCGCTTTAGTATTCCAATGCGCGAAATATGGGAATTTCAGCTCAGGTTACCAAGATTGAACCGCGCCAATACCACCATCACGCATAAACGTTTTCGCGCCGCCTATGATTTTGTTTTACTGCGAGAGCAGGCTGGTGAGGATCTACAGGGACTAGGCAAATGGTGGACACAATATCAGGAAGCAGATCCGGAGCAGCGGGAAAAATTACTGGCGCCAGTAAAGAGAGGACGGCGACATTCAAAATCAGGCAAACGCAGAGTAAAATCAGCAGAAAATTAATTTCAGGATATTTCATCCCTTGGCAAGCCTGTATTATTCCTTCACAGTCAGAGATGAAAGCTAAACGCACAACCCAGTCGTTCAAGCGGTAAATCAGTGTCACAAGAAACAAGTCATTCAAGTTCCATCCCCCGCTATATTGCTATTGAAGGCCCGATTGGCGTTGGTAAAACCAGTCTCGCCAAGCGTCTGGCTGAAAGTTTTAACTATGAAATCCTGTTGGAAAAAAGCGAGGAAAACCCTTTCCTTGACCGCTTTTATAACGACCCAAAACAAATGGCATTGGCAACTCAGCTTTTTTTTCTGTTTCAGCGCACCCAGCAGCTACAGGAACTGCGCCAGGACGATATGTTTCAACCGGTGAGAGTGGCTGATTTTCTGATGGAAAAAGACCGCCTTTTTGCCCGGCAGAATCTTGATAATGATGAATTTGCACTCTATGAGAAAGTCTATGATCACCTGACTATTGATGCGCCCAAGCCTGACCTGGTGATTTATCTGCAAGCCCCGGTAAATGTATTGATTGAACGCATCCAGAAGCGTGGCATCCCTGCTGAACAGTTAATTGAGCAGCGCTACCTTGAAAACCTCATTGATGCATATACCAATTTTTTCCACTACTATGACAGCAGTACTTTGTTGGTAGTCAATAGTTCAGAAATTGATCTGGTAAACAGTGATGAAGATTATGATCAGTTACTGGACTATATTGTCACCACAAGAAAAGGTAGCCGGAACTATTTCAACCCAAGACCCTCGCTACTTTAATAAATCCCAGCACCAAAACTGACTGAAAAAAACCATAACAATAATTCAATAGTTGGATATCCGGGAAAATTGAAAAAAGTCACAGTTAATACACTGCATAAGATGAAAAAAGACGGCGCAAAATTTGCCTGTCTTACCTGCTATGACGCTCTGTTTGCAGCACTCTTTGCTGAGGCCGGAGTAGAGGTCATTCTGGTAGGAGATTCTCTTGGCATGGTTATCCAGGGACATGACAGTACACTGCCAGTCACCATGGACGATGTCATTTATCACATGCAATGTGTGCAACGCGGCAGTGAGGGTTCTTTACTTATTGCCGACCTGCCTTTCATGTCCTATGCCTCTGAAACACAAACCCTGGAAAATGCCGCACGACTGATGCGCGCCGGTGCGCACATGGTGAAACTGGAAGGTGGAGCATGGATCGCAGAATCCACCCGCCTGCTGGCAGAACGCGGAATTCCGGTTTGCTCCCATATGGGGCTGACGCCTCAATCGGTTAATCGTATTGGCGGCTTCCTGGTACAGGGTCGCAATCCCGAGCAGGCAGAATCCATGATTGAAGAAGCCAAACTGCTGGAAGCCTCGGGAGCAAGTTGCCTGTTACTGGAGACAGTACCCGAGTCACTGGCTAAAACCATTTCCGACACACTTACCATCCCCGTTATAGGTATTGGCGCAGGACGTGATGTAGACGGCCAGATCATGGTTTTGCATGACGTACTCGGTATTTCCCCGATAACGCCTAAATTCGTGAAAAATTTTCTGGCAGAATCTGACAGCGGCATTCCCGGCGCCATCGCTGGCTACGTAAAAGCTGTAAAAAACGGGTCTTTTCCCGGCCCTGAACACTCCTACGACTAGTTCTTCCTCAACATGAAGATATTTGAAAAACCTGCTGACCTGCAACATGTGCTGTCTGAATGCCGACAATCCGGACAGTCCATTGGCCTGGTTCCAACCATGGGTAATCTGCATGAAGGTCACCTGACGCTGGTGGACGCGGCGCGTCAGCAGTGCCAGTTTGTTGTGGCGACAATTTTTGTAAACCCCCTTCAGTTTGGTCCAACGGAAGATCTGGACAAATACCCGAGAACTCTGGAAGCTGATTGCAAACTGCTTGAATCAAGATTCTGCGACGGCGTTTTTATACCATCCGTTTCACAAATATACCCTAACGGCCTGCAGGACCAGACATTAATTACCGTCCCGGGCATTTCAGAGCGCCATTGCGGGGCAAGTCGACCTGGACATTTTAGCGGCGTCTGCACCGTTGTATGTAAACTTTTCAATCTGACCCAACCCGACATGGCTTTTTTTGGTGAAAAAGATTAC
>JAUHWU010000242.1 GCA_030427065.1 Gammaproteobacteria bacterium | reverse complement strand
AGATGTCGACACAGCCGACGCAAAAAAAGTTGAGACAATGACAACGTTACGCGGGATTGCTCACTGTGTACAGCGGGAATTGGCTTAACCGATACAAAATACCAAAACACCGGGCGGGTTAATCAGTAATATATCCATAACGCATGATTAGCCCGTGATACCAGTGAGGCATATTGTTAGTACTCCGGCTATCACTTACACTCTTCAGCATTCACTCCCAAGGAAGTCCCAATGAATTTTCTATTTGTCTCTTATGATGGCCTGATCGGCGATCTGGCCTGGAACGTTATCAAGGACGGTCATGACGTTAAATACTCCATTAAAAACCCGGATGACCGCGAAGTTGGTGCCGGTTTCGTCCCTATGGTGGATGACTGGAAAACAGAAGTCGACTGGGCTGATGTCATCGTTTTTGACGATGTACTGGGCATGGGCACTGAGGCAAAGAAATTGCGCGACCTGGGCAAACTTGTGGTCGGCGGCACCCCCTATACCGATATGCTGGAAGATGATCGCTCCTTTGGCCAGGAAGAACTCAAGAAACATGGTATTTCCATTATTCCCTACAAGCATTTCGACGGCTTTGAGGACGCCATAAAATACGTTAGCGATCACCCGGCACGCTATGTCATCAAGCCATCCGGAGAAGCGCAGAACCTGAAAGGTCTGCTGTTTATTGGTGAGGAGGAGGATGGCTCGGATGTGATCCAGGTACTGGAAGACTATCACCAGGCCTGGGCCGACAAAATTCCGACCTTTCAGTTACAGCGCCGCGTGGAAGGCGTAGAGGTGGCGGTTGGCGCATTTTTTAACGGCAAGGCATTCACCTATCCGATCAATATCAATTTCGAACATAAAAAGCTTTTTCCGGGCGACCTGGGTCCATCCACCGGAGAAATGGGCACGGCCATGTTCTGGTCCGGACCCAACCGCATTTTTAACCAGACCCTGAAAAAACTGGAAGGCCGACTCGCCGAGGAAGGTTATGTTGGTTATATAGACCTTAACTGCATTGTCAGCGGGAATAATATTTATCCGCTGGAATTTACAGCGCGTTTTGGCTATCCCACTATTTTTATCCAGCAGGAAGGCATTGTGACGCCAATCGGCGATTTCCTTCATGGTCTTGCCAATGGCAGCCTCAAAACATTCAAGACCAGGAGCGGCTTCCAGATAGGCGTGCGTATAGTAGTACCGCCATTTCCCTTTACTGACCCGGAAACCTTCAACGTCAAATCCAAAGACACCATTATTCATTTCAGAAAAAGTCACGAAGGTATTCATTTCGAAGATGTCAAACTGGTCAACAACGAATGGCTGATTACCGGTAATTCCGGGGTGGTGCTGGTGGTGGTCGGCATGGGACAAACCATGAAACAGGCCCAGCGTCAGGCCTATTCCCGCATCAAAAACCTGATTATCCCGCACATGTATTACCGGGTGGATATCGGCGACCGCTGGTATGAGGACAGTGACAAATTACACAGCTGGGGCTATTTTCGCGAGCTGTGATCAATTTCGTCACCGACATTAAACAATGTAAAACGCTGTGGGAGCAATTCAGCCCGCTGGAGCGTCCCTGGGATGAATGGGAGCTTATGTATGCGTTTCATGATGAGGCCCGCTACCGTTTTAATTTCATGACCCATGAATCATCCGGTGTGATCGACGGCCTTATACCGCTGGTTGAAGATACCAAAGATGGCAGCTTTGAATTATTTGGCGGCTGCTATGCAGACAGCCGAATACTCTGGATCAGGCTTGAAGACTTTCAGGAATGTTTCGATCAACTGCCGGAAAACACGGCATTTTTTGACCTCAGGGGCAGCTGGGTCAATCGTGTTCTGGAAATTTTTCCGGCTCTTGAAGCCAATTTCGTGGAACAGGATCAGCAATATTACCTGCTGCCGGCAGAATTTGACTATGACTTTAGCAATCACATCCACACCTTCTCGCCAAAGCATGAGAGAGGCTTTCTCAGGGATATCCGCAAGGTCAGGGAATTAAATCATCAGCTCATCTGGAATGACGCCGATGAAACCGAATTGTTTATTGAGTTGAGTTTAAAAAACTTTGGTGAAGAGTCCGACTATTACAAGGAAGAAGGCAAGCAGGAAGTACGCAGAGTCGTCCGTGAATTACGACAGCTGGGCTTGTTGCGTACCATTACCATCCTGATTGATGGCGTCAAGCAGGCTACCTCGCTATCAGCCCTCTACAAAAATAACTGGGTTTCGCTCTATGCCGCCAGTAACAATGACTATAAAAACCTGGGCAAACTGCTGAATGTTGAAACCATCAACGAAGGCTGCCGGCTAAAGGTTCATGAGATTAATTTCATGACCGGAATGACCTGGAAAGCGGCCTGGCATATGAAAGAAAATCCCTGCCGCACCATGCGCAAACCGGCGAAAGTAATGCAGGATGATAACAAGGTGGCACCTGACAACCAGTCTCAACTTTGAGACTGTCAGGCTTATTCTTCCTTGTTACGATTGTCCGGCAATAATTTATTGCGCGGGTCTTCCAGACCGCCAAAGGCTTCAAACAGAGATTTAAAGAA
>JAUHWU010000088.1 GCA_030427065.1 Gammaproteobacteria bacterium | reverse complement strand
ACCGGTACGTATCGTGCGCAATCTGAGACGTGTCAGCGATATCAGTGAAGGTGACCCGTATTCGTATATTGAATGTGTGCAGACCATTTTTCCGGTAGAGGGCATTGCCACGCCGATGAATCCCGGTGATACCTATGATGCCTATGTGCCAGACATGTTTGGCCGGCCCTGGGCTGAAATCTGGGAAAAATATCATGAGGAAGGCATGCAAGCACCGGAAGATGAAGTCGATATATTCAGCTTCTAAAACACTGAACATGAAACGGCAGGCAAAAATTATGACGGAGTATTTATGGCACTAGAAAATCTTCACACCTGGAAAATTGGCGAGGTGGAAATCACCCGCATCGTTGAGGTCAATGGCTGGGAAGATGATATTTCCATGTTATGGCCGGATGCCGGCCCACAAGATGTACGGAAATACCCCTGGCTGCTGCCACATTTCGGCACCCCCGACGGAAAAATGATAATCAGTTTCCAGTGTTTCGTGATGCGCACTCCACAGCACCAGATCATGCTGGACACCTGCATCGGGGCGGACCGCCAGCGGGAATTCGATGTCTTTACCAATATGCAGACTTCTTTTCTGGAGGATCTGGCGGCAGCCGGATTCAAGCGCGAGGAAATCGATTACGTGTTATGCACCCATCTGCATTTTGACCATGTAGGCTGGAACACCCATCTGGTCGATGGTCAATGGGTCCCGACCTTTCCCAATGCCCGATACCTGTTTGGCAGGTCCGAATATGAACATTGGCAAATGCTGCTGGAAACCGGTGACTATCATGATCTGAATCACATGACCGATGCGGTTCAACCGGTAATCAATGCCGGACTGGTGGATCTAATCAATATTGAACACAAGGTCTGTCCTGAAATCAGTTTGCGCCCTACCCCCGGACATACGCCGGGTCATGTCAGTATCTGTATCGAATCCAAAGGTGAAAAAGCCATTATTACCGGTGACCTGATGCACAACCCCATTCAGCTGGCAGAACCGAAAAGAATTGTGCGCTTTGATATGGACCAGGAACAAGGCGCCCGGACGCGCCAGGCATTTGTGGATGACTACGCCAACCAGGACGTGCTGGTCATCGGCTCACATTTTGCTGACCCATCCGCTGGCTATGTAATCAGCGATGATGACGGCTGCCGACTCAAAACAGACGACTGAAAAAAGCCGCCGAAATCCTAGGCGGCTGCTTTTCCCACCTGACTGGGCGCTGTTTCTTTCAGGAACAGCGCTGTAACTCCTGACAGGAAAGCACAGATCAGGGTGAAGTACATGGTGGCCTGCAGGCCATTCTGATCCGCCAGCACCCCGGCCAGCCAGGGTGAGGCAAAACCGCCCACCAATTCCCCGATACACACCACCAGCCCCATGGACGTGGCAGCCAGTTTTGGACTGACCGTTTCTCCAGGTACCACGCCCATAAACAAAGCGAAGGAACCCGAAGCGCTCCAACCGATAAAAAGCAGTAAGCCCATAACCCACAGGGGACCATCAAAATAAAGCGCTGCCAGAGGCGTCACAACACCAATAAAGGTAAACAGAATCATTACCGGTTTACGACCAATGCGATCCGACCCGGCCGGCACCAGAAAGCCGCATATCATGGTGGAAAATCCCATCACCGACATGATGCCGCCAGTCTGCTCCGGGGTAAAACCACGGTAACTGGTAAAAAATACAAACAGGAACGTGAGCGACACCAGAAACCAGGACACCAGAAAAATGGAAATCAGCGCACAGATACGAATGTTATGTTCCTTCAACATGGTGAGTGCGCCCGCTGACACCTTGTGCCCTTCCTGCTCACCAATTGCCGACGGCTCCTGCAATGCCGCGTCTTTGTGCTTTGTGGGTTCACGCATAAATTTCCACACCAGGAATCCGCAAATCAGACCCGGAATACCGGTGAGAAAGAAAGTGATACGCCAGTCAAACTGTTGTGCCAGAGCCGTCAGCATGATCGGCGCCAGGGTAGTACCCAGCAACGCGGCAAACACATTCTGCATGAGACCTGCGTTCATACCCCGTCGGTGCGGTGAACTTTCCTCGTTCATCACCGACAGACAGATAGGCAGGAACGGCCCTTCAGCCAAGCCCATTACCACCCGGGCCAGCAGCAAAAAACCAAAAGACCCCGCCAGTCCGGAACTTGCCGAACACAGGGAGAACACAATGATGGAAAGCAGGATAAATGGCTTTCGGGCCCCCTTGCGGTCCGACCAGGCACTGAAGGCATAGGCCGATATTGCCCAGGCCAGCGCAAGACCTGAGGACAGCATGCCCAGTTGCGCATTGGACAGACCAAGGTCTTCAATGATATAGGGTGTCAGCACCCCAACGGCATTGCGGTCAAAAAAGATTAACCCGAAGGTGAAACCCAGTAAGAGCAGGATACCGTTTTCGTAGGTGAACCAACCCTTGTTATTTTTTTCCCCGAGCGCAGCAACAGACATGGAATATACCCCTGAATATATTTTTTTATTATTAACGGAAGTCTACCCAGAATTCAGGAATGGCTAAAGTTTTATCTTGATGTCGGAAAGCAAACCGTTATGTCGGATGGCGCTGCGCTTATCCGACCTACAAAACTACAAAACCTGCAAACCCCAACGCACCACCAACCCGTAGGTCCGATAAGGCCACAGGCCGCATCCGACAGAAAACCCACCAGACTCCGATTCGGGTTTTTATTACCTGATAACGAAGAGAAATCCGCTATGTCGGATGCGCTGCGCTTATCCGACCTACAAAAACCAACACCATACTCTCCGAGGCAAAGCACCGTAGGTCGGATAAGGCCACAGGCCGCATCCGACAGAAAAGTCACCAGGGTTAAGTGCTAAAAAATTCGGCTATTCGTCAATGAAGGAAATGGTGCGGATTTCCATACTATTACGGGGCGGCGTATTGTCATCGGTCCACGGCAGGTCTATGGCGGTATGACCGGTATATTGCGGGACATCATCGCGGGAATCATAAAGCTTGAAGGCAAAGATTTCCTCCGGCTGCATTTCAAACGCGTAATACCACTTGTGGTCAGGGTTATAACTCAGGTTCCAGCCATATAAAGGAGGACGATCGGGATCATTCAATCCGCCCCGGACCTCGGCAAAATTCAGGTCTTCCCTGGCCACAGTGGACGCATCAACCAAGGCCAGCGGTGTACGGTAAACCGTTTTAATCGGACGCCAGAAATTCATCAGCACCACACGCTTCTTCAGCCAGGCTTCGGCTTCATCCCCCAGAATATTGTGCGTATATTCCTCAATGGTTTTCCTGCCGTAGTCCACGTGAGCCGCATAGGAAGGCTGTGAATGCTGGGTAGCATCCGGGCTATCACTGCGCGCCACATGGCCAAAGGCAATGGCCAACTCGGCGCCATTCACCTGTTTCGCCAGCTCACACATTTCCGGGTAGTAAATCGCCTCTACCTGCGCCTCATCATAATAATCCGTCATGCGCGAATCATGATGCAACAGCGCAAACCCGTTCTTCTCCACCGTGGGTTTTTCCGACTCCTGAAGGGAATGAATATCAATCACCTGCACATCATGGAATTCACCCGGCCAATAGGATTTCTCCCGATCACCCGGATAAAAAATAGTGTGCTCCCCTTTCACCACATACTGGATTTTGGTGTTGGCATGGTGGGATTCAGTCGGCGTAGTCATATTGGTTTGCTGCTTTTTTGTTGAGTTATTAACGAAGAATGTAGGATAAAGGAAAAAGGATAAAGGATAAAGGTGACCATTGAAGACGGAGATATTGGGCCAAGTCTCAAGTCTCAAAAAAAGCAGATCAAACATTGCCTCGTCGGATAGCGCTGCGCTTATCCGACCTACAGAACCCGCAAAACCCAAAGACACCACCAACCCGTAGGTCGGATAAGGCCACAGGCCGTCATCCGACAGAAAAGTCACCAGGCTCCGATCCGGGATTTCTATTGCATGATGAAGAGGAGAAATGATCAATGTCGGATGGCGCTGCGCTTATCCGACCTACAGTACCCGCAAAACCCAGAGACACCGCCAACCCCGTAGGTCGGATAAGGCCACAGGCCGTCATCCGACGGAAAAGTCACCAGACTCCGATCCGGGATTTCTATTGCATGATGAAGAGGAGAAATGATCAACGTCGGATGGCGCTGCGCTTATCCGACCTACAGAAAACCATTGAAGCCTGTGAGTGTGCTTGCTTGTCTCTTGTCTCTTGTCTCTTGTCTCTTGTCTCTAATTTCCCTGCCGCCCACCTGCCCCGCCCACCTTTAGCCTTTTTCCTTTTTCCTTTATCCGTCTTCCTTTATCCTTTATCCGCCTTACCCAAGCTATAAACCGCCGCCGTTATTCAGTAAACTCCCTGCTTTACAAAAATAATAAAAAGTCGAAACGGGGATCTCCATGCAGACTATTGAAAACGAAGGGCTGTATCCTAAACCTGCCTATGCCTGGTATGTGGTGGTCATCCTGTTTATCGCCTTTACCGTTTCCTATATCGACAGACAGATCATTTCCCTGCTGGTGGACCCTATCAAGGCCGATCTTGATATCAGCGACACCCAGATCGGGCTGCTACAGGGTTTTGCCTTTACGGTATTTTATACCTTTGCCGGTATTCCCCTGGGCAGGTTGGCGGACAAGAAAAACAGAAAAGTCATAATTACCATTGGCATGCTGCTGTGGAGCATCATGACCGCCTTCTGCGGTCTGGCAAAAAGCTTTAGCCACCTGTTTATCGGCAGAATTGGCGTGGGCATCGGCGAAGCCAGCCTTTCACCGGCGTCAAATTCCCTCATCAGTGACTATTTCCCCAAGGACAAGCGCGGCAAGCCGGTGGCGCTTTACTTCATGGGTGTCTATGTGGGCGTGGGCCTGTCCTTCATTCTTGGTGGCCTGGTGGTGGGCATGGTGTCCAATGCCGGGGATATCATCATGCTGCCACTTATTGGCGAGCTCAGCGCCTGGCAGGTGACCTTCATCATTGTCAGCATTCCCGGATTATTGCTTGTCCCCGTCATGGCCACCGTCAAGGAACCCTTCCGACAAGGCACCCTTACAGCCGATGGCAAGGAAGTGGATGGTGGGCTCGCCGCGACCCGCGATTTCTTCAAAAAACATTTCAAGGCCTATGCCATTATGTTCCTCGGCTTTGGCCTGGCCGGTTCCATGGCCATTGGTTTCTTTGCCTGGACTACGCCCCTGTTTAACCGCATTCATGGCTGGGAAACCTCCCGGATTGGTTTGACCTTCGGCACCATCGTCATGGTGATGGGTACACTGGGCATTATTCTTGGCGGCGCCGTAGCCGATAAGCTGCTGCAAAAAGGCGCTCAGCATGCCTATATCAAGGTCGCTATCTGGGCCATTCTGGGGGCCATGGTATTTGCCGGGTCAGCAGCTATCGTTCCCAATCCCTACGTGGCCTGGGCGCTACTTTGTCCTGCTGTCGCGTGCTTTGGCATGCCGGTAGCATTGGCTCCTGCTGCGGTGAATTACATCACACCGAATCAGTTCCGTGGCCAGGCCATTGCCATCTATATTTTCGTCGTCGGGCTGATCAACAACAATATCGGCCCGATCAGTGTCGGCGTGCTCAATGACTATCTGTTCAAGGACCCCATGGCGATTAACAAGTCGATGCTGACCATCGCCATCGTGTTTGGCATCATCTCGGCGCTTATTCTGGTCTGGTCTATCAAGCACTACAACGAAAGTGCCGGTGAAATTCTGGGTAACGACCCCGCGTAAATTGGACGTGCTGCAAGACAATCCACGCACCATTCATGCCCTGCTGGAACGTAATGCAAAGCAGTGGCCTGATCTGATCCTGTTGAAGTTCGATAGCGGTGAATCCTTCACCAGCTACTCTCTATTAAAGGAAGTGCAGCTGTTGGCTGGCAATCTCTATTCCCTTGGCGTCAGGCAAAATGAGTATGTGTTGTCGTGGCTACCCAATGGCCCCTTCAGTGTGCTGCTTTACCTGGCATTGAACTATGTTGGCGCCATTGCAGTGCCCTTCAATACGGCCTATCGTGGCAACCTGCTTTCCCATGTTCTAAAGAACAGCGCTGCGACTAAATTAGTGGCAGACGGAAGGCTCATAGAAAGACTGCAAGACATAGATACTGGCCAACTGAGTACACTGATTATAGCGGGTGATGAACGGCTCGATGACACAGATCTTGAACAGTATGGCGCAGCCATATTGCGCGAACCCAGTTCCTCAATGCTGCCAGAGCCGGTAATCAACGCCCATGATACCGCGGCCGTCATCTATACCTCGGGCACCACAGGACCCTCCAAGGGGGTGTTGTGCAGTTACCAGCACCTGTACACCAGTACCGTCGAATTTCGTCATGTTGGCCCTGGTGATACCAACCTGGTTGCACTGCCCATGTATCATATTGGCGGCATTCTGGGGCTATGGTTTGCGCTGGTCCATGGCGGTTGTGCAGCGTTTGTCGAACGTTTCAGCACCTCTAAATTCTGGCCAACGGTGAAAGCCCTTGAGGTCACCTCGGTGGGACTGCTGGGCGCCATGGTGCAATATCTGATGGCCCGGCCTGCGTCACCGCAGGATAAAAACCACCCGGTAAAAAGAGCCGTGATTGCCCCCTTTGGGGATGATGCCCTGGCATTTGGTGAACGCTTTGGCATAGAGGTTCATACCGAATTCAATATGACAGAATTATCCGTACCGCTGTGGGGGGGACCAAACCCGACAGCAAGAGGAACCTGCGGCACCCCGCGTGAGGGGGTTGAATTAAAACTGGTGGATAGTCGGGGAAATGAGGTCGCCGTTGGTGAAGTCGGTGAATTGCTGGTGCGCACGGAGGATCCCTGGAGCATCAGCCACGGTTATCTGAATAATCCACAGGCCAGTGCTCAGGCCTTGCGCGATGGCTGGTTCCATACCGGCGATTTATTTACCCGCGACACAGAGGATAATTACTATTTTGTTGACCGCGCCAAGGATGCCATTCGCCGGCGCGGCGAAAATATCAGCTCCTTTGAAGTGGAACAGGAACTACTGGCTCACCCACAAATAACCCAGGCTGCGGTTGTGGCTGTTGCAGGTGACGGTGGTGAGGACGACATTCTCGCCATCCTTGTGACAAAACAACACAAGCCAATTGATATTTCAGCCTTGACGGATTTCTTGAGTAAACGACTTGCCCACTTCATGGTGCCAAGGTATTTTCGCTTTATTGAGGAACTACCGCGAACCCCGACACAGAAAGTGGAGAAACATATCCTGCGTACCACCGGGCTAACTGAAGACACCGTAGACCGGGAAGCACTGGGCATAATATTGAAAGCAGACAAACTGGGAAAACGCGAATAAAAGCATGAACACGACAAAACCATCAGGCCCCCTTGCCGACGTCAAAGTACTGGAATTTGCCGGTATGGGCCCGGCGCCATTTTGCGGCATGCTGCTGTCAGACCTGGGTGCTGATGTAGTGCGTATAGATCGAGCCCAGGGGCCTGATTATTTGCCAGAGGACGTGGAATCAAGAGGCCGCCATTCCATTGTGCTTGATCTGAAAAATGACGACGACATTGCCACCACCCGGGCACTGGCCAAACAGGCGGATATCCTGATCGAAGGCTTTCGACCCGGCGTGATGGAACGCCTGGGTCTGGGCCCGGAACAATTACACACAGACAACCCTGCCCTGATTTACGGCCGCATTACCGGCTGGGGCCAGACCGGGCCTCTGGCGCAAAAAGCTGGCCACGATATTAATTACCTGTCCCTCACCGGGGCGCTGCACGCCATGGGCACAGCAGAAAAACCCGCTATCCCACTGAACCTGATTGCGGATTTCGGGGGTGGCAGCCTGTATCTGGTGATGGGCATTCTTGCGGCCTTGCATCATGCCCGTAATACCGGCCAGGGCCAGGTGGTAGACGCCGCCATGACCGACGGTGTCATTTCCCTGATGAACATGATCTACGGCGACTTCAATGCCGGCACCTGGAATGATGAACGCGAGGCCAATGTGATTGATGGCGGTGCGCCATTTTACAATGTGTATCGCTGCGCCGATGACAAATGGATTAGCCTGGCCTGTATCGAACCACAGTTTTATCGTGCATTTATCGAGAACACTGAGCTTGAGCAATCTGCATTTGACAAGCAGTGGCAACGTGAGGACTGGCCTGCACAAATAAACATTCTTGAATCCATGTTCCTGAAAAAAACCAGGGCGCAGTGGATTGCCCATTTTGAAGCGCATGATGTGTGCATTGCGCCGGTCCTGAGTCTGCAGGAAGCCCAGAACCATGCCCACAATGTTGACCGGCACAGCTTTCAAATTATTGACGGGATCAGCCAGGCCAATGCCATGCCGCGCATGGACCGGAATCCACCGGCAACACCGTTTGGTGTCCACAGTAAAAATGCTGACAGACAGGAAATTCTTTCGCGCTGGAAAATTGATCAGGCCAATTCCTGAGCGTTAATTTTATTGATGTGTATTTCGTCAAAGCCACCGGTTTGCGACAACAATTTTTTTCATGGCCGCAAGATAGCCTTTTGTTGCGGCAAGATGGGTGTTTTTACCCAACGCCCTGAAACATTATGAAAAATCAGTACTGACATCTGACAGACGGCATTTTTATGCTAGTCTTGCTTTTTTTTGCAAAATCATCCATCAGTACCGAATAACAAGAGACAGCGTTGCCATGAGCCATTCAGCATCAGGTCTGCATCAGGACCGCCTTGCCCATCTAAAAACCGTCATTGAAGAAGATATCGCCGCCGACAAGTATCATGGCGCCGTCATTGCCGTAGCCCGCCATGGTGAAATAGGGATGCTGGAGGCTATCGGCTGGGGCGATCAGGAACACACCACTCCCCTGCAAACCGATTCGGTGTTCTCGCTGTTTTCACTGACCAAGGCCTTTACCAATACCCTGGTATTGCGCGCTATTGAACTGGGCCAGTTTGCCCTGACCACCCACGTGGTCGAGATTATTCCGGAATTTGCAGGCCATGGCCGTGAGAAGATTAATTTCTTTCACCTGCTCACTCATTCCTCCGGTCTGCCGCCGGTGTGGATTCCCCGGGAAGGCATGTATATCGACAAGCTGGACGGCATTATTGAAGCGATTTGCGAAAACATCGAACCGCTGCAGCCCCCCGGCGAACTGGTGCATTACTCGCCTTTAGTCCATCACGCGCTGATGGGCGAAGCGGTGCGCCGCTGTGATCCCGAGGGACGCAGCTACCGGCAATTACTGCAGGATGAGGTGCTCACCCCCCTGAACATGAAAGACACCGCCATCGGCGTACGCAAGGATCTGAAAGACCGGCACATCTTTCCGGATTTCCGTGGCAAACCGCCACAGGAGCATCTGGGCAGCAGCGATCTGGGCCCCCAGGGTGCTTTTGCGGAGGAACATGCAGAGATGCCCTGGGTCGGTGGCATTTCCACCGTGCCTGATCTGTTCCGCTTTGCCGAAATGTTTCGCCAGGGCGGCACGCTGGATGGTCAACGCATCCTGTCGCCAGCGATGATGGAATTAGCCACCAGCAACTGGACCGGCGACAAACCCAACGAGTTATACAAAAAAATAGCCATTGCCCATGGCTGGGAACCTTACCCGGCCTATATAGGCCTTGGCTTTGGCCTGCGCGGTGATGCGGTATGTCCGTCCATCTATGGCGGCACCCTGGCCAGCCCCGGCGCCTTCGGCAATTACGGCGCCGGCAGTACCCTGTTCTGGGTGGACCCGCAATGGGATATTACCTTTGCCTGCCTGACGGCCGGGGTGATGGGACCAGCCACCAATATAGAACGCTTTCAGCGCCTCAACGATATTGTCATGTCGGCAGCGTTGTAACCATCAAGGCAACTATGACAAAAAATGCGAGTAGCAGTGGATTGCAGCCATGAGTAACAAAACCTTCGATTACATCATTGTCGGCTCGGGCACTGCCGGTACCGTGCTGGCCAATCGCCTGTCCACCGACCCGTCAAACCAGGTCTGCCTGATCGAAGCTGGTCCCGGCGACAAAACACCGCTGGTGCATGTACCTTCTTTCGTGGGTACACTCATGTTCCACAAGACCTATGGCTGGAATTACAAGACCACACCGCAGAAAGCTCTGAACGGAAGAGAGATACTGCTTCCCCGGGGCAAGATTCTGGGGGGCTGCAGCTCCACCAATGGCATGGCCTATTTCCGTGGCCACCCAAAGGATTTTGATGAGTGGGAGGCCATGGGCAATCCCGGCTGGAGTTATCGTGACGTGCTGCCCTATTTTATTCGCAGCGAGAATAACGTCGACTACCGCCACTCGCCCTATCATGGCACCGACGGCGAAATGCATATTTCCCATGTGCGCAAATATAACCCGATGATCACGCCTTTTCTGGAGGCCACCAGCAGTCTTGGTTATCCCCGCTGCGAGGATTTCAATGGCTGCATGGACCCTACCGGTTTTGATGTGCGCCAGAATGCCCTCCATAAAGGACGCCGCGTCTCCGGTGTTACCGCGTTTCTCAAGCCGGTGCTAAAACGTCCGAACCTGACCATAATGACTGAATGTTTCGTTAACCGGGTACTGCTGGAAAATAACCGCGCTACCGGCATCGATATTGAACTTGCCGGTCTGCGCCAGAATTTCATTGCGCGCAGGGAAGTGATTCTCTGCGGTGGCACCTATGGCAGCCCCGCCATTCTCCTGCATTCGGGCATTGGTGACAGTGACGCCCTCGGCAAACTGGGTATCGCGACGCATATCAATCTGCCCGCTGTCGGCAAAAACCTGCATGACCATCCTTCTGCTGTCGTCCAGCGCGTGTGCATTAATTCAGAATCCTATGGTATTTCCTGGAAAGCCCTGCCGCGTAATGCGTTGAGTGTTTTTCAATACCTGTTACTGCGCAAGGGACAACTGGCCGGCAACCTGTTTGAAGTCACCGGCTTCCTGCATACCACAGACGGACTCGACCGACCCGATGTACAGTTTGTCTTCATGCCCGCCAACCGGCCCAAACCCGGTTTTCCCTTCCCGGTGGGACATGGCTATGGCATTAACTCGGTATTATTAAGACCGAAGAGCCGCGGCAGTGTCACCCTGGCCTCCAGTGACCCACACCAGGCGCCCCTGATAGATACCAACTTCCTGGGTGACGAGGCAGACCTGGAACCCTTGCTGCGCGGCATGCGAATAGCACGCAGGATTCTTGATACTCCCCAGATGAGTAAATACCAGGGCAAGGAAACCTTGCCCGGCGTGAACGTGGACAGTGATGAAGAGCTAAAAGAATTTATCAAAGCCAATATGACATCCGTGCACCATCCCGGTGGTACCTGCCGGATGGGAGACAATGACGAATCCGTGGTGGACTCCCAGCTCAGAGTCCGCGGTGTAGAAGGCCTGCGCGTAGCGGATGCCTCGGTTTTTCCCCGTATGGTAAGCGGCAACAGCAATGCCCCGACTGTGATGGTGGCGGAAAAAGCCGCCGATATGATTTTGGGGAAAGCCCCACCAGCGCCGATCGATCCGGAATAAAGACAGTTACAAGAAAAAAGATAAAGGAAAAAGGAAAAAGGTGACCATTGAGGACCGATACAGTGGTTAAAACGAAAAGTTGAATGAAAAATTGGATAGTAGGTCGGATAAGGCCTGCAAGGCCGCATCCGACATGGCGACACCAGACGCAATACCTTCACCCTGAAAGGTTTCCTTTTTCCTGTATGCGCCTGCTTGTCTCTTGAGACTTGTAACTTTCCTCTTGCATCCAGCATCCAGCATCCAGCATCCAAAAAAGACGCCAACCCTGACGCCTTCTCCATCCTGCCCACCTTTTTTCTTTATCTTTGTTCTTTTATCCGCTTACTTACAACTTGTAACTTTTTTAATGACAAAAAAAGCGGGCCTAAGCCCGCTTTTTCAATAACTGGATAAATTAACCCATGTTGCTGGCAACAAACTCCCAGTTAACCAGATTCCAGAATGCTTCCATATAGTTGGGGCGTGCATTGCGGTAATCGATGTAATAGGCATGCTCCCATACATCCACTGTCAGCAAAGGGGTGACGCCTTCGTCTGTCAGCGGAGTAGCGGCATTGGAGGTATTTACAATTGCCAGGCTGCCATCGGCATTTTTCACCAGCCAGGTCCAGCCAGAACCAAAGTTGTTCACCGCGCTGTCGGTAAACTTGCTTTTGAATTCAGCGAAAGAGCCAAAGGCACCATTGATAGCGTCAGCCACAGCACCTTCAGGCTCACCACCGCCATTGGGGCTCAGGCAATGCCAGTAAAAAGTATGGTTCCAGATCTGCGCCGCATTGTTGAAAACACCACCGGAAGAGTGCTTTACAATCTCCTCCAGGGATTTGTCCGCATCAGGGGTGCCATCGATCAGGCCATTGAGTTTTACCACGTAGGTGTTGTGATGCTTGCCATAATGAAATTCAAGCGTTTCTTTGGAAATATGAGGCTCAAGCGCATCCTGAGCATAAGGCAAAGCGGGTAGTTCAATTGACATAAAAAACTCCATATCTGAGAAAATGACAGAATTCAGTAAAAATTAGAGAACATGACTACTGACTAAATTCAGGCCAAGTATTGTAGCAAAAAATTGGCAGACTGTTCAGAAATCGGAGATTTTTACAGGGCCGGGTGTTCAGGGCAGGTTTGGGGAAGCAGATAAAGGAAAAAGGATAAAAGATAAAGGTGACCAATCAGCAAAGCTCTGCAAAACCATTACAACTCTGAAAGCAAAAGGCAAAGCACCGTAGGTCGGATAAGGCCACAGGCCGCATCCGACAGAACCCCCCCCCCAGACTCCGATTCGGGTTTTTATTGCCTGATAGAGAGGAAAAATCAGCAATGTCGGATGCGCTGCGCTTAT
>JAUHWU010000241.1 GCA_030427065.1 Gammaproteobacteria bacterium | reverse complement strand
GCCGTGCACGGCAATCTCATGCTGACCAGAGGCATTAATCACATCAGCCTGCTGTGGTGCAATCTTCAGGCTCCAGGCTGGAAAAAAGAAGGTTGCAGGAATATCGTTGGCGTCCATTAGTTTAACCAGTCGCGGTAACGCCACACGATGGCCATACTGCCCCTGTGACAGCGGACCCACACTGATCTCTCCATTACGCAGTCCCATTACTGTTTCGTTATCGACGTCATAGGAAAGCAGTACTGCAACCCTGGCACCACCCGGCCAGCTTTCAGGATTCAGATTTCTGCCGGCGCGCACATGATTCACCTCGCGGGTGACATAATCTTCTGACCAGTTCCAGGGCGTTGCCGGATTTTCGGTATCCGTGATCATGGCCGGAGACTGACAGGCCCCGACCAGCAGGACGGCTAAAATACAAAGGGTCTGTTTAACAAACTGCCGGGACAGGTTGCTGATGGAGGCGCTAACAGAACAATAGTTCATGATGGTTTCCTGGTGGATAAAAATAATTGAATTGGATTTTCAGGCATCAGGCTGTGCTACCAGCCAACCGCATAGGCTGCCCGGCGGGGATCGGCCCCTGCAGTGACGGTATCGAATTCCTCATTCCTCAAAATTGCCTGAATACTGCCAAGTGAGAAGGATGGTGCCAATTGAACGTCATGGCCTCTTGCGCGCAGGCCTTCAAACTGCTCAATGGAAATCCGGTCTTCAATGCGCATGGTGATGGCCGCACCTTCCTTATAAAAATTGGGGGCGGCAAATAAACTGAAACGTGGCGCTTCAATGGCCGCCTGTACCGGCATGCCAAAATCCAGCACATTCACCAGTACCTGAAACTGGGTCTGGCCAATGGTCTCACCACCCGGACTGCCCAGCGAGAGAACAAACTCACCGTCCTTCATCACAATGACAGGGGAGTTGTTGAGAATGGGAATCTGTCCGCCACGGGCATAGTTCACGTCTTCCGGATAGGGCGATGATGATCCAATGCGGGTGCCATTGTTAAAGGTCAGTCCGGTATTACCCACGACCACACCGGTTCCAAAGGCGCCGCCATGGGTCGGCGTGGATGCCACCACGTTGCCTTCCTTATCCCGAATGGAGAAACTGGTGGTGCTGCCAGCGAAGGACTGCTCGCGGTTGGCGGCGATTTGCTGTTTCGGCAACAGGTGTTGGCGATAGGCGCTGGAATTCTCAAAGCCGGCAGGTTTGCCCGGCCCGGGATAAGTCATGGCCAGATCGGGATTTATTAACTGGCGACGGCTTGCAGCATATTCATCACTGAGCATGGCCTCCACCGGAATGGTGTAGAGATTGGGGTCGGCGACAAAATGATAGATATCGGCCTTCGCCAGTTGAATGGCTTCAGCCAGAATATGCGTCACTACCGGATCATCCGGGTCCAAGGCACCAAGGTCAAAACCTTCCACCAGTTTTAACTGCATCAATACTTCCAGACCGCCACGGGAAGAGGGGGGCGATGAGTATATGTCATAACCACGATAGTTGATGTGTACCGGTTGCTCCCAGCTGGCCTGGTAGCGGGAGAAATCTTCATGGCGAAACAGGCCGCCATTTTCTTCATAGAAGCGGGCCATTTCATCGGCGATATCGCCCTTATAAAAACGCTCAAAAGCAGCCTGCAAGGCCTCAACCCGATCGGCGCCCTGCTCCAGTGCCTGCGTCTCGGCATCGACCAGTTTCTGAAAGGTCATCGCCAGTGCGGGCATTTTGAATAGCTCACCGGTGGCGGGTACGCGTCCATTAGGCAGAAACTGCGCGGCACTATCGGGAAATTGTTTGAATAATTCCTGCGAAGAAGCAATACCGCTGGCGACCGAGCTTTCCAATGGATGTCCATCACGGGCATAGCCAATGGCTGGCGCAATGACTTCACCTAATGACATGGTGCCAAAGCGTTGCAGCAGGGCTATCCAGCCACCAAACAAACCCGGTACCACGCCGGCGTTAATCCCCTTGTCCAGATCTTCAGTACTGAGCAGGGCGGCATCCAGTAACAGGGGGGCGGCGCCAGTTGCATTCAGCGACAGTACTTCTCCTGAAGCCTTGTCGAAGTAGGTGACAAAACCATTGCCGCCAGCCCCGGACATTTGCGGGCGCACTACATTCAATGTGGCCAGGGTCGCCACAGAGGCATCGATGGCATTGCCACCGCGCATAAGTATTTGCAGGCCCGACATGGCAGCAAGCGGATGGCCTGCAGTGACCAGGCCATTGGGACCTGGAACTTCAGGGCGATGGCTGGTGCGGTTGCTGCTCATCTGCAGGGGATAGGCACTTTCCTGCGCACTTGCCATAGCACCAAAAAACAGCGCTGGCAGGATGAGTAGTAACAGCAGGGAGGAATTCGGGGTTCGCGGCATAGTGTGATTTCTCATTATCGGGCTTTAAAGCTTTTTGAGACTAATTACTCATTTGATTACCAGCTCATTCTGCTAACAAGTCATAAATCCCGAAAAACTAAAGCAGGATGTATGCCACTCGTTATCTATATGCAAAATGCGGATGAAAAGATATCCAGGCGCGATAGATATTGTCGAAAGCATGCCTCGGGAAGCCCGATGCGCCTGCATTAAA
>JAUHWU010000087.1 GCA_030427065.1 Gammaproteobacteria bacterium | reverse complement strand
CTGATATAACGTTTGGAGATCAACCACTTACCATCGATCTTGACCAGCGCGCTATCCTCACGACCCTGTTCATACAGATTCGGGGCCTGTCCCACACCCGGGTTCAGCACCCCGGTCCAGAGTACATGGGCAACAGCATTATTTCCGTCTACATCAATAACCGCATTGGTGAGTAACATATGTCCCACCCCACGGTTGGCTCGCGCCTCGGCCTCTTCACTACCTTCAGGTCGAGTGTAAAGGGCGGCAATTTCCTCATGACCCACAGCAATAGTGCCATCAACATCAAGCAGCGCATCTTCGGTAAAATACTCTGCCATTTCATGGGCATTGCCCTGGGACAATTCATAGTAGTAGCGCACCAGTAAATCCTCGATCTGGATACGATCCAGTAAGGTTTCCATGGTGACCTGGGCACTGGCTGATGCCGCAAACATTAAGCAGACACTGGTTACCACAGACAATAAAAGCCCCGGACTTTGCTGAATTCTGTTTTTGTCACACCTGAACATAAATTTCCCCTTTATCACCTTTTCCACTATTTTTTACCGAACCAATATTGGCGCAATTCATCGATCTAAACAAGAAAGATGGATCGACGGTGTTTCTAAGTCTGAAGACAGTGCCTATGACTCACGGCGCTTTTCAATGATAGGATTACGCCACGCATTCACTCCAGATAATCAAGACAACACTGGATATTACTTGAAAAGTCCCGACAACCATAAAAACAAAGAGAATTATGATGTGATAATTCTCGGTGCAGGCGCAGCGGGATTAATGTGCGCATTGACTGCAGCCAGTAGAGGTCGCCGCGTACTGGTGCTGGAAAGATCCAACAAGATTGGAAAAAAGATTCTGATGTCAGGTGGCGGCCGCTGTAATTTTACAAACTATTCAATTGAGCCTGAAAACTTTCTATCCGCTAATCCCCACTTTTGCAAATCAGCCCTGTCGCGTTATACACAGTGGGATTTCATCAAGTTGGCTGAACAGCATGGTATTGATTATGAAGAAAGAAAACATCAGCAATTATTTTGCAAAGACTCGGCAAAAGACATCCTCTTAATGCTCGAACATGAGTGTGAAGCATCCGGTGTCAGAATTATCACTCACATTGACATCGGCACTATCAAGCCCATTTCCTCATCGAATGAAAAAACCAGCGCACGCTACCAGATTAAATTTTCCGGACGAAATAACGAGTCTGCAAAAAGCCACTCATTAACGTGTGAATCTCTGGTCGTCGCTACCGGCGCGCTTTCTGTTCCTACCCTTGGCGGTAGTGGTATGGGTTATGACATTGCACAACAGTTTTCCATACCAGTGACAGATCTACGCGCCGGACTTGTGCCTTTCATGTTTACAGATCAGTTTAAATCAGTGTGTGAACGCCTTGCCGGTGTCTCTGTAGACGTTGAGATAAGCTGTAATGATCAAACATTTGGTGAAAGCATGCTGTTTACCCACCGCGGCATAAGTGGCCCGGTAGTACTGCAGATTTCCAGCTACTGGTATCCCGGAGACACTATAGCAATCAACCTGTTACCAGGCATTGATGCCGGCCCCTGGCTTTGCCAGAGTAAAAGATCAAATCCCAAAAACCTGTTAAAAACTGTCCTGCAGAAAAATCTGGGCAAGGCTTTGGTGACAGAATTACAACAGCTTTGGTGGCATGACGAAGCTGAGAAACCGCTGGCAGAATTTAGTGATCAGCGTCTGAAGCAGCTGGGTGAACAATTGAATCACTGGCAGTTAAAACCCTCTGGCACGGAAGGCTATCGCACCGCTGAAGTGACCTTGGGAGGCGTGGACACTGACAGCATCAGTTCGCGCACCATGGAAGCCAAACAGCAAGCCGGGTTATTTTTTATCGGTGAAGTACTCGATGTCAGCGGACATCTGGGAGGCTATAACTTTCAGTGGGCCTGGTCATCAGGTTATGTTGCAGGATTAGAAGTCTAAAACAGACCGAATAGCTGAATTCGGGAAATTGGCAAACAACAACTGCCCGGATTACTCAGGTAAATGGTGTGCTGCAGAATGGGGACGTCCATGTCCCCACATTTTCGCTGCAGAATTAAAATGACATATTGGCAGTAATACCAAACTCTCTGGAGCGTCCGACTACAGAAAAGTCATAACCCCACACATTGCGGGTATCAAAACCACCATTAATATACTGCTCATCCCCGAGATTATTACCCCAGAGACTGAGATCCCAGTTTCCTGCCTGGGGAGTATAGATAACCCTGGCATTAAGAATGCCGTAGGAAGGCTCCATTATGATATTCCCATTGGCATCTACACGGGTTCTCTGGAAAGCGGAATCCCGGGCATACTCACCCATCCAGCCATATTTTCCTGAAAGCGACAATGTTCCCCCATTATTCATATGGATGTCGTAGACAGCACCTAAAGAAAAACTTTCGTCAGGCGCATAGGCGAATGGCGAGTTGGGCGCAATACCATTTACGCCATCAAATACACCACGTTCAATATAGGCAGTATCAATTAAACCGATATTCAGTGTCATGACGAGATCATTTATTGGCATATAGGTAATGTCGAATTCAAAGCCTGATGCCTCACCTTTTCCTGAACTGGTAGGGTATGGGAAAGGCAACGAAGAACCCGGGTTATCCGGATCAGGCGGCAACTGCTGGACCCGCATACCTTCCCAGTCCGAATCAAAGTAAGTCGCATTGAAACGCAGAGTGCCATCCAGCCAGTCTGAACGCATACCCAATTCCCAGGTGGTAACAATTTCAGGATCCAGAATCACCTGACCAACATTGGCCACATTGGTTACGCCACCGGAAGTAAAACCTTCACCCCAGTTGGCATAGAACATCAAATCCTCAGTTTGCTGATAAGTCACCGCAAATTTGTTGGTGGTAATACTGCCAAGATCAGCATCCTCTGCCACTGAAACCAATGTTCCGGCAAACGAATTTCCGCTTGGTGCAACTTTGGGGTCACTGGTTCTAAAGGCACCGGTTGGCGTATAGGTCATGGCACGGCCATCATCACTGGTTATGCGAATCCCAACCGTTGCTTCAAGTTTATCGGTAAATGAATAGGTGAACTCGCCAAACCATGCAGAGTCCTCATCCTCATTACCCACCAGATCATCTGCAGTAATAAGAACGATCGGGAAATAGGTCTCCAAAGCAGGATCACCGATGGTTGCACCATAGCTGCGGACATAGCCCAAAGCCGCACCGTTTAAAGGCGGATCAAGGGGGCCGGTATTCGGCTGGGCAAAATCCCATAACCCCCAGCGATAAAAGCGGTTTTTATTTTCCTGATCCAGCGAGTAATACCCCAACAGATAATTCGCCCTGTCATCAAACAGGGAACCGGTAAACTGGAACTCCATCGTGGTATTTTTATCCAGGTCACGAATATCATCTGTTGTGATTATGAAATCTGACCCATCAAAATCCACTACCTGACGTCTGTCCAACTCCCAGCTGGAGAGAATGGCTTTGACATTAAAAGCTTCGTTAATACCCCAATCGAGAGTCATGGTGTAGTAGGACAGATCAGTTTTAATCCCGTCTTCAGGACCGTCAGATTTGGACTGCCATTCCCCTACTTCGCCACCGGGAAAACCGGGTTCATGGGTAAGCGGCCCAAAACGATTGGTCACTGTTTTAACGGGAGGATCAGGAAAATCAGGATCAATTGCCCGTACAGCGCTCAGGTAATCAGGATTTCCGGCAATAACATTTTGTGCTTTAAATCTTACATGGTCAGTATTGGTAAAACGCACAATACGCGCATCAGAGCTGGATTTATCTTCATCATTAGCGGTAAAGCGTAATGAAAAATTATCTGTAGGCTCCCACAGAATATCACCACGCAGAATCAGGTCATCCTGGCCACCAAAATCATGACCCGAAGTCAGGCCTTCCAGAAAACCATCATTTTGAAAGCTTGAGATCATCCACTTGGTTTTCAGTGTGTCACTTATAGGAACATCAAGTGAGGCCGTAAAATCCCTGCGATTAAATGAACCAAAGCCAGCGTTGATTTTTCCACCAAATTCATCAGCAGGTTTTTGAGTTGTCATATTGATAGCACCGCCATTAGTGTTTCTACCAAATAGTGTGCCCTGCGGACCTCTCAGGATTTCAACGCGTTCCATTTGCGTGAAATTGGTTTGCTGGAAGCCAAAGGGTCCTTGCCAGACACCGTCTATGTAAATACCCACCCCTGGCAAGCCGCGGATAAAGAATGATGACTGCCCCTGCCCCAGACCCGGGTTCAACACAACATTCGGCACCATAATGCCAAGCTCACTACCGGTCTGAATATTGGCATTGGTGAGCTCTTCCATGGAAAACGCCTGAACAGACATTGGTGTTTCCTGAAGATTGGATTCACGGCGCTGCGAGGTGACTATAATTTCTTCAAGAGCTGTTTGTGATAGAACGGGTAAGGAAGTGAAAAACATTAACGGAACAGTGGCTAAAAATCCGGTTTTTTTTCTAAACGGAATATGCTGACTCATTAGATCCCCCAGTGTTTGAATTTTTATAATTATTTTTTATATTTATTTTTACTTAAAAAAGCACTTTATGGGTAATTTTTCAAGCTGGCATCAAGTCTCTCATTATAGGTGTACCTAAGCAAACCAAATGATCAAAAAAACTCGGGAAGAATATTGGAAATAAACAGGTTTAAAGCAATCAGTGGATTAGATGATTTTCCACAACATTTTCACACACTGATATCAAAGTGATTCCAGTCAGGAATCCTCGGCCTAAAAAAAAGAAACATCTATAAAACAGATAAGATTGAAAATTATAACGAACGTTATAGATGGATAAAGCTGTTAATCCCGGAATATTACTCTCGAGAGCTTGACCACAGAGACTCACCGGTTTCTGCCCTGCTTACCGAGGAAGCATTGGCCGTATTACTACCATCACGGGAACCAAAACCTGTGATCCTCAATAAATCCCCTTGTTTAACTGTTTGCGGCGTCATACCGCTACGTACAATGGAATTTACACCGAGCATTTCAACAGACCACTGCTGGAGATTTCCCTGCTCATCCTTTACATCCAGGTGTAACCAGGCATGAGGGTTGGTCCATTCTACTGACGTTATGGTTCCGGTAATATCAACTGGACGTCCAACATCAAATTCCGCGGAAAATGAATGATGCGAGAAAGCCCCGGCACTTGTTAAAAGTGACAGCATGCCAAAAACCATTGCAAACGCTTTTGATAGTACGATTCGCATTTCCCAGACTCCCCATTGATTATTATTTTAGACGCCAGAATGTGATCACTCTGACAACATGATATACACTACGCACATACAGGCCAATAATAAATCTCATAATAAAAATATCAACCGTTTAAATTAGCAAGTAACAGATAGGGGACCCTATGCAAAATCGACTCGTAATATTAGCTATCCTGTTAACGGCAACCTCACCGCTTGGCGCACAGTGGTTTGACTGGAGCACCCCGGATATCCCCCGCACTGCAGATGGACGCGTGAACATGTCTGCACCTGCTCCGCGCACAGCCGATGGTCATGCAGATTTTTCCGGCAAGTGGACCCCCACCGACGCCAGTGGCAGCCTGTTTGATCTTGAAAATTACCAGGGCTGGGCACTGGATGTCATGGCTGAAAATGAACAAACATTCTTTGTGGATGACCCCCGCTTTAACTGCTTGCCTGACGGCCCGGCATCCTATCCTGCCGGTTCCTCGGTGGGCGGTACCCGACGTATTGTGCAGACCCCAACCTTTATCGCCGTGCTCAATCCCGATATGACCTACCGCCAGATCCATCTAGATGGACGTGACCCGGTGGAAAACGCTATTTTGCCAAATTGGCTGGGCTACTCTGCCGCCCACTGGGAAGGAGATACCCTGGTGGTCGTCACTGCCGGCTTTAATAACAAGACCTGGCTAACCCGGGAAGGTTTGCCTCACACTGATCAGTTACGTATTACAGAACGTTACACAAGACAGGATTTTGGTCACATTACTCTTGAGATTACCTATGAAGACCCGGGTGTGTTAAATCAACCGGTACAGGCTTTGGTCGAGCTGGCTCACCAGTCTGATCTGGATCTACTGGAAAATGTCTGCAACGAATCAGAAACCGCGCAGCGCCACTATAATGGTGAGTTAAGCCAGGCAGAAGAGAAAATTGTTGAAGTTCCGCTTGAACTGCTCGAATCCTATGTGGGCACTTATCAGGGAGTCTGGCTGGGTCGCATGATAACCGCAGAGGTTTACCTGGAAAATGGTGAACTGTTTCTGACCCGATCTCCCCGTTATTCAGATACCGGTGGTAATACTGATTCAGCAACCTCTGTGCTGGTTGCCCAATCGGAAAACGCTTTTGATAGTATCTTTGGACTGGGCTGGATTTTTAACCGCGATGAAAACGGTGAAATCAGTTCAGTATCCGAAGTCCATGTGTCAGGTGCCTGGCCGTTTGAACGGGTGCGCTGATTCAGGGATAGCAGGTCCAGATTAGAAAATCTTTGGGTAAAAAAACGGGCAATCTTTATTGCCCTTTTTTATCCAGCTTTTATTAAACTTTTATCCAGCAGGCTCACTTCTGCGATCTATTCCCACCCAGTCGTGGTCATATAGTCAGCAAAATAACCGACTGCCTCAACCTCGTGGATACTGCCACCCCATATCTTGAATAAATGCACAGCGGACAGGTCATAGGAATCCCTTTCATCGATAAACTCAGGATGTCCCGGAACGCCCATGACCTCATAAGGGGAATTACCCATGGCCTGGCGAAAATGTGACAGACCAAACACCAGTCCGGTTTCCTCATCGGCAATATTCACGCGCCGGTAATCTATACTGTCAATATATTGGTAAATCTGCGTATTTAGCTGGGCTGCGCAACCCATGGCAGCAAACACCGCAAAATCATTGAACGGATCGTCAGGAATTCGGTTTCTGGAAGTCTGATGGCCATTTTCATGGCGCACACAATCATCGGCAAAGGGAGCCAGCGCGCCATTACTTTTTTCCAGGGCATCATAGTAAGCCCTGCCTATGGCAAGCAGGCGCTGGCGGGAATTTCTGTACTCTGGCGTCACTGCTGATAACAAAGGCACTCTGGGTTTAAGCAAATGACTCATGGCGACATCATCTATCTCGCGATTAATGAGATGTTCCGCTTCAACGATTTCATTAGCATCCAGTTTCAGACGAAAAGCCACCTGAATGAAACGATTTTCCCTGCTTACCCCGTTTTCAACGCCCTGATTTTCCTGCATCACCACCATAAAGCCAATTTGCTGTGAGACCGGATCCGGTACATAAATCCTGAACTCCGCAGGTAGCACGGAAGCACTTTGCCAGAGTCCCTCGCCAGGCTGAATAGGGATCAGGTTTTCCACCGTTCTGATTCCCCGGGCCAGAGCTACCTTGCCTGGATCATGTGCCACCAAAGCCGTCAGATAGTCATCTGCAAGATTGATCAGGCACTGCCTGTGACATTCTGCCTGGGCTGAATACCCGGGTAATGCCAGAAGGAGAATCCATGGGATCAAGGCACCTGTCACTATTTTAAAATTGGCCATCAATGCTTTCCCTGTTGGTAAATTATTGTGATATCAGTACTATTGAGCCGCAGTATAGCCGAGGATCATGAGCAGAAAAAAACTGAAAAACTTGCTCAATTCTTTTCAGCTCACTAAATTACACCAAGAATAACCTTATTAATATTTTTCTCCGGACTCCCTATGAAAAAACTGCCATCTTTATTGCCGCTCCTTGCGCTTACCTTTGTCACCCTGATCTCTGCAGCCGTCATTGCCCAGGATGACGACACACCGGCTTTTCGTGTTGGCAATGAAATCCGCCATATTACCGGCGATCTATACCGTGCAGGTACAGGCTCCTGGCATGGTATTTTTCTGGTCACCGATGAAGGTATCATTCTTGCCGATCCGTTGAACCTGGAATTTTCAACCTGGCTGAAAGCACAGCTTGATGAACGCTTTGATGTCCCGGTGCGCTATGTGATTTATAGCCACAGTCATTTTGATCATGCCCCCGGCGCAGCAGTATTTGCAGATACCGCCACCATCATTGCCCATGAAGGCGTCGCTGTGAACATGGACGGACGCTATCCGCAGATGCCTGGCGACATGATCGATCGCAACAATAACGGTATGATCGACGAAGAAGACATTATGATTCCAACCACCGCGGATCCTGGCATTTGCGGCATGTTCCCCGGCTATTTTGAGACTATTGATCTGAACGGGGATGGGGTCGCCACACCGGCTGAATTACAGGCTGATCTGGTCAGACCGGATATCTTTTATTCCGAGCGTATGACGCTGACTTTGGGCGGAAAAACCGTTGAAATGTTCCACCCGGGCAAGAACCATGGTGATGATATGACCGTCGTTTATTTTCCTGAGGAACGCACCGTCTTTGCCACTGATATGATTGCTGACGCACTGGTTCAAGATGATATCCGCTCTTTGCCCAGCGCCTGTGGCCCGCTGGACGGAACTCCGATTACGGAATGGATACGCTCCTACGAGGCTGTTGAAGCACTGGATTTCGATATTTTCGCCGGCGGCCATGGCGACTTTTTTAACAAGGAAGATGTCTCGGCAGCGCGACAGTTTTTGCAGGATCTGCATGATGCTGTAAACCAGGCACTGGCTGACGGTGACTCACTGGAGCAAATGAAACAGGAGATATTGCTGGAACAATATGCCGATTGGGCCTATTACGACCGATTAAGAGAGAAAAACATCGAAGCGGCCTATCTCAACATGACCCGTTTCAGATAGCCCATTTTCAGCAGATTGGGACAAAAAATTGATTTTTAACGTCCCTTAATACCACCATACAATCCAGTATGGTGCCGTCCTCGCAAAAATCCTGCCCCGGATATAAGCCAGCCCCCTCAACAAACTCTACTTTATTGATTTTAAAGCATTTAATTATACAGGATCGCCCACTTTTTACTTTCCCAGAGGGTGGCATTTAGCGCATTCCCGGCGCCAATAATCCCGAATATATTTTTTAACAACCCGTTAACGCAGATGAAACAGTTACGAACCGTTAATTTCACCCTTTCACTGGTTTACTTCCGTTAGCATGGCCTCATAGTTGATAACAATGAAGAGTCGAAATTAATCCGACTTTCGGTTCGGTGACGGGGTTTCAGTCATCAGACTTTACTAGTGAGATTGAAAATGAAGTTAATAAAACCACTGGCACTATCCAGACTATCCAGATTGGTCTGTTGTCTCTGTTCAGCCATGGCTGGCGTTCCTGTCCTGGCACAGAGCGACTCTGCCGGGGCAAGGGATATAGAAGAAATCATCGTGTTCGGACGTGCCAGAGATCTTGTGGGTACAGCTGAGGCAGCCAGTGAAGGCTCTATCGGTGGCGCCGACCTGTTGGTACGACCATTGTTTAAAACGGCAGAGCTGCTGGAATCCATGCCGGGAATGATTGCAGTGCAGCATTCAGGCAGCGGTAAAGCCAATCAGTTTTTTCTGCGTGGTTTTAATCTGGACCATGGTACTGATTACACCGTATTCGTGGATGGCATGCCCATGAATCTGCGCTCCCATGGTCATGGTCAGGGCTACCTGGATGTTAACGGCCTGATCCCTGAAACCGTGGAACGAATTGATTACCGCAAGGGACCCTATCGCGCCGACCTGGGCGATTTCTCCATGGCTGGCGCCTCTTTCATCCATACCATTGACTCTCTGGACAACAATTTTCTGTCCATGGAAAGCGGTCAGTTCGGATGGCGACGCGTGGCTGGCGGAGCTACCCAGGATCTTCACAATGGTTCCCTGACTTTTGTCGGAGAATACAAACAAAACGATGGCCCCTGGCAAAAAGCCGAAGACCTGAACCATGTTTCCCTGTGGGGTAAATATTTGCGTGATACAGACTTTGGCCAATTCATGCTGACCGTTTCCGCTTATGAAGCTGACTGGGACCCCACTGAGCAGGTACCTGAACGGGCCTTCGGCACAAACGCCTGCGAAGATGCATTTTGTGCGCTGGACCCTACTGCTGAGGGCGAAACCTCACGCTGGATTGTTACCAGTGAGCTCACTGGCGACGATTGGGGCGCGACGTTATATGCCCAGCATTATGACTGGACCATGTCATCCAACCCCACCTATGACTACCAGATCAACCAGTTCGACAAACGCTGGACCATGGGCGGAAAAATTGAGAAGACCCTGATTGAGGAAATGAATTTTCAAGTCATCGGTGGCGGTAATTTCCGTTACGACGATGGCAGCCGTATCGGGGTTGAACATACTGATCGTGGCGTCTTTGTGGAAGATATAGCCGCCAATGCGATACAGGAGGCCTCCTATGGAGCCTTCGTTGAAGCGACCTGGTATGCCACGGATACCCTGCGGGTAATAGGTGGTCTGCGTGGGGATTACTATGATTTCGATGTTATCGCTTTGAATAGCCTGAGTGTGGCCGGCACTAATTCGGACAATCTTTTCTCACCCAAAATTGCGCTGGCCTGGCAGGCCATGGACGACCTTGAGTTGTATGCCAACTGGGGTCGCGGCTTTCACTCCAATGATGCCCGCGGCGTCGTTAACGCAATTAATCCGATAGACGGCATGTCCCGGGGAGAAGGCAAGGAACTCGGCGCCCGACTGACTCTGGGCGATTTCAAATTCACCTCATCCTACTGGTGGCTGGATCAGGACAGTGAACTGATTTTTGTCGGTGATTCCAATTCAGTAGAACCCAAAGGCGGCTCCGAGCGCGATGGTTATGAGCTGACCATGTTCTGGCAACCGCTGCGCTGGCTTGGTGTAGACGCCGTTTATACCCACAGTAATGCCAGTTATGTGAATAATCCTGAAGGAAATTTTGTGGAAGGCGCCGTGGAAGAAGCCGGGCAGATTGGAATTTCTGCCAGTCGCGACAATTGGGACCTGGCCCTGCGCGCGCGTTATCTTGGACCCTATGCCCTCACCGCAGACAACAGCCAACGCTCCGAAGCACTGACCACCGTCAGTATTCGAGGGGCCTGGCATTTCGACAAACTGACCGCCTATGCTGAAGTGATAAATATGCTGGACACGGATAAAAAAGAAATCGTCTATTACTATCCGGCTTATGTTCCGGGTCTGGATCCTGAGGATAGGAGCTCGGAAGATATTGATTGTGCTCTCACCAATTGCACCATCAGCCGTGCTACCGTGCCACAGAGTTTCCGAATGGGGCTGAGCTACAAATTTTAATCCATCAGACAAGCCCCGGCACTTGAGCCCTCAGTACATGCTGAGGGCTTTGAATGCTTGCAACCAACATAAAAAATCAATAGTGTCTCTGGCAGTCATATATTCAATTTTTAACGAAATGCCAAAAAACACCTTGTTTCATACGCATTTATAATTAATCCGCCTGATAATCGAGACTCTTTTGAAAACACCATACAGCAACAGTAAATTTGCCATATCCCTATCCACACACCTATCCATCGCCTTTTCCAGCGTCATTCTGCTGCAGTCCTGTGCGTCCTCTCAGGTACCGGATACTTCGGAATTCGTCAGTATTGGCCGTGGCGCCCCGGTGTTAGAGCCAATAAGCCTTCTGGATACTTCTCCCGAAGAGGTAACGACCCCCTTTGGCACCTTGCCCGACGTCAATACAATATTGAATGGAGACATTATCGTTGGCCCTTTGTTGCTGGAACCTGGCGATATGTTTGGTATGGCCCCTGAAAGAATTGAAATTTATTCTGCAGCGAATGGCAACTCACCGGCAGGCATAGAGCCCCTTGAAACAGATTTATTTAACTCTAAAGATTTTTACAAGGATATGGAGCATTGGACTGATCCTCGTTATTTCCGCTGCAACAGCAGTTTTGGTATTGAGCAACAACGGGTCGCCACACCATTAAGTACTGCGACTATTGGTGATAATCCGCCGCTTAGTGCTGCCTGGGGCTATTGTGATCGCGATCTGCCAAAAGAAGCCATTGTCAGCCCCTATCATTTTGATTCTGCTGAAGCCCATTACCAGGCCTTGCTGGCAGAGACCCAGGCCCGTGGTGGCCCGGATGAATATGATTACGCCAACGTTCCCGGTGAATGGACTGGACGTTATGGTGGCTTGCAGTTCTCTACACTGATGACCAACTGGTACGGCATGATGTTCAGTCAGGCCTCTACCATAGTTTCATTGCTGACCGATGAATACGCCAAACGTTTTGTGCAGCAGAATTATCATCAGGTGAATACGGGCGCCTTTCAGTGGCCGGCAATGTACTGCTGGCCGGAAGGCTTTATCCGGCGCTGGCATTGGGCCGCTGCCACCGAACATTCCATCATGGTCACCCCTGACCTGGTGCAGATATCCACCACCCAGGCCGACAACTTTGTCACCAATATTTATCTTGGTCGGGACTTCAATATGGAGGGCGCCGTGCCCAGACTGGGCGCAGATGTACCACGTTGGTATGGTGAAACCATTGGCTTCTGGGATGGTGATGCGCTGATTACCTGGACCTCCAATATCCAGGGCTGGATGTCACACAGTGGCTTTGAATTTTCCAATAAAATGCAAACCATCGAAATTTACCAATCCAGATATGACAGTGATGGAAATTTCATTGGCATTAACCACGAAGCTATTTTCTATGATCCTGAAGCCTTGCTGCAACCAGTTCGCATTGTGCGCGATCTGACCAAACTCAGCAGCTTCAGGGAAGGTGACCCGATAGTATTTACCGAATGCATCCCGACTATTTTCCCGATTAATGGCCGCGCCGAACCTATCTCTCCCGGCACTGTAATCGAGTACAAGGTGCCTGATGTATACGGTCAGCCCTGGCGTCAGATCTGGGAAGAAAATTTTGAGCAGGATATGGAAATACCCACAAAGGAAGATATTTTCAGCTTTTGAAGCATGGAAAAATAATAGATCAGGTTACTTGCACAGGATTTCAACAATCCTGTGCAGTACCTTTTATTCCAGATATTCCAGATATTCCAGATATTCCAGAACACGAAAGTATCTGGCTGATGTTATCTCTGGATCCTGTTATTTCTGTCTATAGCTATTTAAACCAAAGACTAGACCGGCTGGGCACTTCCAATCTCTCCAACCAGGCCGCGACTGATCGTCTGCTTGATAAGACGTTCTATGGCTTTCAGCTGTTTACGCTCATCAGAGCTGACCAGCGAGATCGC
>JAUHWU010000240.1 GCA_030427065.1 Gammaproteobacteria bacterium | reverse complement strand
GCAGCGCACTATCTCTGAATCGCCACTAATTTGCTAGACACCTTTCAGTCATAGAAAATGACTCAAAGAGAGGTGTTTATGAGCAATCAACGTTATCCCGAAGAATTCAAAATAGAAGCCGTCAGGCAGGTTACAGAACGAGGGCACAGTGTGGCCGAAGTCTCCAGTCGATTAGGGACCACCACCCACAGTCTTTATGCCTGGATTAAGAAGTATGGCCCTCAAGCTGAGGAGAATCAGCTTAAATCATCTGACCAGACAGAGATCAAACGACTCCAGAAAGAACTCAAACGAGTTACCGAAGAGCGCGACATTCTAAAAAAAGCCGCGGCGTACTTTGCCAACAACCCCGAGTGAGGTACGCCTTTATCAGGACGCACAGCCATGTGTGGCCTGTTCGTCTGTTGTGTCGCCTACTGGATGTCCATCCCAGTGGATACTATGTCTGGCGAAACCAACCTCGCTCCAATCGCAGAGTCGCTGATGACCGGCTAATAGGATTGATTAAACAGTTCTGGCTGGAATCAGGTGCGGTCTATGGGTATCGGAAGATCCATCAAGACCTGCGTGAAGTTGGCGAAGGTTGTGGGCCTAATCGAGTTCACAGACTCATGAAACTTGCAGGATTAAAAGCCCAAGTGGGCTATAGAAAGCCAAGGCATAAAGCAGGACATGTGAGTATTGTTGCGCCTAATCGCCTGCAACGTCAGTTTAATACGATGAACCCAGACGAAGCCTGGGTTACGGATATTACTTATATTCGTACGCATGAAGGATGGCTGTATCTGGCAGTGGTTGTTGACCTGTTCTCACGCAAAGTGATCGGCTGGTCGATGCAATCTCGCATTACTAAAGAACTGGTTCTGAATGCGTTGCTTATGGCCGTGTGGAGAAGAAATCCAGAATCCAGGGTGATGGTTCATTCCGATCAGGGCAGTCAATACACCAGTCATGACTGGCAATCTTTTTTAAAAGACAATGGTCTGGAAGGCAGCATGAGCAGGCGAGGCAACTGTCATGATAATGCTGTGGCTGAAAGCTTCTTCCAGTTACTGAAACGAGAACGGATCAAACGGAAAATATATTCAACCCGAAGTGATGCGCGCAGTGATGTCTTTGATTATATCGAGATGTTTTATAATGTTCGGAGACGACATGGTTTTAATAATCTATTGTCTCCGGTAGAGTATGAAAAGCAGTATCAAACGAGGCTGGAAAGCGTCTAGTAAACTGGTGGCGATTCACACCTCTCTTTGAGTCACTCTCTATGACTGAAAGGTGTCTAGCAAATTAGTGGCGATTCAAAGCTCTATAACCAGGTAGTCTTTTGAATTGTGGAAATGGAAATTTCAGGTCAAAAAAACCCTCATACCTGTGAGCTATGAGGTTTTTTTTGAGCCTAAATTTACTTTCTCCTACTTGCCTTTACTTGGCCACATAGGCAATTCTGTCGCCATTAAAGGTGCCAAACCAGTACCGGTTGCCGGTATCCAGTACCATGGTCGCATTGCTGAATTCCGGCATGGCGGGTGTTTCCACCAATACCCGATTGGCCATGGAGACCGGGTCAATGGCTATGGCAATGGAGCCGCGCGGACAGCTTCCCAGGGCGGCCAGATCATGTTGGGGGCCGGGAGCGCCGCCACAGGCTGGCACATCGTTTTTCATGCCGCCGGTAAGGAGTATGCCATTGGGACCAAGATGGACATTATCCGGTGTAATGGGTAATTGTTCGGTGCTGCGTAATTGTCTTGCAGGGTTGCTGTTGGAGAAAGCGACGATGGTCTGAAAGCCGGAAGAGACCACAAAAATTTCACTGCCGTCAGCAGACACTTCAATGCCATTGTTGCCGGGCAGTTCAGTATTTTCGATCTGGATGAAGTCACGCTCACCTGGTGACCATTTGAAGACTGCGCCAGTGGGGCGCATGGCGACGGAATCCGCAAAGGATTTTCCCGGCATGAACAGGACTGTGGCCACCAGCGTACCATCTGCAAACGAGGCTACGCTGTTAGCCGCCAGACCATCAGGCATCAGTACGCAGCCTTTCCAGGTCAGCTGCGGTGTTCCACTTGCTGTATTCACGTCATAAACTTCAATGGACTCACGGGCGCCATGGGCCACTGCATAGAGAGTGGCTTGATCAGGGCCGGTTGAACGGATATTCAGGCCGTGTGTTTCCTGTCGGCTCATATCAGGAGAGGACGGGCACAGGGGATAGCGAGCCCTGTCATGAACAAAAGCAAAATCTGCAGGAGCATGCCATGCACCAGTGTTGGCATTAATGAGATAAACGCCTGTGTTGGCCGTCATCGCGCTGCTGATTATCCAGTCGCTATCGGGTACCTGAACCAGATCTTCGGCATTTGCAGGCCCGCAAATGAATTCAACATCTCCGACAGCTCCACAATCTTTTTGTGACCAGACAGATGAGCTTAGTAAAAGCAATAAGCCCATAAAAATAAGGTTTTCCGGTTTTCGCATTATTGTTGTCTCCTGTTAACCTGGTTTTATCACGGTTGAAAAATACATTGGATTGGCTGGGTGTTATTCCAGATAGTGTTCATCTTAATATTGTCTTAGTATTTATGACAGTTGCTATTAAAAGCATTCATCAAGGGGGACTCCAATATGCAAAGAAGAAATTTCGTCAAAACAGCAG
>JAUHWU010000002.1 GCA_030427065.1 Gammaproteobacteria bacterium | reverse complement strand
AGAGCTGTTTGCCGATCTGAAGTCCGAGACGGATGTCTATACTGCTGCCAGACTCGCTAACGAGATCTGGCTAATATGGTTTGAGCATGAAGACCCCCTGGCTAACAGTCTGATGAACAGGGGGCTCCAGCAAATGGAGAGTTTTTCAATCAATGCAGCACTGGAAACCTTTGACCGCTTGATTGCATTGAAACCTGATTTTGCTGAAGCCTGGAACAGGCGAGCCACCATTTATTATCAAATTGGTGAGTACGATGCTTCCCTGAGAGATATTGATGAGGTATTAAAACTTGAACCCTTTCATTTTGGCGCGCTGTCAGGCAGGGGGCTGGTCTATATGGGCAAGCAGGAATACTTCATGGCGCGCGGAGCATTTTTAACCTTACTGGAAGTGTACCCGGCCATGCCGGGGGTTAAGGAGAACATCCTTCAACTTGAGGAAATATTGCGCAAAGGCGCCATATAAACCACCCAGAAACCTGACTGCTCAATCTAAATAACAAAAGAGTGAGACCAGATACGTTGACATAGACTTTTTTGAAAAGGCCGGTTAGTCTTTCTCAAATCAGTTCCCTGGGGGGGTAGTCATGAATAATTATTTTAAAAAGTCTTGCCTGAGATATATTGGCCTTCTTTTTTCTCTCGGCCTTACCTTCCCTGCAAGTAGCCATCACTCATTCCCCGCACAATATGATGCCCGGAAGCCGATTACCTTGAATGGTTATCTAATCAAGCTGGAATGGCGAAATCCTCATGTCTATTTTTATCTCGAGATAGAAGAAGAGGGGAGCTTTGAGGAATGGGCTTTTGAGATGGGTTCACCAATCGCCATGGAAAGAAATGGCTGGAACAGGAATTCCGTAGCTGTTGGCGATATTCTGGAAGTGGAAGGCAGTCTGGCTCGTGACGGCAGCAATCTGGTCAATGCCAATTCTGTTGTGCTGGTTGAAAGTGGCAGACGCCTGTTTGCCGGTTCAAGCCGTGATGATTGATTTTCCGCTTTTACCTTTGGGGGAGAATATGAACAGAGCACGTCAGGGTCCATTCAAACAAATTCTTTTTATGCTTTCATGCCCTTTGTTTTTAGCCACGTGTTGTGTTTACGCACAGTCGCCCACACCGCGTTTTGACGATGGCAGCGTAAATCTTGGTGCCATGAAAGGAGAAACCGGTCATTGGAATAGTGGTGTAGGAAACCTGTCAGAAAATTTCGTGGAAATGGATGGTGCCTACCTGGTTCATCCGGAGGAAATAGACAAAGTAGCGCCATTTCGGCCCTGGGCTAAAAAAATTGTTCAGGAGCGATTGGCGACCCTGGGGCGCGATGATCCCCATCCGCGCTGTATGCCTAACGGTGGTCCGCGGCAATTCCATACCCCCTGGGGGCTGGAAATCGTTCATGACAGGAGTAGTGAGCGAATTCTGGTTATGTCAGGTGGGGCTAACAGGAGCTGGCGGGAAATCTGGCTAGATGGCAGGGAGCATCCCGATCTGAAAACCTATACCCCGACATTTTTTGGCCATTCGGTAGGCCACTGGGAAGGTGATACTCTGGTAGTCGATACCATCGGTTATAACGAAAGATTCTGGTTTGCCCGCAGACCTTCGGGTATGCCCCATACAGATCAGTTGCATCTAATTGAGCGGATTTCCCGACCAAACCATGACACCCTGCATTACGAAGTGACTATAGATGATCCGGGTGCCTATACGCGCCCCTGGACCGCAGCATGGGATGTGCCCTGGTCGTCTTTTCACATGACAGAATATTTCTGTCAGGATAACAATGTGGACCTTGAACACATCGTGGGCCCTCAGTAACTCTTTGCCTTCCAGCGGGGTGCTATCCCGAAATCAACTGACCATAGCCGGCAACATGCGCATCCATACCCAGCAACTTTGCTCCCTCATAAAGGGCATGGGGGGTACTTGATACTGCCGGGATACTTACCCGCTCTTCAACCGGTGCAAGAATATTCAGGGTGATCAGACCGCCACAACTAATCAAAATAGCATCTGCAGCGGTGGCGTCATTGGTCACTTTTTCACAAAATTCGATCAGCTGAGGGTCTGTCACAGAAAAGATATCCTCTACTGCTTCAATACCCAGACCTTCGATTCTCAGCACATTGAAGTCATGTTGTTCCAGAAATCGAACCAGTCGATGGTTTACTTCATCGTTGTAGGCAGTAGCACAGACAATATTTTTACCGCCAACTTCCTTAAGGCCATTAATGATGCCATTACTCATAGTTGACGTTGGCAGGCCTGTTGCTTCTGCGACAGTCCTGGCAAGTCGCTCATTAAACTCACGGCCCTGGTAAAAGGTGAGCGAGGTCCCCATAATCATAATGGCCTCTACATCCTGTGCTGCAAGCCAAAGCGCTTTCTCCGGGATTTGATCAATAACGGCATCATAACCATCCGGTGTCATGGTTTTCAGGTCAAGGTTATTAATTACATAGTCAACAGAATTGCCATAAAGCGTGAGCCCTTCTTCCGGTTGGCCTCGATCAATAACAGGAAAGATCAGTCCCAATCGTCGTTTTTCAGCAGCCATTGTTGAATGGGGAAGCAGGCCGCCCATCGCAGTTGTTGCCGTTGCCGCAAGTAATTGTCTTCTTGAAAAGGTCATGACGTTAAGTCCTCAGGAAAATCTGGCCTGACATAAGCCTACCGTAATTGACCCTGAGTGGAAATCCCTGGCAGGACATTAAGGGGCGATACCTACCAGGATTTTTCCTGTTGAAATTTTTCCTGCAAAAAATCCACGAAGAGTTTTACCTTGGCGGACAAATGTCGTCGTTGCTGGTAAATCGCAACGATGTCTCTTTCAATACCACGCCAGTCATCCAGAACTCTGACCAGGGTGCCAGCCTTGATATCCTCTGCCAGGTAATAATCCGGCAGATAAGCCAGTCCCAGGCCGTTGCGAGCGGCTGCCAACAGGCAGTGGCCATTATTGCTGTGCCAATGACTCTGACCATTGACTGAAAGCGTTTCTTCACCGCGAATAAATTTCCATGGTTTACTTGTACCGTATTCTGTAAATCGCAGACAACGCAGATGCTTTAGATCCTGCGGTACTTCCGGGGTACCGTACTGATTCAGAAAGCGCGGACTTGCCACCAGGATGAAAGTTGTATTGCGAAGCGGCTTGTTAACGACATTAATGTCAGTACGAGGGCCTACCTGTATAGCAACATCATAGGCATCCTCAATAAGGTCAACCTTGCGACTATAAAAATTAAGTTCAATTTCCAGTGTAGGATTTTCTTTGAGAAAATCAGCAATGGCAGGAACAATATGCATTTCACCAAGCAGATTGGGTGAGCTTATTTTTAACAGGCCGGTAGCCCGCTGCTGAAACTCGGAAACCGTTTCCTCAATCTCTTCCAGGTCTTCAATGACCTGTTTGCAGCGCTGGTAATACAAATTACCCAGCTCCGTCAGTGATAATTTCCGTGTAGTACGGTGAAGGAGTCTGGTACCCAGACGGTCTTCCAGTTGACTGATGCGCTGGCTAATATGCCCTTTGGACACACCCAGTGAGCGGGCTGCACCTGAAAAACTACCTACTTCAACTACTTTCACCAGTTCTTCGAATCCTTCCCATTGGCTCATTACTAACTCCTGTAAAGGGGGGGATTTTTGTTTAATACTGTGAACAAATATACCTTATTGAGACCAATAGATCGAGTTTTAAAACAGTGCCTGGTATGCTTTGCAGTATTGGCAGGCTAATAATTCTTCAACAGGAAAGAGTTTGGCACTGGTACTGGCCGGGGGCATGTTCAGACTATTCAGTGGTGCTGGGGGACGTTTCTAAAAGGTGAGGGCTTAGATAGCGTGGCTTACAAGCGCTTGAGGAAATAGCGATTATCCCTGATCAGATGGATGCAGGTATCAACGACATGATAGTCATATAGCTTGCCTTTATTTTCTACCAGTTCCTCAAGGCACTGATCAAGGCTACAGGCTCTGCGATAGGGGCGATCGGTCAACATGGTTTCTACAACATCCGACACAGCGAGAATCCTGGCTTCCAGCATAATTTGTTCTCCGCGCAGCTGATTCGGATAACCACTGCCGTCCATACGCTCGTGATGCTGCAAAACAATATTGGCAACAGGCCATTCAAGTTTCATGTCCTTAAGTATTTCATAGCCTTTTTTCGGGTGAGTCTTGATCATCTCAAAATCAGCATCACTCAATTTTCCCACTCGATTGGCAATTTCGGGAGGGATATACATTTCGCCAAGATCATGAAGCTGGCAAGCCAGGGTGAGGCCTTCAATAAAATGGACGCTACTGCCCATTTCTATAGCAATAGCAACAGCCAGATCTGTAACACGTTTCTGGTGCTGGCTCTTGATTACATTTCTGTCTTCTATGGCATTACAAATGGTATTGATAACTTTCTTGAGAGAATTCTGTACCTTGGCACTGGACAGCTGCAAGGGGCGCTTATCCATATACGTGCCGATATAACAGATTCTCTGACCATTTTTGTTATCGATGACACGGGCGCTGATTATGCATGGAATATATTCTCCACTTTTGGTTTTTCGCCTGGCTTCACCTTCCCAGTGGGCATCGCTTCTTAATGCCGCAGAGACATCTTTGGATTTCACCAGATCCGTATCATTATCAGTACCCAGTATCATCAGTGGCTCGCCAATAAGTTCTTTTACTGTATAACCGAATATTTCGGTCATGGTTGAATTCACATAGGTGATAACCATTTCAGAATTTGCAATAGCGATGCCTTGACTAATATTATTGGCGGCGAATATCGCCATTTTATTTTTTCTTTCTTCAGAAGATGGCTCCTTGTCTACCGGGCGACTAAAGAAACGTGTGCCATGCCTGTTGCTATAAGTGTCAAAAAAAGCTGAGCCAGTGGTTTCAAAAAGAACTTTATTGCCATCTTTGGAAACCAGATAGTGTTTCAGATAGACAGTGTTTCCATTACTTTTCCAGTCCTGGGAAAGTAAAGCGCGCGCACTGATAGAATCGCTTTTCGGAACGATATGAAGAAATGATTTCTCGATGAGTTTTTCGGGAATATAGCCTAGAAGATCCTGAGCTTTGGGATTGGAGTAGGTGATGAATCCATACTGATCAATTTCCCATACCCAGTCAGGCACGGCATCAAGAATGGTTTCGTGATAATCAAAAGGTTTTTGAGTGTCATTCCCCGCTTGATGAGTTGACTCAGGGGGGATGCCAGCAATGTCGTCCGGGGTCGTTCCTGTCATTCCTTCCTTGTCCATAATTACACTTCCTTGTAAATATGTCTGATTTCAGGGGGCTATAAGTCTCATTAAATCGGTCAATACATATTGAACAACATTTGGGTAAAAGTGGTTAACCGGAAAAATTCTACTATGAATCAAATAAATAAGAATTTATATGTGAGACAAGTTTGCATATTTTTGACCTTATGAACAAGAAGTTAATTTGAAATTATCAACATAAAACAAAAACCCTATGGGAATACCCGAGGTAAATCTATATTTTGTGCAAAAGCAGCGTTAAAACAGTGGCTTATAGCATCATTTCAAGATAGCTTAAGCTGTCTGTGACAGGTATCAAAATGATACCTATTGATAATTTATTTTGATTGGAAAGGTGTTTAAGTCGGATCAGTAACTGACGGTTTACGCGCTATGAGAATCACCCTGGACATATCAGGGCCCAGAAACTCCATTTTTACCGTTCGGAGTATTTGTATTTCAATAAATCCCTGCAGTTTAAGCCAGGTTTCGATGACATTGATGCTTAACGCCCAGAAATTTGATTTGTCATTGTTATGCATATGCATAAAGTAGCAGATATTGGGATCTTCATGATCGTAGCATTGTGTTTCCAATGCCAGATATCCACCAGGCTTCAGGTTTTGCCAACTGCTTTGCAAGGCTAGAAGTGGATTAGGTAAGTGATACAGAGTACCGAAGTGCAGGACCAGATCGAAGTGCTCTGCTTCTACAAAGGTTTCGGCATTTGCCATTATGTAATTACCGGAGATTCCTGCCATTTCGGAAAGCATGTTGGCAACGTCAAGATGTCGTTGCGAGATATCAATACCCGTAGGGGTCATCTTGTATCGACTCGCTACATAGATTGAGTTATGGCCGGTATTGCTTCCAATATCCAATACATTGCCACCCTTCATTTCATCGATCGGAATATTTTCTTCAATGGTTTTTACTTTATTGAGAGTATATTCATTAAACGGTACACGACGTTCCAGGTCTTCTGTGGAAACACCATTGCTAAAGGTGATTTTATGCCCCCACGGCTGATATTCCCGTAGTCGGGAAAGTAATTCCTCGGCACTCTTCTCTGTCTCCAGATGCAGTGCCATATTGTCGCTGAAATCATGCATTGCTGAGCTTTGCCTTTAAATTGCGGGGTTAATCTTCGGGACTCACGTTGCGTGATTGAATTAACCAATCCCCATCAACACGAACCAGGTCATCAACACTGCGGCCTACAGAAACCATGCGAGCCGGAGAGTCAGGGCCATTGGCGCCAAAATAGGTGACCCAGTAAGCATGGTGACGGGCATGGTCCTTGTCCACGAATTCCGTCCAGTAATTTTCGGTTGCATGATACATTGGGGCAGGGGGGGTACCATTGGCAGCCTGTTCTTGTCTGCCATTGCGCAAGTCCGACATCATTTTGTGTAGCGCCTGTTTGCCCTTGATTGCACCGAACGATCCGTCTTCGGTAAAGACCGCTACATAGGCATCGGGATCAAAGGAATCCAGCGCTCTGGTATAACGCCACATTAAATGCTCGATCTGCTCGCGGTCTTCCATTCTCTGAAGAATAGCCATATGCGACGCCATGTTTTCCCCCATGTCGTGGTTCATGCTTTGCGCCCACGCAAGGGTGCCTGTCATCGAGAATACAAGGAGGAGTGCTGAGAAAAGTGGTTTGATGTGCTGTTTCATATTTACTCCGGTTTTATTTTTATATGTTTATAAAAAGTGGGTAAGAATATGGCACTATTGAATCAATTCAGCAAGTGGCCATAAAAAACCCGGGATAATAACTTCGAGACAAATAAGGGGCATATTATCTTGCACAACCGCCGTCATTTTCCGCGCCTGGCAAATATCATGGTGCAGAAACCAATACAGTGCGGATATATAGCCAATAGACATGATTATTTCAGTAAAGGTTCTGTGTGAATATTAAAATTCGATTATTGGAAGCAGGGGATTACCCAGCATTTTTTGCCTATCTGAACGCCCAGCTGGAAGAAAATGGCAAACTCGGAGCGCCACTTTTTCAGCCTGTACCACGAGAAATAATAAAACTCCCTACCAAGAAAGAAGCGGCATTTGTGGCGGGGCTGTCAAAAACTATCGGACAGCCTGGCTGGCGTCGTGCCTGGCTTGCCATGGATGAAGCTAACAAAAACATTCTTGGCCATGTTGATCTGCGTGCACATCATGAAGTCAATACCTCACATCGCGCTTTGCTTGGGATGGGCGTACTGAAACCCTGGCGCAGGCATGGCATTGGTCGAGCTTTACTTGGGTTTGCCTGTGAGTGGGCGAGGCAGAGTAATTTGCTGGAGTGGATAGATATTGAAGTGTTGTGTGATAACAAGCCGGCATTGCATCTCTATGAAACAGCCGGCTTTGAAAAACTCTGTGAGATTCAGGATATGTACAGAATTGATGGCCAGCCGGAAGGTTTTATCCGCCTGGCCTTGAAGCTATAACTGGCCCTGAAGCTATAAATTGAAATGATTAAGCTGAAAATTAATCAGGGGCTGGCCCTACGACAACTCCCCAGGGCGTTTCACCAACCGGGATTTTTTTGATCACTTCAAAGCTGGCGATATCTATCACAGAAATATCATCTGATGGCCCATTAGCACTATAGAGCGTTGTGCCATCAAGACTCATGGCCAGTCCCCACGGGCGAGGGCCGACGACCACAGAGTTTATGACTTCACGACTTGCCAGGTCAACAGCGACCACTGTCTGGCCCCGGCCATTGGCTACATACAAGGTTGATTCATCAGGCGAGAGCACCAGTCCCATTGGTAAGGCGCCTTCTGGCAGGGGGATTTCTCCGGCAACGGTATTGTTTACTACATCAATAATGTTAATGAGTTCACCAAATTCTGCTGACACATAGGCCGTGCTGCTGTCTGCGGTAAAAACTGAATCACGTGGACGCAGTCCAACCTTGATGCGGGTAATTTCTGCACCGGTATTGGCATCGATAACAGTGATGTCACTGGCCACTTCTCCGGTGACATAAAAAATGCGTCCATCCGGAGATAGTCTGACGCCTTCGGGTTCCAGTCCGGTAGGAATGGTCATCAGAATTTCACCCTGCTCCAGGTCCAGTATGGTAGCGGTATGGGTGTCTTCATTGGAGACATAAAGTTTTTCTGTTTCCCAGTTTACGTCAAACTGCTCAGGATCCGAGCCGCTGGGAAGAATGCGAACAACTTCCCGGGTAAGCGGGTTTACCTCGGCAATACCATCAGCAGCCTTGTCGGCAACCATAGCTTCACAAACATCATCATCCATTGTCGGCGGGCATTTTGGCGAGCCGCTGAGTGCCACGTAAAACACACTGCCATCGGGGCTGACTTTGATGCCACGGGGGCGTTTGCCTACTGGAATAGTAGCGATCACTTCATGGGTGTCCCCGGAGATCATGGTGACTGAATTGGAGTCTTCATTGGTGACGTAAATAACACTGCTGAGCTGGGCGCACGCCGACATTGTTAAAAATATAGTACTAAAAAAACCTGTGTTAATAATTCTTTTCGCGATGGTTGTATTCATTGTGTATATCTTTTTCTATTTGAGATCATTATTGAGATTGATTGTGGGTTTGAATAAAAAAGTCAGGAATGGAAAGCATAGGGGCTCCGTTAGTGAATGTCCATGCCTTGAATTCCTCTTTAACAGACCCGGGTTTTCCGTTTTGCTTTCTTTGAAATCGGTGTATCTTTGAACAGCTGTGTATCTGCTTTCAATTTTTTGCTCAGCTCGGCAAGAATCAGTAAGCATGGCCAGGAATGAATATAAAATAATCGGAGCAGGGCTTGGGAAATAAGATGAGTGATTCAATACAGTGGCCGCAAAAACACCGTGAACTGCAAAACCATCATATGGATTCAACCATCTGGAATGAATTTGAATTCAGGGACGATGACATCATTATCGGCACCTATGCCAAGGCGGGCACCACCTGGATGCAGCAGATTATTGGTCAGCTGATTTTTGATGGGGATGCAGCCATTACCTCCAATGATTTTTCGCCCTGGCTGGATATCAGGATTATTCCCAAAGAAGACAAACTGGGCATGCTGGCTGCCCAGCAAAACCGTCGTTTTATCAAAACCCATTTGCCGCTGGATGCCCTGGTTTTTTCACCGGCAGCGAAATATATCTATGTAGCCAGGGATCTGCCTGATATTGTCTGGAGCCTGCATAACCATCTGTATAACGCGATGGATGTTTTTTATGAAATGTTCAATGACACACCAGGTAGAGTAGGACCGGCAATAGTAAGACCACCAGCTGATCCTTATGAGTTCTGGAAACTCTTTATTCATGATGAATACCCTATGTGGTCTTTTTGGGAAAATGTCAGAACCTGGTGGGATTACCGGGAACTGCCCAACATGAAACTGGTACATTTCAATGACCTGAAAAAAGACCTGGGTGGTGAAATAAGAAAGTTGGCAAAATTTCTGGATATTCACCCGCAAGAAGACAAATGGGATGCCATTACAGAACACTCCAGCTTCGAATGGATGAAGGTCAATGCCGCCCATGTGACGCCAATGGGTGGTGAAATATTTGAGGGCGGGGCGCAGACATTTATCAACAAGGGCACCAATAAGCGCTGGAAAGATGTGCTTGGTGATCAGGATATCAGTGAATATATTGAGCTTGGCAGGAGTAAGCTGGGTGAAGAATGTTTTAACTGGGTACGTAATGGAAAAGCAGGGCAGGATAACAACACATGATATTTAAACAACTTTTTGATCAAACCTCAGGCACTTATTCCTATCTTTTAGCAGATGAAAATACCCGGGAAGCGGTATTTATTGATACGGTGTATGAACAGCATGAACGTGATCTGGCATTAATAAATGAATTACAGTTAAAGCTTATCGCCTGCCTGGAAACCCATTGCCATGCGGACCATGTGACCGGTGCCTGGCTGCTCAATAATGCTTTGGGCTCGGCGCTGATGGCATCAAAGGCTTCCGGGATTGAAAAGCTTGATAGAGTGCTGGCGGATGATGATGTCATCAATTTTGGTAATCGTTACCTGACCGTAAAAGAAACCCCTGGCCACACTGATGGCTGTATCAGCTTTGTGCTTGATGATGAGAGTATGGCTTTCACCGGCGACTGCCTTTTGATTCGTGGTTGTGGGCGTACCGATTTTCAGCAGGGCTCGGCGCAAAAACTGTTTCATTCCATTCATGACAAGTTATTTCTGCTGCCAGACCATTGCCTTGTGTACCCGGGGCATGATTATGCCGGGCGCACAGCCAGTAGCATTGGCGAAGAAAAAGCCCTTAATCCCAGGCTGGGCGGATTGGCCAATGAAGGTGATTTTATCGGTTATATGGAAAACATGCAGTTGCCGCACCCCAAACAAATTGATGTCGCTGTACCGGGCAATATAAAGGGGGGGGAACCTGATGCGGAACATTTACCCAAAAAGCCTGACTGGGCGCCGGTTGTCACAACCTACAGTGGAAGTTTTGAGATCACGCCACAATGGGTTGCGGCCAATATGGATAAAGTGAATATTCTGGATGTGCGCACGGCCGTGGAAACGGATGAAGAAAGTACCCGTGTGGCAGGGGCCATACTCATTCCGATTAATCAGTTACGTGATCGTCTGGACGAATTGCCAAAAGAAAAGCCTGTCATGACGCTCTGTCGTTCAGGTAAGCGCTCTGCACTGGCAGCCAATATTCTCAAGCAAAATGGCTGGGACAAAGTCGCCAATATCAGAGGGGGATTATTACAGTGGCAGGCCGAGGGCCTGCCCACTGTAAACTAGCGAGGAACTGTTCAGCGTTGTTTAAAAGTGGCCACGCTGATTCAAGTGAATCAGGCCAGCGCCGTTTCAAATAGTGCCAGCAATCGGCTATGGGCTCTTTCAGCCTCGGCTTCATCGTAGACTGCAGAATCCAGTGAACACCAGCCATGCTGGGCATTGTAGACTTCGATTTCTGCCGGGATATTGGCATCCGCATAAGCCTTACGCAGCGTGTCTTTTACACCCGGAGCCTGGGCATCATCATTGGCGGCCAAGGCATGCAGCATACGGGCTTTGGTCTGCGGAATAAGCAGGTGAGCACTGTCGGGAGCATCAGACGCCATGCCGTTGCCGCCGTGGAAAGTGGCGCCAGCCATTATCCGGTGGGGCATGGCTGCGGCAGTGCGCATGACGATGGAGCCACCCATGCAGTAGCCGGTAGTGCCGATACCGCGACTGGTGTCCACTTCATCCTGGGCATCCAGCCAGGTGACATAGGCTTCGGCATCCTGGAACTGGATTTCCGGTGTTAGCGAGCCCATCTGGGACATCAGCATATTGCGTGTATCAGGATCGCTGAAATCTGCCCCCGGCTGGGAACTGGGTGCTTTGGTAAGCCGGTAAAAGGGATTCACCACCAGCACCGAGTAACCGGATTGGGCCAGCCGTGTTCCCATTTGTTCAAAGGCAGGTCGCAGGCCAAAAATATCGGGCCAGATTAGAACGGCTGCATGACTGCCACTGGCGGGATGCACATAAAAGCAATCTGCAATGCCGCCCGGTGTGGTGACTTCCACATTACTGGACACCACAGCCTGGGCGTTGGCGACAGGTGGTAACATCATGGCCACACTGGCGCCTGCAGTGAATTTGTTGAATTTGCGTCGCGTGATCTTGCTTTTTTTCTTAAGAAATTCTTGGTCTTCTTTCCAGGTTCTGTCATCACACATAGTCTCTACCTCTGAATAAAATACACGGAATAATTTACAGGTTACTGGTTATATTTATATGAGCATTAATATTCCACTTTCCTGGGTCACTATCAGGGAGCGGAAATTTATATAAAAATTTGCTTTGGACAGTTTTATTATAATTCTGAAATACCAGCGCTACTTAATGTGTCTTTTGCCCTGCTAAAGAGTAAAGCTTGTAGTGAAAAGTTACAAGATGGCCGATATCAGTGTTTGTATGAGTATAAATACGGGGAATCCCCCAAAAAAAAAGGCCGGTTCAAGCCGGCCTTTCCTATTGAGCTCATTAATCAAATTAATGTTTGTAAATTATTCTTCGGAGAAAGAATAGGCACAGATTTTGTTGCCATCCGGATCACGCAGGTAAGAAGCATAAGCGTTTGGCGCAAAGCTGCGGGGACCTGGTTCGCCGGCATCAGTTCCACCAGCAGCCAGTCCGGCTTCATGGAATTTGTGGACCTGAGCTCTGTTTTCAGCAGCAAAACCAATGGTTCCGCCATTGGCATGACAGGCAGGATTGCCGTCTGAAGGGGTAAGAATGACAAATTCCGGAGAACCCTTGCCATACATCATGGCGGTTGGATGCAGGTTGCCCAGATTGTCTATGCCCAGTGCACCCAAGGCAGCATCATAAAAAGTTACTGCTTTATCATAGTCATTGGTGCCTAGCGTTACGTGTGTAAAAATAGCCATAGTAATTTTCCTGATAATTTAATATTTACAGATTTTCCATGCCGATAAACGACAGTATTGCAGGAATCTGTTTTTCCTAAATACCGCTTGATTGTAACTGTATATCAAGGCTCAGCTCTACTGCTTTTTACCATTGGCCTTTTTGATGACCCTCACAATAATTTCAAGGTGCAAAATAATGGCTTGCTCAGTGACTATAGCCAGTTAACCTGATAGATTTATTGAGTAAATAAATGGTGTCCAATGCCTCTGAGCTATACTAAAAATATAAAACAGCACTATGTTCACTGCCGTATGCTGGGTGAGGGGACTATGGAAGAGGTCATCGACTATATTCGCGATCTTGAAGCTGATGATGATTTCAATCAGCCTTTTTATGAGATAGTCGATTTTACAGAAGTCAAAGCACTTGATTTTGGCTACTACGAGAGTAATGGGTTATTCGGAAAATACAAAGCGCTGGCAATAAGCAAAGGTTATCTGGGGACTATTTTTGTCACCGGGACTGTTTATGGCCAGGCAGTTTCCAAAATGTTTAAAACTGCAGGGCACTTCAAAGGCATTAATATCCGTGTTGTGCAAACATTAGAAGAGGCGGTTCTGCTGATTGACCATCTCGTTAACAATCCGCAGGCGTAATAGTTTATTTGGATAGGGTTGTCTGGACAGTAGACAAAATAGACAAAACCCAATAATAAGAAAATAGGGGATGGGTCGATGAAAAAACTTCTCTATACCATTGCGATTCTGACAACGTCACTATTTTTATATGCCTGTTCTGATTCTTCTCCGGAAAACACGGCTACGCCAATAGCGGCAGCACTGCACGGGGTTGATTTTTCAGAAGCTACTGTACTTGCTTATACGTCGTTGGAATTATTTTTTGATCCGGTCATTTAGCAAACTGTAAACTCCCGGAAAAAAAGTATTTCTGCCTCGTCCAGGTGGCGCTCGCTACGCTTCCCCAGAGGCAGTTAAAAGTCTGGAAGACATACGGGCGCGAAGTGGTAAACGATAAACTGCACTTGATTTGCCTGCTTTTAATGGGATAAAGATGAAACATATTATTAATGTATTTTTGGCCTTATCAATTCTATTTTCTTTCAGTGCTATTGGTGCAGAAGGGGGGATGACGCGGGCGGATTATGATGAATATCTTGCACTGTTTAATGCCAACGATCCTTCCTTTATCAAGTTTTATCATCCGGATGTGGTGCTTGAGTTGAATGGATCTGAAGTTCGTGGTGCGCAGGGCATCAAGGATTTTTATGCGAATGTAAAAAAGTACATCAGTGAGAAAGTAGAAGTAACCACCTTTATTCGGGATGGTGACAAGCTTGCTGTTGAAATTCCCACCACCTTTGAAGTCATCGCTGACTGGAATGACAGTTTTTGGGGGGTGCCTCTTAAAAAGGGCCAGGTCTTGCGGATAGTAAGCTGGGGTATTTATGATATTGAAGATGGGAAGTTCAAAAGAATACGAACTGCCAGGTACAAGATGGTTAATGACTGGCAGTTCGAATAATTAATAATATTTATACGCTGTTACTGAAAAGGCTTCAGTAAGAAGCGCCCACAACTGGATAACACTATGCATTTATTCATTCGTCGATTATTGGCCTTTATTTTTTTCTGTTTCCCGGTATTCACTGTATCTGCACAGGAAGTTGCGCAAGGCCTGGAAATCTATAATGGCATCTGTGCCCACTGTCATGGCTCAAACGGTCAGGGCGGCACACTGGCGCCTTCCATGCTGGGTCGCGTTGCTGAAGAAAATAACCAGGACCTGGCGGCCTTTCTAAGGGCTGGAAATCCTGAGAAAGGCATGCCACCGGTGGTCATATCGGATGCGCAAATGCCGGCATTGCTTGAATACCTGAGGTTTCTGGCAGTCAACTTCAACCAGTCAGAAGGCCTGAATTCAACGTCATTTAATGCCTTGTCTTCCACGCCTGCCATTGAGAACTATCGCCCGGTAACCCGTGAGATGCTGCTTAACCCGAATCCCGAAGACTGGTTAATGTACTCTCGCACCTATGATGCCCAGCGGTACAGCCCGCTGGATGAAATAGATCGGGATAATGTAGGGCAGCTAGGTCTGGCCTGGTCGCTGGGCTTGCCCGACGGCATTACTGAAACTATTCCAACGGTTTATGCGGGGGTGATGTATCTGACCATGCCCGATGGTTCTGTTGCCGCACTTGATGCGACTACTGGTGATCTTATCTGGCGCCATGTACCGGAGGTAGAGGGTAGAGGCGCGGGTCGTTCCAAGACCATGTCAATATATGAGGACATGATTTATTTTGGCGCTTCTGATGGTTCGGTGATTGCCATCGATGCGGTTAACGGGCAGGAACGCTGGCGCAGTGAACCCACGGGACGTGATATTACTTCCGGCACTATTGTCATAGAAGGTAAAGTACTGGCAGGCGGAACCTGTCGCGAGCGGGCCAGTTGTTTTATTTCTGCCCATGATGCCCTGACCGGTGAACTGGCATGGAAATTTTTCACCGCGCAGGCGCCCACAGAAATGCCCGGCTATGACACCTGGGCTGGCGTGCCGCTGGCAGAGAGAACAGCTTCCACCTGGGGCTTGCCTGGCGGATATGATGCAGAAACCGGCATGATCTACTGGAGTGTCGCCAACCCTTCACCCTATACCCGCTATGAACGTCATGGGGGTAATCCAGGCGCGGTGTCCTATTCGGCGCCAGCCAACCTCTACAGTAATTCCACTCTCGCCATTGACCCTGATAGCGGTGCCCTGAACTGGTATTACCAGCACCTGCCTGGTGATGACTGGGATGAAGATATGAATCAGGAAAGGATTATTTTTCGCACCCCCGTAAATCCGGACCCGGCCCATGTCAAGTGGATTAATCCAGCGGTCAGTGGACAGGAACGCGATGTGATCGTCAATGTGGGTGAAGGCGGTGGGCTATGGGTGCTGGACAAACATACTGGCGAGTTCCTGTGGGCCATGCCGTTTCCCGAAGACACGGAAAACTTTCTGATCGAGGATATTGATGTCAGTACCGGGGCCACCATGATTAACCGCGATCTGATTCTGGATGAACCCGGTGCCCATCGTATTATCTGTTACTTCAATACACGCTCGTACTGGCCCGGATCCTATAATCCGCAACGCAATGCCATGTATGTGCCCTATATCAAGAACTGCCTGAACATGACTTCTGCCATGCCTGCTACGGAATCCCTGCCGGCCATGCCGCAGAGCAGAATCGGTATTTCAGCGCCTGGTGTGCCGCCGGAAGAATTGAATGGCATGGCCAAGGTTAATATGGAAACCGGCGAAATTACCTACTGGGTGACCGGGCCGGTTCCTACCACCTCGTCGGTACTGACAACCGGTGGTGATCTTTTGTTCTGGGGAGATATTAACCGCCGATTCCGGGCTCAGGATCTGGATAGCGGCGAAGTGCTTTGGGAGACCATCCTCAATGCCCCGGTGTCCACCAGTAACATCACTTATGCGGTGGATGGCAAACAGTATGTGGCAGTAATAACAGGGAACAATTTATCTCATCCAGGTCTGAATACCGGTTCAATGGGACCCATAAAGTTAAATCTGGATAATGGAAATGGCAACAGTGTTTATGTTTTTGCATTGCCTGATCAGTAGAATCTTCAAAAGATCGTGGAGCATCATGAATAAAAAAGGCCAGCCTATACTGGCCTTTTTTTATGCCTGAATATCAGAATGAAAATTTCAGGCCAACATTCAGCAGACTGGATTCATTATTGATTTCAAAACGGGCGGGCAGTAGTGATGCATTCAGTGAGGCTTCATCAGCATCACGATAGATATAGCTGGCAAAGACGCCCAGGTTGTCGGTAAAGGTATAGCTGGCACCGAGGATGAGCTGATAGACAAAAGTATTGTCATCATTACTGATGACACCCACACCGGAAGGACTGAATTCAAGATCAGTCGTTGCTGTACCGATACCAATCCCTACATAAGGGGTAAAGGCAGAATCAGTTTTGTAATCGTAGTAGGCATTCAGCATCAGGGCAGAGGTTTCCAGTTTGCCCTGGCCAGCAGCTACCAGAGCCGCTGTTGATACACCCAGATCACCAACATTACCTGAAATGAGAACACCGGCATCAATAGCTGAAAAGTCAATACCTGCAGCGGTAACACCCTGGTGCCCGTCCACGTCAGCTTCGGTTTGTGAATATTCCAATTCAAAACGGTAATTGTCTCTTGCCATACCAACAGCCAGGTTGAATGCATTGCCGTTGTCGTAATCGGTATTCCAGGAAACCGGGCTATCGGCAGGGATATTAAGTGGTGGTGTTACACCAGTGACTGCGCCTGTAGTAAACGCAGAGGTGAAAGTCCCATTATTAAAAGTATCATCCTGATAATTTTGCCCTACAGATCCTGACACATAAAAGGATTGCGAAAAAGCCGGGGCGGAAAAAATCAGGAAAGTTTTAACAGCAAAAAATTTAACAATTGAAGAGTTGCGTTTCATTTCGTTACTTTCTCCCATGTTGTAATGCGAAAAAAATTTACGCTGGAGAAAATTCATTGGATCATAAAAAAAATAGTAAATTTTTTTAAAGTTAAACTTGCGTGAGGTAAATATTATTTAACACTACTTTATATGCACTAAACCCTGTGTCAGTTCAATGTAGGTGCCTTTTGGGTCGGTGATAAAGGCAATGCAAAGTTTGATTTCTGCAATGCAGTCAGGCGCCCGATTAAAGACAATCCCGATGGTATCCATTCTTTGGGCGAAAGCATCCAGGTCAGCTACTTCAAATCCAATATGGTCGATAGCCGTGCCCTGGGTTGGCAAGGGATCGCTATTGATGTCAGGAAGAAAGTCAACACGCCCTCCGGGAATGACAGCCGAGGGCATGCCTCGTCTCTCTCCAACATCAGCCCCAAAGACATCAACATACCATTGTCTCAGACCCACACCATCGACAGCTGACAGATGGGTATGATGAAACACAATAGGTAAGTCCTGTTGCGCATCCACAGCCAGCTCAATTCGCACACCATCTGGCAGGTCGGCGATAATCTGTCCTTTGCCATCATCGAGGAAGAAACTGGCACCAACCGCTTCAAGCTTGGCCTTGTAGAGACTGTAATCATTGACTGTAAAGCCAATATGATTCGCCGTGGTGTCCACGGAAGAGACCGTAGGCCGGCCTTCCCGTAACAGGATGAACATGCCCGGGAACATCAGTGCCTGCAACCGCCCTGAAGAGCGTTCAACGCCGCCCAGTAATTTCCAGATTTCCCGATGTTTGGCAACATTGGGTACGATCAGATGCGTATGTCCGGAACTCACCCCTGTTGAGTTGGGGGAGGGGAGTTGAGCCTGCGCAAGCGTGCAGGTGAATCCTAAAAACAGGCTGGTTACTAACAGTATTTTTGTTTTTACAGTAAGCATTGCCTGTCTCCCTGGAGGTTCCTTTTAACTTTTACTTTTCAGTTCTTTTCGTCGCGCATGCAGCACTGGTTCGGTGTAGCCATTGGGCTGTTCCATGCCTTTGAAAACCAGATCACAGGCGGCCTGAAAAGCGATCCCATCAAAATCCGGTGCCATATTCCGATAGGTAGGGTCACTGGCATTTTGTTCATCAACAATTTTAGCCATGCGCTTCATGGATTCCATAACCTGTTCTTCAGAGCAGATACCATGGCATAACCAGTTGGCTATGTGCTGGCTGGAAATGCGACATGTGGCACGGTCTTCCATCAAGCCAACATTGTTAATATCGGGGACTTTGGAGCAACCGACGCCATGATCAATCCAGCGTACCACATACCCCAGGATTCCCTGCGCATTATTGTCCACCTCATTCTGGATTTCTTCAGCGGACAGGTTGTTTTCAATCATCAGTGGAATGGTCAGAATGTCGTCGACGCTGGCAGGAGTGCGTGAGGCCAGACGGCGTTGGGTCACGGTAACATTAATCTGATGATAATGGATGGCATGCAGGGTTGCCGCTGTCGGGGAGGGAACCCAGGCACAATTTGCGCCGACATTGGGGTGAGCGACTTTCTGATTCATCATGTCTGCCATCATGTCAGGTTTTGCCCACATACCTTTGCCTATTTGTGCCTTGCCAATGAAACCGCATTTAATGCCGATATCCACATTGGAGTTTTCATAAGCGCTTATCCATGGTTGTCCCTTCACGGCATCCTTGGGCAGGAACGGGCCGGCATGCATGCTGGTATGAATCTCGTCACCGGTTCTGTCGAGAAAGCCGGTATTGATAAAGAAGACTCGCTCCCTCACGGCCCTGATACATTCTTTCAGGTTAACGCTGGTGCGCCGTTCTTCATCCATTACGCCAACCTTGATGGTATTGCGGTCAAGGCCGAGTGCATCTTCAACCGCATTAAACAGGTCATTGGTAAAGGCTGCTTCTTCCGGACCATGCATTTTGGGTTTGACGATATAGATATTGCCATTTCGGCTATTGCGGAAGGGGCTGTTACGCATCAGGTCGTGCTTGCTGCACAGGGTTGTGACCATGGCGTCCAGAATACCTTCGGGGACTTCGTTTCCATCCTGGTCCAATACTGCATCGGTGGTCATCAGGTGGCCGACATTACGAACCAGTAACAGGCTGCGGCCCTGCATGGAAACCGTTTCTCCACTGGTACCTTTGTAAAAGCGATCCTGATTCAGCATTCGGGTAATTGGTTTGCCGCCTTTCTCAAAAGTTTCCTGCAAGGAACCGCGCATCAGGCCAAGCCAGTTGCGATAGACCGCAACTTTGTCGTTACCATCCACAGCGGCGACTGAGTCCTCGCAATCCTGGATAGTAGTCATGGCTGATTCCATCACGATATCCTTGATATTGGCATGGTGCTGTTTGCCAATCTGGCTATCATTATCTATCTGCATTTCAATATGCAGGCCATGATTCACAAACAACATTGCTTCCGGGGCCTCGGAAAACCCCTGCCAGCCCACCAGCTTGTCCTGGTTGGTCAGCTGGGTAATGCTGCCATCATTAAGCTCTACCTGCAGTACGATGTGGCCATCCTGATTGATAAGTCTGTATTCACGCACCTGGGCATGACGTCCGTTTTCAAGAGGAATTGCCTGATCGAGGAATTCATCGGCCCAGTCAATTACCGCCTGTCCCCTGGTCGCGTCATAGCCTTTTTGTTCCTCACCACTAAATGGAATCACATCGGTTCCATACAGGGCATCAAACAGGCTGCCCCAGCGCGCATTTGCGGCATTCAGGGCATAGCGTGCATTCATCACCGGCACGACAAGCTGCGGACCGGCGACAATGGATATTTCAAAATCTGAATTCCAGGTGCTTATCCTGAAATCATCCCCTTCCGGGACCAGGTAGCCTATATCCAGCAGAAATTGTTTGTACTCGTCACGATGGGCCAGGTAGTAGGCCATATCGTGGGCCTTGTGCCAGTCGTCAATCTGTGCCTGAAGATTGTCTCTTTTATTCAGCAAGGCCTTGTTTCTTGGAGAAAATTCAGCAATCAGGGCGGCCAGACAATCCCAGAACTGGTCTGCTGTAATACCTGAACCAGGAGTCGCCTCTTTATCAATGAAGTCATAGAGTGCACGGGAAATTTGCAGGTTATTGGCTGAAATATTGTTAGACATTAAAACCTCTGATTGGTAATTCTTTTCATTGCCCTGTGCACATCGCTGTGTGACCTGATCAGGGTAAAATCCGGTATGGAAGGCGCAAGATTGTATTGTGATTACAGGGAAAACGAAACCCTGTTAGTTTGCTTCCAGAATGTCTGTCAAAGGTCAGGAGAAAAGCATTAATATCGAAAAAAAAGTCAGGTATACTGGGCAATTCCCTGGGGGGAATGAAATATTATAATAATTTTCAAAACCCATTTTTTCTTACTCATTATCTTATCACAGGGTCATCTTTAGGAGGATCTATGAAGAATTTACTAGGCGCTATTACTTTTGGGCTGTTACTAATCAGCAGCACTGTAATGGCTCAGGCACCCATGGCGGGTGAGCGCAAATATCCGGATGGCTACATCACGGGAAAGGTGACCAGTGAAAACGGCCCGGAAGCGGGAGTCTGGGTCATTGCAGAAACCAGGGAAACCAATACCCCCTATATCAAAATTGTGGTTACTGATGATGATGGCAACTATGTATTGCCGCAGCTCCCTGAAGCAACATACAACGTATGGGTGAGGGGATATGGTCTGGCAGATTCCGAGTCTGTGGAAGGGCGTCCTGGTGACCGGGGTCTGGATCTGACCGCCGTGGTGGCGAGCAGTCCGGCTGAAGCCGCCAAAGTGTATCCTGCTGATTACTGGGTCTCCCTGATGGAGTTTCCAGGGGATGATGTATTAACAGCGGAAGGGGAAGCAAGACAGGGATTTGCACCGGCAATTAACAGCCAGAAGCGCATGATGCATGAATTCAAAAGCGATTGCGGCTTTTGTCACCAGATAGGTAACGAGATAACCCGTACCCTGGGTCATATGGATGCGCTTGGCTTTGATTCCTCTGAAGAAGCCTGGATATACCGAACCCAGACCGGCGTACGTGGCGGTTCCATGTTTGGTAATTTCGCCCAGTTTGGTCTCCCCGGAATGTCCTCCATGATGGCTGCCTGGACTGATCGTATCGAAGCCGGTGCGCTGCCTCCAGTACCGCCTCGTCCCGAGGGTATCGAGCGTAATATTGTCGTCACCTTGCGCGATATTGGTGGTGATACTGATTTCATGCATGATGAAATCACCACTGACAAAAACAATCCTACAGTCAATGCCTATGGGCCGACCTATGCAGTTTCTTCAGGTCATGGTCTTTTGTCTATTGTTGACCCGATCACCAATGATGCCTATGACGTCGTGATTCCAACTCGTGAAGATCCCCGTGAAGTTAATTCACGTTTCCCACCACCGGGACAGCCATCAAACTTCTGGGGCTATGAGCACTTGTGGGGTCCTGAAAACCCTTCCGATCCGCACAATGCCATGCTGGGTCCCGATGGTCGCGTCTGGATTACCTCGAAGGTGCGTAATGACCAGCCGGATTATTGTGATCGTGATTCCGGTAACAAGTTCTCTGAATATTACCCACGAAACTTCAGCAATCGCCAGGCCTCTGTTTATGATCCGGCAACCGGTGAGTTTGAACTGATTGATACCTGTTTCGCCACCCATCACCTGCAGTTCGGTACTGATCCTGACGATACCCTGTACTTCAATGAATTACTGGGCCCTGTTTTTGGCTGGGTGAATACCAGAGAATTTGACCTGACTCATGACGAAGAAGCTTCCCAGGGCTGGTGTCCGCAGATTATTGATACCAATGGTGATGGTGTTATTACCCGTCCATGGAATGCCTGGGGTGAAGAAGTCGATCCAAATCTTGATACTGAAATTCAGGCCAATCTGTACACGGTCATTCCCGATCCAAACAACAGTGATATCGTTTGGGGAGCGAATGAAAACAGCGCTCTGCATCCCTTCGGTTCAATCGTAAGACTGGATAGAGGGTCAAATCCTCCTGAAACCTGCATTTCTGAAGTCTATGCGATTCCTGATCCCGGCTTTGATCCGCGTGGCATGGATCTGGATAGCAAGGGTAATCCATGGGTTGCCCTGGCAGGGAGTTCCCACTGGGCTTACCTTGATCGTAGCGCCTGCCCGGTACTCAATGGCCCAGGCACTGAGATGGGGACTCATTGTGAGGCTGGCTGGACGCTTTATGAAACACCGGGCCCTAAAATTGGCAATACCGATGTGCCTGCCGACTTCCATTATTTTGGTTGGGTAGACCAGCATGATATAACCGGGCTGGGCAAGGATACCCCGATCATTAATGGTTCATGGTCTGATTCCCTGATTGCCCTTGATCCTGAAAGTGGCGACTGGACCTATATGCGAGTGCCTTATCCACTGGGTTTCTACAGCCGGGGTCTGGATGCCCGTGTTGACGATCCTGATCTGGGCTGGAAAGGTCGCAGTATCTGGGCCAACTACGGTACTCATCTGATCTGGCACACAGAAGGTGGTAAAGGAACGACCGGCAAGATGGTTCAGTTCCAGATAAGAGACACGCCTCTGGATTACTAGGAGCAATCGTCTTCAATAAAAAGGGTCGCTATTGCGACCCTTTTTTTTTACCTACAATTTTAACTTTATGACTTGAAATTTTTCCTGACTTTAAATTATTGAATATATTCGTAGCTGAGCCGAATATTTTTTACACCACTCATGCGGCTTACAGCGTTGGCGACTTCGTCGCCTTCACTGCGGGTCACCTGTCCCAATAAATGCACGACACCATTATGAATTACCGGGACTGTGGCTGGTGACATGGCGGGTATGACCTCAATTATCTGATCCAGAATTGCCCGGTCACTGGCCTCAAAACTGGAATCAAGAGCCTCTACGATTTCAAGCTCATTCATCAGGCGCCGGATATTATTGCTGGCAAAGGCAGTGGTCAGTGAAGCCTGCTGTTTTTGCTCCTGACTCAAGGCCTGACCGGCAAGCATGACATAACCATTAACACTTACTACCAGAATGTCGGCACCATCAAGCTGCGTGTCATTACGGATTGCCTTGTTCAGTTGACTGGTAATTGCGGCATCATCAATTTGCGGATTGTCCTGTGCCTGACACAGGGGGATTAAACAAGATGTGGCGAGTAGCAGTGACAGCAGGATTCTCATGGCTTAACCTCTGGTTAATTCAAAACGGTCGCGAATGGTGGAATACCAGTTGCCGGCCAGGCGACCGACAGGGTCCAGTTTGGCAATGTCTACATAACCATCGTTATAGATGGAGTCATCTATATTGATGAATTTGATTTCTCCCAGAATGAGGTTGCCGGCGCCTTCCTGATTGCCAAAGCTGACAATCTGGTTCAGCGTGCACTCGAACACCAGCAAGGCATCTTTCACATAAGGTGCATTGATATTTTGTGCCTGCGCCGGCTCAAGTTCCGCATACTCAAACTCATCTTCCTGCGGTTCCAGCAGGGCAGCGGATTTGCTTGCCTGCTGTACCAGCTTATGACTGACAGTACTCAGGGTAAAACACCCGGTGTCGATTATGTTTTGCAGGGTATCTTTGTTACTTCCGTCGAGCCTGGGAATAGCAGAAAAGCCCACGATGGGGGGAGTGGAGCTGAAAGCATTGTAAAAGGAAAAGGGGGCCAGATTGTTGATACCATCCTTGCTACGGGTCCCCGCCCAGGCAATAGGGCGCGGTGCAATCCCACCGATGAGAAATTTATACATTTCCTTATTGCTGAGGGTTGAAGTGTCTATATACATGGTTATTGTTTGCCTGTTGTTAGTTTAAGGTGTTGGCCCAGGGGCGTTTATTGCCCTGTGCTGATTAAATGATTATGTGATTTTATGATTTAAAGCAGGTCAGGGGGCAACTGCTCTACATAATTATCACACATGAAGCACTGATTTCAGGCATGCTGGCAAAGTGCGCACCATTTTGTAACACTGATTGAGGCATCAAGGCTCAATCCGGCCATTTCCGACCATGATGAAGCGGAATCAATCTTGCAGTATCTGGCCTGACAAGAATAATGAAAGCAAGAGTGATTAAATGTTTAGCAACAATAACCGTCTCAAACCAGCAGCCAATATAGTTTTTTCAAGGTCAAAATAAAAGATGAAGCAGGAATATATCGTCGTATCTGACCTGGATGGTACCTTGCTGGATCACCATACTTATGCCTGGCATGCGGCACAGGAAGCGCTGAACCTGCTTAAATCAAGGCATATCCCCCTGATTCTGTGCAGCAGTAAAACCGCCGCTGAAATGCTGCCATTAAGAAAGGTATTGGACCTGCAGGATCCCTTTATCGCAGAAAATGGTGCTGCAGTGTATCTCCCCTGTGATGGGCCTGATGAGCATAACTACAGACGCATAGTCTTTGGTATGAATCGTGCTGATATTCTGGCAATTCTTGGCAAAATAAAACGTTCTGATGAGGGTAAAAAGTTTCGTTTTACCGGTTTCAATGACATGTCCTTGTCTGATCTGATGGACGTAACAGGCCTGGATGAAGACAGCGCTGCAAAAGCCATGCACAGAGAGTTTGGCGAGCCGTTAAAGTGGCAGGACAGCGCGGAGCATTTAAAGGAGTTTCAGCAAATCCTGAATAAGCTGGGACTGGATACCCAGCAGGGCGGGCGCTTTGTTCACGTTTCCGCCGGGTGCGATAAGGGAAAGGCAGTCAGCTGGCTGAAAGATTATTATCATGAAAAAACCGGCCACTCTTGCAAGGTGATCGCACTGGGTGACAGTGAAAATGATATTTCCATGCTTGAACTCGCAGAATTTCCAATACTGATCAAGTCGCCGGTAAAAGCTTTTCCTGCATTAGCACAGGAAAATGTGATTCACACCACTGGCTATGGACCGGTTGGATGGAATGAAGCTTTACTTGAATTATTAAATAAAAAACAAGGGACACAATAATGGGAGATTTTCATCAAGACGGTGTCATCACGACGCTGCATAATCTTAGCGACAGGCCTGTAGAAGCATTAGAGGCAGAACTTGTGCAGTTCGCGAAGACCCGGCCTATGGCACTGATTCTGCCTTGTCTGTACTCAGAGCTTGAAGGACCGGCCATGGATAATATTGTTGCTGAGCTTGCCAGGGTTCCCTACCTGACCCAGATTGTCATTGGTCTCGATCGGGCTGATGAGTCACAGTACAAGAAAGCCCTGGAGTTTTTCAAGGTGTTGCCCCAGGAGCACGTCGTGTTGTGGAATGATGGACCCAGACTCAAAGCGCTGGATGGTGAATTGTCGAAGCTGGGGCTTGAACCCAAGCAGATGGGTAAAGGGCGAAATGTCTGGTATTGCATGGGCTACCTGTTAAACCAGGGAAAGGCCGAAGCGATCGCCTTGCATGACTGCGACATTGTTACCTATAGCCGTGACATGCTTGCCAGACTTATTTATCCGGTCGCCAATCCTGCATTCAGCTACGAATTCTGTAAGGGCTACTATGCCCGCGTGGCAAATGGCACTATCAATGGGCGTGTTTGCCGACTCCTGGTCACGCCTCTGCTCAGGGCCTTGAAAAAAATTATTGGTATGCATGACTATCTTGAATATATGGACAGCTACCGTTATCCCCTGGCAGGTGAGTTTTCCATGCGAGTGGATGTGCTGCAAGGTATTCGCATTCCAAGTGACTGGGGTCTGGAAATCGGCGTACTTTCCGAGACATATCGCAACTACTCAAATAACCACCTGTGCCAGGTAGATATTGCTGATATCTATGACCACAAGCATCAGGATGTCTCCTATGATGATGAAACTGGTGGTCTGTCCCGCATGTCCATTGATATCAGCAAAGCAATTTTCCGCAAGCTGGCAACTACCGGCGTGGTTCTTTCACTGGAAACCTTTCGTACTCTCAAAGCGACTTATTATCGTATGGCACTGGACATGGTCGACTCCTATCACAGCGATGCCATGATCAATGGTCTTACCCTGGATATACATAATGAAGAAAAAGCGGTGGAATTGTTTGCTGAAAATATAATGAAAGCAGGGCATTACTTTCTCGAAAATCCCCAGGAAACCCCGTTTATTCCAAGCTGGACACGCGTAAATAGTGCACTGCCTGAATTGGGTGATAATTTTGTGGCTGCGGTAGAGCAGGATTTAAAGCAGTACCAGTAAAGTTCCGGATCAGTTGATTATGCCGTCAGTACAAGGCTTTATTCAAAACAGGCAGTAAAAAAGGGTTATGACTAAATCCAGAAAAAAAGAACAGCAAGGGAAAGAACGAAAGCAACAGTTGCAAAAGGAATTGCAGCATAGAGTGATCGGGCATCTGTCACTTATCTATCCGCAACTGGATACGGTAAAACTCACCGAGCAGTTGCTAAAAAAAATGGGCCTGGACAATGAGTGTGCAAAACCCCGTTGGCACAAAAATAACTGGAACGAAACAGATATTGCCGTCATTACCTATGCCAATTCCTTTCTTAAGGACGACGAGAGGCCCCTCGTTACACTCAGCCGCTTCCTGGACAGGCATCTGAAGGATGTAATCTCCTGGGTACATATTTTGCCGTTCTTTCCCTTCAGCTCTGACGATGGCTTTGCCGTTATTGATTACACCCAGGTTAATGAAAGTTACGGCGACTGGGGGCACATAGGCAGGATATCGAAAAAATTCAGTTTAATGTCTGATCTGGTCATCAATCATTGTTCGGCAATGGGACGCTGGTTTGAACAACTGAAAATGAACAAACGTCCGGGGAAGGATTATTTTCTGGCAGTGGACCAGGATTTAGATGTGTCCAATGTGGTTCGTCCGAGAACCACTCCCATACTCCGGGAAGTACAGACTCTCGATGGCGTCAAGCATATCTGGTGCACATTTAGTCATGATCAGCCTGACCTGAACTTCAGAAATCCTGCCGTGCTTCTTGAGATGGTGAAGATCATTCGTCTTTATCTGGAGAGAGGCGTAAAGATATTTCGTCTGGATGCCGTGGCATTTCTTTGGAAAGAAGAAGGCAGCAGTTGTCTCAACCTAAACCAGACCCATGAAATTGTCCGCTTGATCAGAACGCTGGTGGAATATCATAGCCCCGGGGCAATTATCATTACGGAAACCAATATCCCCAATGTGGAAAATATTTCCTATTTTGGCAATGCCAACGAAGCACATCTTGTCTATAACTTTTCACTTCCGCCGCTGTTATTGAACACGCTGGTGACCGGTAACTGTCATGCGCTGAAAAGCTGGATGATGAGTATGCCGCCTGCACAAAAAGGGACAACTTTCTTTAATTTTATTGCCTCACATGACGGCATTGGCCTGCGCCCGCTGGAAGGGTTGATTGAGGAGGATGAGTTGGGCCATCTTATGGGACTCATGGAAAATAATGGCGGCAGGGTGTCATGGCGTACCCTCGAAAATGGTGAGGCGAAGCCCTATGAAATAAATATCAGCTTATTTGATGCGCTTAAGGGCACACTGAATAATCCTGATGACGGGTTTCAGGAAGCCAGGTTTATCTGCATTCATGCCATCATGCTGGCTGTTGAGGGGGTTCCGGCATTTTATATTCACAGTCTGCTTGGCACAGAAAATGATTATGAAAAATTTAGTCATACCAATAATAACCGGGCGCTTAATCGCCATAACTGGGATGTAGATGAGCTGGAATCGCGCTTGCGGGATGACACTCATCACCGCCGGATTTTTAATGAGCTGAAACGCCTGATAAAGATTCGTAAACAGCAAAAGGCTTTTCATCCCAACGCCATTATGTTCACCCTGCATATCGGCGACGAAGTGTTTGCTTTCTGGCGTCAAAGCCTCAAACGCGATCAGAGTATTTTCTGTTTGAATAATATTACCGCCCAACCCAGAGAAGTTTTGTTAAGCTCGTTAAATCTGGTGATTACTGAAAGCTGGCAGGATCTGCTGAGCAAGCAGGAGCTGGAAGTAGGGCAGACAAGCCTCATACTCAAACCCTATCAGACAGTCTGGCTGACTAATAAATTCCATAATGAATGAAGGCAGGGGGCGACGAATCTGTTCAGGATATATCGGATACCAGGCCGTTTTTGAGCAAGTCCATGATTAACTGCGTTACTTCCCCAGGTTTTTCTTCCTGTGGTTTGTGACCTTTAATACATCTTCTGATAGGTAGCGTGAAATAATTCTGCATTACCATGCCAAAAATGAAAGTAGCTAGCTGGTTGCAATTTTTCTCTGGTGCTATTTGTTCAAGAAAAGTTTCCAGTGAGGAAAAGTGGGATTGGTAAACCTCATGGATGAGGATATTACGGATACTGTCATCATGCTCTGCATCCAACAGGTTCCATTGCACAATTCGCATGAACTCCTTGTCATCATTGAACCGTTCACAGAGCCTTAAGATAAAGCGTTCCAGTGTTTCAAGCGGGCTGTTGTTTGCCGTATTTGCCAATAACATTGACACAGCAGGAGTCGAGCGCCCTTTGTATGCATAGGTTAGAGTGGCCTTGTGCAGCGCTTTTTTGTTGGGGAAGTGATAGTACAGCGCAGCAGGAGTAATTTTGACAGCCAGAGCGATATCGCGCATGGATGTTCCGCTAAATCCCCTGTCAGCAAAAAGCGAAAAAGCGGTAACCAGGATCGTTTCCTTTGTAACCTCGGCTACCCTGGCCCTTTTCTCTGTAGTGATGGCTTGAGACAACTATCTGCTCCGTATTTTTGGTCAATTTGTATTGACCTGTTGTGGTAGTAAATGTAGATTACTAAACAGTTGTTTAGTAAACAATCGTTCATAATAATAAGCAAGTACTCAGTAACGCTCTTATTACTTGCATCGATAAAACGCAACGCTTGAATTTAGCTAATAATAAATGCCAAAACTCTATAGAAATAAAAAAATAATACCTGGCATATAAAGACAGGCGCCAAGCTGGCTGATTACATTTTCCGGGGGGAATAATGAAATTTATTAAAGCCCAAACACTACTGCTTTCTGCAGGGGCACTATTATTCCTGTATTCCACCAATGTACTTCCTCAATCCCGTACAGATCGAAGACAAATCACCCAAATTGAAGAATATTGTGTGGGCTGCCACAATTTCGAAGATTATGCCGGCAGCCTGGATCTTGAAACTATCCTGACTGATGAGATTCCCCGCAATCCCGAACACTGGGAAAAAGCCATTAGAAAAATGAGAGCCGGCATGATGCCGCCCCCGGGACAGGATCGTCCCAGTGAGAGAAATTACCTGGCGCTAACAGAGTGGCTTGAAAATAAAATAGACAGCGCCGCCGATATTAATCCCGGCACCAAAACATTGCATCGATTAAACCAAAGTGAATACGCCAATGTTATTGAGGAATTGACCGGTATACGAATTAATCCTTCGCTCTATTTACCTGCTGACTCTTCCGCCCGCGGTTTTGACAATCAGGCAGGCTCATTAACAATATCACCCACCTTATTGGAGGCCTATACCAAAGCCGCTGCCCAGATTGCCAGAATGGCAGTAGGTTTCTGGAGCTCGCCCAACGAAATGACCTATATCGTGGAAGCGGATAATTCCCAGAACATGCAGTTGGACGGGATGCCCCTGAATACCCGTGGCGGTATTGCCGTTGAACATAATTTTCCGGCAGATGGGGAGTACAGTTTTTCCATGCAGAATTTCGGCATGGGGAGCTTTATACCAGGAGAAAAACTTGAACTGAGTATAGATGGCGAGCGCGTTCACCTGTTTGAATATACGGGAGTCGGTGTGTTCTCGGGTATGGGCGGCGGTCAGGACGGTTCTCTGGATGTGACGGTTCCGGTCAAGGCAGGTACGCGTTTAGTGGGGGCTACCTTCCTGGCGACCAACTACCGGCCGGATATTGGTTTGATTCAGCAATATGACCGAAAGTCGGTTGAGAACGATCCCATACCACAAGTTCACAATCATCCGGCCATCGGCATGATGAAAGTACAGGGCCCCTTTAACGCCGAACGTCCCGAGAACTCGGTCAGCCAGGAAAAAATCTTTATCTGTTCCCCGGCCAATGCGGACGAGGAACCGGAGTGTGCTACCCGTATTATCTCAAAACTGGCGAAGCAGGCTTTTCGACGTCCGGTCAATTCAGAAGATATCAGTCCCATGATGACTTTTTATGCGCAGGGTCGCAGTGGAGGCAGTTTCGAGGATGGTATCGAGCTTGCCCTGCGTCGTTTGTTAGCTGACCCGGAATTTCTGGTCAGACGAGAGCATGAACCCGCCGAATTGAATGATGGGGATGTCTATCCCATTACTGATCTTGAACTTGCATCCCGGCTTTCATTTTTTCTTTGGAGCAGTATCCCCGATGAAGCCCTGATTGATCTTGCCGCCAGCGGCCGCCTTAGTGAGCCAGAAATTCTTGAGGAGCAGGTTTTGCGTATGCTGGATGATCCCAGGGCAGATGCTTTGGTTAAAAACTTTGGCCAGCAATGGTTTTACCTGAGAAATCTGCCCACGACAGCTCCTGACGGTATTTACTACCCAAACTGGGATGCCGAACTGCGACACAGTTTCCAGGAGGAAACAGAACTGTTGTTTGAAAGCATTATGCGGGAGGATCGCAGTATTCTTACTCTGCTTGATGCCGATTACACTTTTATCAACGAAAGGCTGGCCAAGCATTATGGAATGCCAAACGTTTATGGCGCACATTTTCGCCGTGTGGAACTGGGTGACGAATTTGAATACCGCCGGGGGATTTTGGGCCAGGGCAGTTTTCTGGCCCTGACCTGGGCAGAAAACTTCCGTACTTCCCCGGTCAAACGCGGAGTATGGGTACTGGAAAACCTGTTAGGTACACCACCACCTGCGCCACCTGCCAATGTCCCTGCGCTGGAAGAGACCGGTGAAGAGCAGATAACAACCTTGCGCGACCAGCTTACTTTGCATCGTGAGAACGAGCCCTGTGCAACCTGCCATGCCATTATGGACGGTATTGGTTTCGCCCTGGAGAATTTCGATGCTGATGGCAAGTACCGGACTCATGCCGGGCATCCGCGACAATTTGGCGGTAAATCGACACCGATTGACTCAGAAGTAGTACTTTGGGATGGGACGCCAGTCAATGGACCTGTTGGCTTGCGGGAAGTGCTGCTTAAATATTCACCCCAGTTTGTGCGTTTTGCTGTAGAAAAACTGATGACTTATGGGGTCGGCAGGGGAGTTGAATACTCTGATATGCCTGCCGTCAGAAAAATAGTGAAAGATTCAGAAAAAGACGATTATCGTTTTTCAGCGCTGGTTTTGGGTGTAGTCAATAGTCCCCAATTTCAAATGCGTATGAAAGTCAGTGAAAATGTTGAGGAACTGGCAGCTTATTAAAAGCAGCAGCCATATTACTCATATTCCGTTAAGGAGCTCAGTATGAAATTTATTACCAGGAAATCGCTGCCACGTAGAACATTTCTTAAATCGGCTGGTGTAACCGTAGGGCTTCCGTTTCTTGACGCGATGTTGCCAGCCATGACCTCAATGGCTAAAGCGGCATCTGCTGCACCGGCAAGACGTTTTATAGGCGTCTGGCATCCTCATGGTGTTGCTCCGGGATACTGGAGTCCCACTACAGTAGGTTCGGACTTTGAATTTTCCTACATCACCAAACCACTGGAAAACCTGCGCGAATATGTCACCTTGATCAGTGGTCTGGATATTCCGGAATGTTTTTCTACAGAAGAGGAGCCGGGCGGCAACCATGCCAGGGGCGCAGCGATATTTTCCGGCGCCCGTCCGCGGCGTAATGCTGTCAGCCCTTTTCTTGGTGTAACAATAGACCAGCTCATTGCAGAAGAATATGGGCGCGACACCATCCTCTCCTCATTACAACTCGGGGTGGAGGATGCAGGTAATTATGGCAACTGCAATTGGGGCTATAACTGTGCCTATACAAATTCCATGTCATGGATTTCTCCTACCCAGCCACTGCCTACTGAAATAAATCCCCGAGTCGCGTTTGAAAGACTGTTCGGCACAGGGGGAAGTGTTGAGGAAAGACGGCGTGGTCGCATGCTGGATGCCTCTATTCTTGATTCTGTGGCAGCAAAAATCCCTGAACTTAAACATGAACTTGGCGCAGGGGATAAAGTACGGGTCGATAACTATCTGGACAATATCCGTGAGCTGGAACGACGCATCCAGATTGCCCTTAATAACTCAGTGGAAGAGCCCAGCGAGGAAGTCCCTTTTGGTATACCTCAGGATAAGGATCTGCACTTCAGACTGATGTATGAACTTATCGCCCTTGCTTTCGAGGGGGATATAACCCGTTCTGCCACCATGATGATGGGGCGCGATTTGAGTGGCTTTAGCTATCCGCAGTCAGGTTCAAGCGGCGCATGGCACGGTTCTTCCCATCATGGGGACAAACCCGACAATATCGCCAACTATGCCAAGATGAATCGATACCATTACAGTATTGTTGCCGAGTTTCTGGAGAAACTAAAAAATATTCCTGAGGGTGACGGTAATATACTGGATAACTCTCTGTTGTACATGGGAAGCAATATGGGAAACTCACACCGTCATGCCCATGAAAAAATTCCGGTTACTCTGGTTGGCAAGATCGATGGGACGTTTAAGGGCAATCGTCATATCTTGTTTCCGGACAATACTGAAAAACATGCCAATATGCTGCTCAGCATACTGCATCTGTATGGTATTGAAAGAAGCAGTATTGGTGGGAGTACCCATCTTTTGCCAATTGCTTAGGATTTCTGAGCTTAAAGACAGGAGTAAAGTCTGATGGGTGATAGCTCAAACAAGAATTTCGGATTAATGCTGGTTTTGCTTGCACTACTTTTTTGCAATCAGCTGGTTGCCCAGATAAGGCCACCTACCTGGCCGGATGTCCCATTACCTGAAGGGCCAATCAGGAACATACTGCTGGACAACTGCACATCCTGTCATGGTATTGACGATTATGCCTTCTTTGCACTTGATTCCGCTGAGTGGGAAGCAATGCTGGCAGAAAAACATGAGGGCGATAGTCAGGTAACTATCAGTAGTGAAGAGAAAGCAGTTCTAATAAGCTATCTGAGCAGTAATTTTGGGCCGGATTCGATCCCTTTTCCGAGAGATTACGTGCCCCCGGAGATTACTGAATTTTTTAACAACGCCGATGCCAGAATTTTCATGGAAGTCCGCTGCATTTCCTGCCATTCCCTGGATCCTATAATGAGTAGCAGACGCAGCCCCGAGGGTTGGCGTGTACTACTTGTCAGTGAGCGAGAGCGGGGTGCCCAGTTAAACGATGAAGAGCTTGAGCGTCTGGCTGAATGGCTGGGCAGGGCCAGAGGCATAAATCTTTTTGAATAAAAATTTCAGATTAAACCAGGGCTTTAAAGTACCCGGAGACTTCTTATGAGAACCAACCAACTGATCCTCTCTCTGTTTTTATCCATCGTCATGGTGCCCGCTGCACAAAGTGCGCAAATTGCCGACGCGATGAAGGCAGGAGATTTTTCTCAGGTACAGGCTCTTGTCAGACAGGGCCTTGATGTCAATGAACCTCAAATTGATGGTGCAACTGCATTGCTTTGGGCTGCGCAATGGGACGATGTGCAATCAGCGCGGCTATTGATTCGTAATGGTGCGGATGTGAACTCAGCTAACAGGACAGGAGCCACGCCTTTGCAAGTTGCCGCTATTAATGGCAGTGCTGCTATGCTGGAATTGCTACTGGACGCCGGCGCTGACCCTAATGCCAGAGTGACTATTACCGCTGATACCCCATTGATGCTTGCCGCAAGAACAGGCATACCCAAAGCAGTGGAAGTGCTTCTTGATAATGGCGCTGAAGTGAATGCGCGTGAAGAGTGGGGACGTACCACCCCATTAATGTGGGCGGTTGCCGAAGGGCATACCAGTGTCGCAAAACTCCTGCTAGAGCATGGTGCGGATGTGAATGCACGAACTGTTTTTGTGCCACCGGATACCGCCAGAGGATTTGAAGGTTCGCCCCCCCGAGACAGATTGGCGCATGAAACTGGTTCCATTCAACATGCCAGTGGCGAATTAACAGCTATTCATTTTGCTGCCCGAGACGGGTATCTGGATACAGCAGAATTACTTCTGGATTCGGGGGCGCAGATAGATGCCCTTACCGCCGATGGGAAAAATGCGCTGGGCCTGGCGATATTCAATGGTCATTATGAACTGGCTTCTCTGTTAATTGACCGGGGATCAGATGTTAATCAGGCAGATGCACGTGGCTTTAATCCACTGTTTTGGGCCGTAGATCGCCGTAATATGGAAACTGCGCCAAATTTTCCCTGGGTAGTTACCGATGATCCATTACCCCTGGTCAAAAAACTACTGGATGCCGGGGCTGATCCCAATCAACTGGTTAATGATACGCCCAGGGCGCGAATGCGTGGTGGCTCACCTCGAATTGTTTTTGCTACGCCCATAATGCGATCCGCCTTTGCTGGCGATCTGGAATTAACACGCCTGTTGCTGGAGTACGGCGCAGATCCCCTTATTAAGTCCAGTGATAATGAGACGGCACTGGGCGCCGCGACGGGTACCGGCTTCATCCATGGATATCATTTCCAACATCCCTATAGTGAAAGACTGGATTTGATCAAACTGCTGATTGAAGACTATGACCTGGAAGTGAACTGGCATGATGATTACGGCATTACCCCGCTAATGGCTGCAGGAAACCTGGGGGATGTTCCCATCATAGAATATCTTATTCAGAAGGGGGCGGACCTTGGGGATTATGATCTGGGTAAGAAAAATGATGGCGCATTTGGTGCGAGTATTGAACCGTTAATGCCAATTGATTATGCGATCGGCGTGGGTACTTTTCGTCCCAACAATGCCATTGTTTTAAATGAGCCCGCTGTAGAGTTGATGGCAAGAGAAATGGAAGCACGAGGAATTGCTCATACGACTTCTGAGTGCACACTCAGGGGCTTTACCTGTTCCTATGTGAATATGGATCCAAGAGCCGTTACCCCAAAGCGAATTGCGGAGGCCAGGCAATTACAAACCGGGCATCAGGTTGAGAGTCTGACATCTACGACAGGCCTGCAAGTTGAAGAGACTGAGTGTCTTGAAGTGTCATTACAATTCGGCCAGGCAGAAGGCCCTGATTATTGCCAGCCCTCTGGTGTGGACTGATAGCGTATGACAGTATCAAAAAGGGGCGATAATTCGCCCCTTTTTGATTATTGCAAAAGTGTCCTAGACCTCAGGTCCGCTGACATCTCCATCCTGGCCACGCCTGTCATGGGATCCTGGGCCTCTAAAGCCGGGAACGCCTGGCCCGCGTGGACGCTCACCATTTTGAAATCTTTCCCTGCGTTCCTCACGACGCTCAGCGGCTTCTTCAGGGTTGTTTTCCCTGAATTCCTGACGGCGCTCCCTGTGTTCTTCACGTCTGGCTGCAATATCAGGATTGTTCTCCATGAATTCAGCATGACGTTGAGCCATTTGCTCGCGGTTTTCTGCCCGACGTCCCTCACGCTCATCATCCTGGGCAAGTAGCGGGGAGGACAGAAATCCTGATATTAATAAACTGCCAGTGCCAGCCAACAATAGCTTTGTAACGAAATTCTTTTTGTTTGTGTTCTTCATGGTGTACTCCATCTCTGTTAACGTTATTACCTTAAACGCTGTAATCGAAATCCCGTTGACAGAAGGCGGGTTTAATTTGAAAACATTTTTTTTAGCAGAAATAGAGTGAGGAAGTGGTATGTCGAATACTCTGGTAAGTGTCGGTGATCTTTCTGCCAATTTGGAGAATCCTGACTGGCGCATTGTGGATTGTCGTTTTTCCCTGGCCGATGCCCAGGCCGGACAACGTGCCTATGATGAGGCGCATATTCCCGGGGCATATTACGTAAATCTCGACAAGACATTAAGCTCGCCTCATATAGCGGGGAAAACAGGCCGCCATCCATTGCCTGATAAAAATACCTGGATCAACAGTGTCAGTGCGCTTGGCATAGAACCGCAGATCCAGGTCGTTGTATACGACGATGTCGGTGGTGCGATGGCGGCACGCATGTGGTGGATGCTACGCTGGATTGGCCACGAAAACGTTGCGCTGCTGGACGGGGGTTGGCAGGGCTGGCAGCGTGAAGGAAAGTCGATCACTGCTGACATTCCTGAATCTCCTCAGCCAGCTAATACAGACTATGGCATGTTGCCTTCTCTGGTGCGTATTATTGAAGCAGGTGCAGTGGATGACAGTAAGCAGGCATTGCTTGATGCCAGGGAACTGCCGCGCTTTAAAGGGGATGTTGAGCCACTGGATCCTGTTGCAGGTCATATACCGGGCGCCGCATGTTCTCCTTTCAGCGCAAACCTGGATGCTTCAGGCTGCTTCCGCACGCCCGCCGAATTAAGAGAAAAATTCAGGCAGGCCCTGGAGTCCAGTAAACCCATAGTTTGCTACTGTGGTTCAGGAGTTACTGCGGCACATAATATCCTCGCTTTGAAGGTGGCGGGAATCGACGACGTAGCGCTCTATCCCGGCTCCTGGAGTGAATGGATAACTGATGACAAGCGGCCGATAGCCACTGGTGATGGCGTTTGAATACTGTAAAGGAAATAATACAGGCTTTTTTTCGCGTGAGTTTTCGTATTGTTAAAACCACCTTGCGGGGATACAAATGAATACCCTGGTCATACAATCATTTCGAAACCATGATATTGAGCCATGGATCCAGCGCTGCCTTGATTCTGTTCGAGTGTGGTGTGATGTGCGGGGTTATCAGCGTTGCTTTGTTGGTGACGAAATATTTGATCTTGTGCCCGACTGGTATATGGAGAAAACCGGTAAGGGCCCCGTTGCAACAGATTATGCGCGCCTGGTACTGATCAGCGAGGCTATCAATAATCAGGGCTTTGATCAGGCGATCTGGCTGGATGCGGATATTTATGTGCTGGATGCGTCCATGACCCTGGATTGCCCGGGAAGTTGTGCCTTTGGTCAGGAAGTCTGGGTACAGCAGGCCAGGGCAGGGGGCGGTAAGCTGGAAGCCAGGAAAAATGTACATAATGCGGTTTGTCTGTTCAGGCGTGGCTGTGTTGTCTTACCCTTTTTGATGGAAACGGTTTTATCCATTATCCGGCGCGCGAACCCGGAAAAAATAGCGCCACAGATGGTAGGTCCGAAATTACTTTCGGCCCTGCATTCCTTGCATGATTTTGACCTTCTGCCTCAGGTTGGGGCTGTCAGTCCGGACGTGGCTCGGGATATTATAGCGGGAGGAGGGCCAGCACTGTCTCTATTACAGAAAGAATCTGCGGTAACCTTGCAGGCCTTGAACCTGTGCGCCTCTTTGATAGTGAATAAAATGGATAATGTCGAGGCTGATAAGCTGATAGCGGGGATGGGATTACTGACTTGCCATTGACGGGTATTAAATTTCAGTGCATTGCTGCTATGGATAATTTCCCGTGACGCGGTATTATGCTTTTTATCCGTCGATGGCTGTTTGCTATGGCAATAACGAATAAAATGTAAGAAAGTAAGAATGTAAAAATAAAAAAAGATAAGTTAAACGCAAACAAGAATAATTATTTTAATTAGAAGGGGAATCAGACCATGTCTGCAATCAATTTGGAAAATATCACTGAAGCCGTTATTAATCATGGCGATGGCGGCAAAAAGAATCCGCGTTTACATGAGATTTATTCTAGTCTGATTAGGCACTTGCATGCATTTCAAAAGGAAGTAAACCTGACTACTGAAGAGTTGGAAATTGGTCGGCAATTTATTTTTAATCTGGCACAACCCAATCAGGATTTCCCTATGGGTGAAGTTCATCTGATGTCAGATTGTTTGGGTATTTCCGAAATTGCGATTCTGCTTGAAGATGCAAACAACACCACCACTACAGAGATGAATGTGGAAGGGCCACTCTATATTCCGGGCCTGCCCGAGAGATCGTCAGGAGAGCTGATCGGAAAAATTGAAGACGTTGATGATCCTTTATTTATTCATTTCAATGTTGTCGATGCCAATGGTAATCCTGTTGCCGGTGCCAAAGTCGATATTTGGCAGCCCAATGGTGAAGGTTATTATTTTGTACAGAGGGAGAATTTGCCCGAATGGAATTTCTATGGACGCTTTACCACGGATAACAATGGTGAGTTTGATGTGGCCACGGTAGCGCCCGGAGATTATCCGGTTCCATTATCCGGACCAACTGGCACTATGCTCGATCAGCTTGGGCGTCATGGCTATCGTGCGGCTCATATTCATTTCAAGATTCATGCAGATGGTCATGATGAATTCACGACCATGATGTATTTCAATCGCTCTCCGTATGTGGATTCAGACACCATTTTCTCTGTAAAAGATTTCAGAGTGGATCTTGTGGAGCATACAGATCCTGCTGAAATTGCAGAGAAAGGTGTGGACAAGCCTTTTTATACCCTTGATTACACTTTCGTTCTTCCCTGAGTAAAAACCAATACGCGTGTTTGAATTACATCAGCATAAATTGCAGGCGCTTTATTTTAAACCTTCCTATGAAAGGCTAAAGGACAGGATAAAGAAAGCTGCCCCTGATCTTGATATCTATTTGATTGATGAAGAAGGGCAGCTTTCCCATGATGGAAGTCCGGTATCACGACAGCAAATCCATCCGGATTTTTTCTGGGTTCATTCGGAGTTGCTCAAATCGCCTTTATTTAAAGACTATTTTGCGTTGATGCAGGAATATCATAACGTCAAATGGTTGCATACCATTAATACCGGTTTGGATAAGGGACCCTATCTGGATTTGTTGGCGTCTGGGGTCAGAATAAGTAATAACCATTCTCAGGCCATTGCCATAGCTGAATATGTGATGGCGCAAGTACTTTCCTGCTTTCAAAATTTAACGGATTTTGCGGATAAGCAGAAACAGAGCGTGTGGAAATACCGTCCTTTTCGCGAAATATACCATACGCGCTGGTTAATCATTGGTTTTGGCAATATCGGACAACAAATTGCCAGACGCGCCAAAGCTTTTGGTGTCGAGATTACTGCAGTAAGAAGAAGCAAGAAGGATGAGAAACTTGCTGATCGTGTGTTAAGTCTCGAAACCATGGATGATGCGCTAAGCGAGGCAGATGTCGTGGTTCTCGCCTGTGCCTCCAATCAGGCTACCCGTAATCTGGTGGATCAAAAATTCCTGGGGTTAATGAAAGAGAACGCTGTCCTGGTCAACGTAGCGCGTGGAGATCTCGTCGTTGAAGAAGATTTACGTCAGGCTTTGGATGCGGGGCGACCGGGCCATGCAATTCTTGACGTATTTGTTGACGAGCCTTTGCCGAAAGATTCCTGGATCTGGGATCATCCCCAGGTCAGTATGACGCCTCATTGTTCCAATGCCGGCAGTGGCATGCTGGAACGCAGCGATGATCTCTTTATTGAAAACCTGAATCGTATGGTGAATGGCCAGTTACTGGTTAATGAAGTGGACAAGACGGATATAGAGTAATGCCTGCTCCTGATTACGACATAGTTACCGTTGAGGTTGAAGGCAGTGATATGGATGTCTTCCTGTTCAAGCCCCCGGGCAACAGCAACACTCCGCTACCGGGTATTGTTCTGGCCCAGCATATTCCTGTCGGACATGCCGGCCTTGAAAACGATACCTTTACCCTGACGACAGCACGGCGTTTCGCCGCCCATGGCTACGCAGTAGCGGTGCCATTTATTTTTCACTGGTGGGCTAAATCCGAGTCCATGGAAACGAAAAAAGCTCAAAGCCGGGATGACTGGATGCTTGCGGATATTTCGGCCGCTTTCGAGGTACTGGCCCGGCAACCTGAAGTTGATGAAAACAGAATAGCCATGGCAGGGCACTGCTGGGGCGGTCGCGTAGCCTGGCTTGCGGCATGTTATATCAGTCGCTTTCGTGCGCTGGCTGTCTTTTATGGCGGCAATATTAAAAAGGGCCTCGGTGAGGGAGCGATAGCGCCAATAGACCTGGCCGCGAATATAGCGTGCCCGGTTATCGGTTTTTTCGGGAATGATGACAGCAATCCTTCTCCCCAAGATGTGAAAGACTACGCTAAAGCCCTGGATGCTGCAGGGATCCAGTACGAGTTTCATCAATATGATAATGCCGGTCATGCTTTCCAGAACTTTCCTGCTGCGGATCGTTATAACGAGGCAGCCAGTGAGGACGCCTGGGCGAAAGTTCTGGTATTTCTTGATAACCTGTTGAAGTGATTTTTTATTGGTACCAGGCTCAGAATAAACCTGGTACCAAAGCATGGATCACGCTTCCTGATAATAATCCCCGACGGGTTGTCCGCTGTGATCCAGTTCCATTTCCAGTTTCGGCGCCTTGAGCAGTGACATCATGGCCGGCACAAGTCCAAGCAGAATCGCAGTTCCAAAAAGCACCCCAAAGCCCAGACTCAGAGCCACCGGAATCAGGAACTGAGCCTGCACACTGGTTTCAAAGACAAGCGGTGCTACTCCCAGAAAAGTGGTCAGGGAGGTGAGGAAAATCGGCCGAAACCGGTTTTTCGCCCCTTCGACAATAGCCTTGTGATACTCCATGCCGTTGCGGACTTCTTCGTTGATAAAATCGATCATCACCAGGGCACCATTAATAATTACCCCTGAAAGACCGATAATGCCAAAAATGCTGAGTAGTGAGAGATTCATGCCCATGATCAAGTGCCCCATGATGGCGCCAAAAACACCAAATGGTATTACCATCATTACAATGAGCGGCTGGGTATAGGATTTAAAGGCAATTGCCAGCATGGCGTAGATAGCAACAAGTGCATAGAAGAAGTTCATGACAATTGCCGGTCCCGTTCTGGCTTGCTCACGTTGCTCACCACCAAAATCATAGGTCAGGTCCGGGTAGTTTTGCTGAATGCCCGGCATCAGTGTGGAGGTGATATAGGCATTCACTTCATTACTGGTAATAGTGGCGGTGTCCACATTGGCAGTTACCGCAATGATGCGACGACCATTTCTGCGTTGAATGGTCGTAGGGCTGGTGCCCTCAACCAGTTCTGCGACTTCGCCCAGTGGCACAAAGCCCTCAGGCGTTCTTATCCGGTAGGATTGCAGATCATCGACCGAGTTGCGTTCTTCAGCGGGCAGGCGGATGTAGACTCTGACATCTTCCCGGCCACGTTGTACCCGTAATGATTCATCGCCAAAGAACGCAGCCCTTATCTGGAAGGCAAGTGACTGCAGGGTAAGGCCATAGGTGCGCGCTTCCGGTTTTAGAGTGAAAGTGATTTCACGTTTGCCGGTATCCCTGTCATTTTTTACATCGAATACTCCACTTAGCTGGCGCAGTGCGGTTTCCACTTCGCCAACGACAGACGACAACGTTTCATCACTGGCAGCCGTCAGTTCCACGCGGACCGGATCCCCGAAACTCATTTGTTCAGAGGAATAAGTCAGTTTACGCGCTTCCGGTACCAGGCCTACTGCTTCGCGCCAGCGGTCTTCAAATTCACTGGACGCAAAATCGCGCTGTTCCGGCGCGATCATTTCCAGCACGATGGTTGCCACATTGGCGCTTTCACCACCAGCGGAAGAACCAAGCGGGCTGGCCTGACCGCTGTCCTGGGCACCTACCAGGATGTTCATTGATTTTATTGCCTCGCCATTGTCGGACAGAGCATTGTATTCCTCGCCCAGACGAATGGCTTCGGCTTCCAGACGATCAACCACGGCCTGGGTTCTCTCTACAGTTGCGCCGGATGGCAGTTCAATACTGGCGATCACACTATCGCCCTCAATTTCCGGAAAGAAGGTGAACTTCACATAACCGCCAGCCATGATGCCGGCAGTAATAAATAACAGGCTGATGGAAAAAGAAATGGCCACCCATGGATGATGGGTAACAAATTCAAGAGATCTATGCAGAGGGCCATTGACAAACCATTTAAAGCCGCGCGCTACTTTCTTGTGCAGGTTGTCCAGAGCCTGGGTTACCCGATTGTAGGTTTTTTCTTTTCTGGGTGGATGAGACAGATGAAAGGGTAATACCAGGAGTGCTTCCGCTACGGAAAGGAACAATACACCAATCACTACCGCAGGAATGTCGCCCAACAGACCACCCAGCGTGCCAGGTAAAGTCAGTAAGGAACTGAATGCGGCAATGGTGGTAGCCACAGCGAAGATGACGGGAATGGAAATTCGCTGGGCACCTTCAATGGCAGCCCGTAATGGATGAATACCGGTTTCCTGGCGGGCGAAGATATTTTCACCCACGACAATGGCGTCATCCACCACGATGCCGATGGCGAGCAGAAAGCCAATGGAGGACAAGACATTGATGGAGGTACCAAAGATGCGCATCAGGGCAAAAACCCCGATAAAGGAAATCATGATGCCCAGACTGGTCCATACAGCGACTCTGAATTCAAGAAATACGGTCAGCGTTAAAATAACCAGGATGAGCCCCATGATGCCGTTTTCAATCAGAATGCTGAGTCTATCCTTGATCACTGAGGCTTCGTTTCTACCGACGACGGCAAACACCCCCTCAGGCAGGGTGGGGCGTAATTCCTCCACCAGATAGCGCTCAACGGTATCGGCAATTTCCAGAATCTGTTCGTCACCAACACGCATGACGTTGATCATTGCGGCAGGAATACCGTCATACAAATTGACCAGGTCATTGTCAGTAAAGCCATCCATGACAGTTGCCACATCACCAAGCACAACACGGCCGCCGTTTTCTCCGGTACGCAGAACAATTTCTTCAAAATCGCGCTGGTTGTAGTTTCTTCCCAGCGTTCGTAACACCATTTCTTCGCTGGCTGTTTCCAGCTCACCGCCGGGCAGTTCAAGGCTTTCCTGGCGCACTGCGGTGGAAATATCTGTCAGCGTCAGGCCCTGGCTGCGCAAGGCATCATTGGAAGCCTCGATGGAGATTTCATAATCACGGGTGCCGGATATATTGACGATAGAAATACCCTGCTTGAAAGTCAGTTCGTCTTTAATGCGGTTGGCCAGTTCTTTTAATTCACGCTCACTGGTCTTGCCGGCCACCACGACTTGCATGGCCCGCTGTGAATTACTCAGAAGACTTACCTGAGGTTCTTCTGCATCAACCGGAAAGGTGACAATCTGATCTACTTCAGACTTTATTTCATCCATGCGCAGCTGGGTATCGGCGCCACGGACCAGTTCGACAGTAACTGTGCCCATGCCTTCTGCTGCAACCGCAGTGATATCCTGTATTTCCTCGACACTTTCCACCTTTTCTTCAATCCGGCGAATGATGGATTCTTCTACTTCAGTGGGAGAGGCGCCGGGATATACCACTCGAATAGTGATCTGGTCGAGATTGACCTCCGGAAATAGTTTAACAGTGATCTGAAAAAAGCTGGTCGCACCAGCCACCAACATAAATACCATCAGAAGATTGGAAGCGACACCATTACGAGCCATCCAGGCTATTATTCCATTCATTATTGAATTGCTCCCTGGACGCCGGAGGTCGGTAAGCTGGCAGGTTCTGCCTGGATACGCATGCCGTCTGTCATAAGGGCGATATCACTGATAATAATTGGTGTGCCTTCGGCTAAATCAGGCGCCATCAATACAGCCAGATCGTCTTCCTGGCGGACAAACTCAACCGGTGCGACCTGCAAGGTGCCTTCAGACCTTGCTGTCCAGATAGTATTATTCTGGCGCAGCGCACTGACCGGAATCACGAAGTGACCGGGTAAAGCCATGCCTTCAATGCCTATGTTGGCATACATGCCAACGAGCAGAGGAGGGGCTTCAATCGGGACGTCAGTAACCCTGTTGCCCAACAGTTCGCCCTGGCTAAACGGCGATGGAATACGAACCACGACATCGACAGTTCGTGTAACCCGATCGATATCGGACTCGACGCGGTGAACATAACCGGGCCACTGATAGGTTCTCCCACCATGATTTACGCTGACCCAGGCATTTCGTTTTTGGGTATTATTTTCTTGCCAGAGATCAGGAATAAATACCGAATCATCTGCGTTCAAGGCGACGATGACCTCCAGTTCATCGCTGGCATAAAAACGGGCCAGCTCGCGGCCGGGAGATACGATATCACCCAGATCGATACTTTCTTCATAGACGATGCCATCAAAAGGGGCGGTAATTCGTGTTCTTTCCAGTTCCAGTTTGCGCATCTGGATAATGGCTTCCTGGCGGGCGATAGTAGCCAGGGTCTGGTCCCTGCGACTAATAACCTCATCCAGACTTTCTTCCCCGACAAAGCCGTCATTAAACAGGGATTGAAGGCGTGTTAATTGCTTGTTGATAAAGTCGAGATTACTGCGATTGGCTTTCTGGTTAGCTTCGGCTTCAGCAAGATTGGCTTCAAAGGTGCGTGGATCAATCTGCACCATTAATTCTCCCTTTTTAAACGCTCCGCCACTTACCATGTTGTCATGCAACTGAATGACCTCTCCATTTACCTGGGAAGACAGTGAGATATCTGCTCTTGGCGTGATTATGCCATTGCCCTGAATGACAAGTGGTGTTGCTCTGTATTCGAGAGCACTGGTTTGTACTTGAGGCACAAGAGCTGCCTGATCTCGCTGTTCAGGCACTGGTTTAAGTGCCTTGAGCAAAATATAACTGGCTACTCCAAGTCCAAGAATGGCAATACTGACGAAAAACCACAGGGGTTTTTTGGGTTTTAATGCGTTATGATCTGAGGAGTTCATCGAGCCTCCGGCTCAAAAGATTATTCATTGACTGACTGGTCAGTCAGTTTTATAATTTTTGACCAAATTGTCAAGGGATATTTAAAGGTTAACTTTTGCAAGCACTGGTATCTCATGTTCCAAGCAAGCGCGAGCTGCAAAAAGAAGTTCGCCGCAATACTATTATCGATGCCGGATTCGAAGAGTTCGCCATGCAGGGTTTTACTGCTACCAAGCTGGATGATGTCGCCATCAGGGCAGGCATTGGAAAGGGCACTATTTACCTTTATTTCGATAGCAAGGAAAGTCTTTTTAAGGAAGTGGTCAGAAAGAATCTTTTCCCCATGCGTGATGCAGCACAAATCCATGCTGCTGAATTCAAGGGAAGCGCCACTGACTTACTGACGATTCATTTTCAGCGTATGTATCTTGGTCTGCATCAGGACAGGATGCCACAACTGCTTGCCATGATCATGGGAGAGGTTTCCCATTTTCCGGACATGGCGGATTTCTTTTTTCGGGAAATCGTCAGCACTAACCAGCAGCTGATTCAAAGCATCATCAGAAAAGGTATCGCAAGTGGTGAATTCAGGGATAATTTTCCTGTGGAGTTTACCCAGATACTGATGGCGCCGGCCATGATAAGTGCTATCTGGCGTCTGCAGTTTGAATCGCACTCTCCGCTGGATATTGAGGCCTATGCCCAAACCCATATCGATTTTGTGCTCAGGGGATTAAAAGCCTGATCTCAAATTGGGTGAGTGGTTTCCAGCCAGTCCATCCAGCGGGTAAAAAGCTTCTGATTAGTAACTGTCTATTCTTTCATAGCCTGTCCGTTTAACTATTTTCAGGATTCTCTTTCCTGCTATTGATGCGAATCAAACACTTCAAAGTTAGCGCTTTGTCAAAGTCTGTCTATCACTTAAATTAACGCCTCCATCATTTGTTCTTTTCGGGAGCAAGGCATGCAACTGAACATTTCTTCAGGCAGATGTTTTCTTTTATCTCTCCTTCTGATTCTTGTCTCTCAAGCGGCGTTTGCGCAAAGAGACCTGGATGAGGCTTTGCTGGTAGCTTCACCGGACATGATCGCCGCGGATGCCGAACTTAAAGGACATATGGAAAGTCTGGCAAAAGGAGCCGTCATTAATCATTGTGCGGCCTGTCATGGCGAAAATCTTGCCGGTCAAAGCGGCGTACCAAATCTGGTGGATTATGACTGGATCTGGGGGGTAACCGGCTTTGAAATGACGCAGTCCGAAGCAGTGTTTAAAATTATGCAGACTATTTTATATGGTGTGCGCAACACCCAGTGCCCGGATGAAATCAAACGCTATGGTGCCTGCCCGGATACCCGTTTTTCTCAAATGCCCGCTTATTCAGAACTTGGCTTTAGCGAGCAGCAATTAAATGATCTGGTCGATTATGTATACAGCATAAGCGGGGATGACCACGACACTAATGCGGTACAAAGAGTGGCTGGCCTGAGTCCGCTATGTGCAGAATGCCACGGTGATGATGGTACCGGGTATAAAGATTTCGGTGGGCCTGATTTATCCGATGATATATGGCTGTTTGGGTCAGGACGTGATGAAGTCTATGATGTTATCGCCAATGGCCGAACAGAATCCTGTCCAGCCTGGTCACAGACATTAAATGCAGCAACCATCAAGGCGCTGTCGGTGTATATCTACAATCAATCCATAGGCTATTAGCTTACCAAAGACAGCTTTCTGCAGTCTTTTTGTTTATGTAAAAAACTGCTTATCCAATCTGTTACTACATAAACCATGCACTCAGCAGTTGTCCCCTTGTTCAGAACAGGCCAGTGATTTCAAGCCGGTTATCAAAGCCCAATCACCGGCAAGGTTTGGTGGTTCCACCATTAGCCTGATCTCATGAACTGTTTGCACTTGGCGTTCTCTGCCCTGTACTATTGCAGGTCGAATCAGGATATCGCTCGACAATTCAGGGGAACCCATCCATGCGAAAGCTGTTTAACATCAACTCTATTTGCTTAACCATACTTGCCGTGCTGGCAGGATGCAGTGAGCCTGCGGAAAATACCGCGCAGGAAGGCATGACCTCTTCTGCGCCTGCACCTGTGGCCAACGCAACGACTTCATCGCTTGCGGATAATGAGAATCAGTGGCCGTCATACGGGAATAACTACAGTGAACAACGCTACAGTCCTCTGGATCAGATAACAGCCGATAATATTGATCAGCTCGAACTGGCCTGGTTTGGTGATCTGGCGGAACGTGGTGGTAGCTATGAAACAACGCCAGTAGTAGCTGATGGACGGATTTTTGTCTCTGCCCCCTGGAGCAAGGTGTATGCCTTTGATGCCAAAAGTGGCGAGCAATTATGGAAATATGACCCCAAGGTACCTGGTGAATGGGCCGTCAATCTTTGCTGCGGTATTGTCAATCGCGGCGTAGCGACCTGGGATGGCATGGTGATCTGGGGTACCCTTGACGGGCGCCTGGTCGCCGTTGATGCAGCAACCGGAGAGTTGGCCTGGGAAGTCCAGGCAACTGATCGTGAGAAACAGCTTTCCATTACCGGCGCGCCACGTATTGCCAATGGCCGTATCTTTATCGGTGAAGCCGGCTCTGAATTCCACATGCGTGGATATATGGCGGCTTATGATGCCAGCAACGGTGAGGAATTATGGCGCTGGTGGGCGGTTCCGGGTAATCCGGAACTTGGTTTTGAGCAGCCAGAGCTTGAATGGGCGGCAGAAACCTGGAATGGCGACTGGTGGGAAACCGGTGGCGGCGGAACCCCCTGGGATGCCATTACTTATGATCCTGAAACCGATCAGGTCATTATTGGTACTGGTAACGGCGCACCCTGGCCGGCAGAAATTCGCTCGCCAGGTGGCGGTGACAATCTTTTTACCGCGTCTATTGTCGCGCTGGATGCGTCCACCGGGGAATATCGCTGGCATTACCAGGCAACACCTGAAGACAGCTGGGATTTTGACAATACCCAGCAATTGGTGACTGCAGATCTGGTCATTGATGGTATTGAGCGACATGTTGTAATGCAGGCACCGAAGAATGGTGTTTTCTATGTAATTGACGTTGCCACCGGTGAAGTTCTGTCTGCCGACCTGTTTGTGCCTACTGCGAACTGGATGCTCGGCTTCGACGAAAATTTCAGACCTATTATCAACCCGGACGCTAATTATGGCGCCTTTGGTGACCGTGGTTTCCATGTCGTGCCCTCTGCAGGAGGCGCTCACAGCTGGCATCCCATGGCATTCAATCCGGATACCGGGTACATGTATATTCCGACTAATTACGGCAGTTTTCCGCTGGTGGCCGAAGCCGGTGCCAAGATGGGTAATCAACTGCTCTCGATCAATGTTGGCAAACGGCCACAGGACCCGGCACCGGAACTGGAAGGGGCAGGTTCCTATCTGTTGGCCTGGGACCCGGTTGCCAAAGAACCTGTATGGGAGCAGCGACAGGGCGGCTCCCGCGCTGGCGTGCTGACTACGGCCGGTAACCTGGTGTTTCAGGGCACCTCGGATTCTACCTTTTCTGCCTTTCGCGCAGATACCGGGGAAAAGATCTGGACCACGGATACGCAGTCCGGCATTGTTGGCGGCGCGGCGAGTTATGAAGTTGATGGTGAGCAGTATATTGCTGTAGTGGCAGGGCAGAGCCGTCGTGGAGGTGGCTACTGGGCACCGAATTACGCACGCCTGCTGGTATATAAAATTGGCGGAACGGCGACCTTGCCGGAAATGATCAGCTATACCCCGCCCGAACTGAATCCCCCGGAAAATTTTGGTAGTCCGGAATTACTGGCACAGGGTGAGACACACTACAACGAACATTGTGCGAGCTGCCATGGTAATAATGGCAGGGTAAGCAGCCTTTTCCCTGACCTCAAAGTGGCAGCAGCACTCAATAATGCGGCCTTGTTCAATGCCATCGTCATAGACGGTGCACTACAGAACAACGGAATGGTGTCATTTGCAGACTACCTGACCCCTGAAGATGCCAACGCCGTGCGCGCCTATGTGGTGAGCCTGGCCAACGAGGCAAAGAATGCACCACCGAATCCGTTTGGTGGTGGTCGTCCTGCGGCCCCGGCACCAGCCCCTGCCCCGGCAGCAGAGCCGGCAGAGGACGCGGCAGAACTGCATGAATAGCTGCATGAATAGCTGCACGAATAAATGCATGAATAGCAGCATGTATAGTTACATAAACAGGCTGATTCATTCGTTTAGATCATATTGATGAAGCCCTTGTCTGAAAAGCGTAACAGGCATGTCTTGTTCCTGCTGACAGTTGTTGGTGCTATAACCTTTATCGTTTCCAATAGCTTGGCAGCGACAGGTTTTGCACCAACGATTGTTGCCAGAATAACATCCGCACCGCTGAGTGAAATCAGTGGTATGGTAAAAAGCCGCTCTTATCCGGATACCTACTGGGTAGTTAATGACAGCGGTGCCGAGGCAAAGATTTTCGCTATCAATGGCAAAGGGCAGAACATCATTCCCACCTATTCGCGTTTTAGCTATTACGGTGAAAAAGAGGAAGCCGGAAAAAAACAGTGGCAGGGCTTTAATGTGCTCTACAGCGAAAATATCGATTGGGAATCGATGACTGCCGATGACAATCATATCTATGTAGCTGACACCGGAAATAATTTTAATATGCGGCGAAACCTCGGTATTTATATGCTGAGTGAAATAGATCCGACCGCCTCGACCCAGTCTGCAGCCATCAAGCATTTACCGGTGAGTTATCCGGAACAAATGGAATTTCCCGGTACAGGCAATAAGCATTTTGACAGCGAGGCCCTGTTCAGTGCTGATGGCAAACTTTATCTTATTACCAAACACCGCACGCCAAGCGGTCTGAGAATGGAACCGGGGGCTAATTTATATCGCCTTGATACTGACTACACCGAGCGTGACAATTTGCTCACGCTGGTAGACAGCAATGAAAACATGCTGGCTGTGACCGGTGCAGAATTGTCACCGGACGGTCAGACTCTGGCTGTTATCTCCTATGAAGCGCTCTGGCTTTTTGATCGACCGAAAGAGGGCGATCACTGGTTATCCTCAAGCTCAAAGCACTATCCCCTGGATACAGCCGTACTGCGTCAGGTCGAAACGGTTGTCTGGGATGATGACAATACCCTGTTGCTAAGCAATGAGCAGCGAGACCTGTTTCGCATTGAACTTGCCGAGCTTCCTGAAATAACCCCATAAAATGCAATAGAATCAATGACTTTTAGTTGTTTTCTTCCAGTGCGCGGGATGATATGATGCGCCGCTTTCGTCAAGAAAAGACTCTCTTAGAGACCCTATGAAAGCGTTCTATCAGGATTTCAAACTCGGTATTCTCGGTGGCGGCCAGCTTGGTCGTATGCTGATTCAGGCCTGTACCAATTTCGATCTTCATTCCTGCGTCCTCGATAAGGACCCCAATGCGCCCTGCAGTCTTCTTGCCAGTACTTTTACGTCAGGAGATATAACCGATTTCGATACCGTTTATGCTTTCGGCAAAAGCGTCGATATGCTCACTATCGAGATTGAAAATGTGAACGTGGAAGCTCTGAAGAAGCTGGAAGCAGAAGGTCTGACTGTCTATCCACAACCCGCCATTATCGACATCATCAAGGACAAGCGACGCCAGAAAATGTTTTATCGGGAACATGGCATTCCGACCGCAGATTTTGTTCTGGTGGATGACCGGGACGCCATCAGCCAGCATATGGATTTTCTGCCGGCCTTTAACAAACTGGGTACTGGTGGCTATGATGGTGGTGGTGTTCAGCGTATAAAAGACGAAAAGGATATAGAAAAAGGCTTTGATGCGCCCGGATTGCTGGAAACCCTGGTTGATTTCGCCTGTGAGATTTCTGTAATCGCTGCCAGAAACAGCAAGGGGGAGGTGTCAGTTTTTCCTGCAGTAGAGTGTGTCTTTCATCCGGAACATAATCTTGTGGATTATCTTTTTGCGCCCAGCGAAGTGTCTCGCCAAATTGAAGAAAAAGCAGAGAGCATCGCCCGCCAGGTCATTGAAAGTTTGGGTCTGGTAGGGCTGCTGGCAGTTGAAATGTTCGTTACACGTGATGGTGACGTGTTGGTCAATGAAGTTGCTCCGCGCCCTCACAACAGTGGGCATCAGACTATCAATGCCAATATTACCTCTCAATATGAGCAGCATCTGCGCGCCATTCTCGGTTTGCCCCTTGGTGCCACCGATATTATTCTGCCCTCTGCCATGGTAAATCTGCTTGGTGAAGCAGGCTATACTGGTCCGGCAAAGTACGAAGGTCTGGATGCATTACTGGCCATCGAAGGAGCCAGTATCTTTTTATATGGCAAGAAAGAAACCCGCCCGCAAAGAAAAATGGGTCATGTCACCATAGTTGACCAAAATGCAGATGAATTAAAACGTAAAGTGGAAGAAGTAAAGAAAGTGATAAAGGTGATTTCATGAGCACAGCACAGCAGCACAAGGTTGGCATTATTATGGGCAGCAGCTCCGACCTGGACGTCATGAAAAAGGCGGCCGATGCATTAACACAATTCGGTATTGAATCGGAAATTGCCGTTGTCTCTGCCCATCGAACACCGGAAGCAATGGTGGACTATGCGAAATCGGCTGCAGGCAAAGGCTTGCGTGTGATTATCGCAGGGGCCGGTGGCGCCGCGCATTTACCAGGCATGGTTGCTTCGCTGACAACATTGCCGGTCATCGGGGTACCTATCAAATCCAGCAATTCAATTGATGGCTGGGATTCGGTCTTGTCCATTCTGCAAATGCCCAATGGTGTGCCGGTAGCGACGGTGGCACTTAACGGTGCCAAAAATGCCGGCATACTGGCGGCAGAAATAATCGGCGCGTTTGATGAAGAGGTGGCAGCCAGGCTTTCTGTTTACAAGGAAGAGCTTAAACAGAAAGTTAAAGAAATGAATGAGGGGCTGGAATAGCCTCAAGAGGCAAGATAAAAGAAAAAGGATAAAGATGGGCGGTGCAGGGAGGCGGCAGGGAAAATAAGACGCAAGAGACAAGAGACAAGAGACAAGAGACAAGCAACCACTATTTCAGGCTTCACTGGTCACCTTTATCCTTTATCCTTTTTCCTTTTTCCTTTCTCTTTTTTTTTATCCTACCTTTTTAGACTTTTAAGCCGGAGCAGCCTCCTTTCCGGTTTCCGCAATACCTTTTAACTTCTTAGCATAAGCCATAAAACTCAGTGCAGTAAATTTCATAAAGAATCCATAAATCAAGGTCACTGCGGCATAATCGGGCATGCCGAGGATGGTGTTGGCAAGTACCAGGGCCAGGGACAGATTTTGCAGGCCTACTTCATAAGTTATTGAAATTGTCTGGTCGGTATTGAGCCTGGCCAGTTTTGACATGCCATAGCCCATGGACATGCAGATCACATTTAACAATAACGCAGCAATACCGGCCTGAACAATATACAGTTTCAGAGTCTCAATACTGAACCAGGTGTTGGTAATGATCACCATAATCAAAATGGCAATGGCCATTTTGCGAACGGGTTCTACCATTTTTACAGCGAAGTCCGGTTTGAATTTACGAATCACCATGCCAATAATGATTGGCAGAATAGTGAGCTGTGCCAGGCTTCGCATCATGCCACTGACCGGCACATCCACGATATCACTGCTATCTGCAAAGACAGTGAGTCCTATCCAGACAATCAGCGGCATGGTGAAAACGGTAAACAGGCTGGCTATGGTGGTCAGCGTGACGGAGAGGGCGATGTCTCCGCGACTGGCAAAGACATAGGCATTGGAGGTAATTCCCCCGGGGCAGGCCGAGAGCAAGACCAGGCCGATGGCAATAACCGGTGCAGTATTGAGGGAAAAAGCCAGTAAAAAAGCAACTGCAGGTAACAGTATTAACTGGCCAGTCAGCCCGATCAGCACCGCCTTGGGCATAATTATGACGCGCAGAATATCGTCTATAGACAAAGTCAGCCCAAGACCCATCATGATGAGGAAAAGGCCAAAAGGAATGATAATGGTCTGAAATAGAACCTGTGGATCCATGGTTACCCCCTGTAGACAACTCGATGCATGATACAGAAGGGGAATCCTTACGTACAACATGCAACTAACACTGTTGCCCATTACGAATTACTGAAACAGATAAAGTATAATTTCACTCATGCCTGAAAATCCCAACCCACAAGGTAAAGGTCTGGTCCCGATACTGCAGGGGCTGGACAGGCATCGTCTTGATCGCCTGTTACCCCCGAAAAAAATAGACCAGGTACAGATGGAACTGTTCACTTCCATGTTTGTGCTGAAAAGCGACATCCGCTTTAATCCGCTGCCTGGCAGGCGCTATTATCTTTATCAGACTGATGGCCGCTATAAACTCCTAATGGTGAGTCCGGATGAATGGCATACGCCATACAGGGGGCGTTATATCGGCGAATGTGTATTACATGACGACAGAACCTGGTCCATGGCTCTGGCCCCTGCCATGGCTAATGATGAGGTTTTCATGCAGCATATTGAGCGCGAGCAGGAAAAGTTGCAGCTGACGCTTGAGAATGCAGAGTCGCTTGCTGATGTACTACCGGTTTTTGAAGAAGCGCTTGGTTACAATAGCCGGATACTGGCTTATATTCTGGGTAAATCGCTGGGGCTTTCCATGGAACTCTCGGGGATTAATTCCCTGAACTACCATGAAGCCAAAGGATTGCTCCAATATGAAAAAGCCGACAATTGAGTTCAGAACCACTTTGCTGAAGTGTTTGTTCTTCTTCCATGCACTGGTCTTTCTCATTGCCTGCAGCAGCGAGCCTCCTCTGCAGCCTCTGTCCGGCAGCGCCACAATTCTTGCCTTTGGTGACAGTCTCACGGCGGGTAATGGTGCCTCCGAGCAGGGCAGTTATCCTGCGCAACTCTCCCGCCTTATTAATCGCAGTGTGATAAACGCCGGTATATCTGGCGAAGAAAGCAATGCTGGTCGTCAGCGGCTAGCCGCCTTGCTGGAGCAGTATCGGCCTGAGCTGTTAATCCTTTGCCACGGTGGTAATGATTTGCTGCGCAAAAGACCAGTAGTCCAACTTGAAGATAATCTCAAAGCCATGATCAGCATGGCGCAGCAGCGAGGTATTCAGGTCCTGCTGCTGGGAGTGCCAAGTCCGGGTATTTTTCTCAGTGGAAACGAAGTCTATGAGAACGTCGCCCGAGACACAGGGGTTGAACTTATACCTGATCTGATTGCCGATGTACTCTCAAAACCGGCCCTGAAATCCGATACAGTGCATCCCAATGAAGCAGGCTATACAGAAATAGCCGGAACTATAGCCGGTGAATTGAAAAAACTCGGTGCTATTGAGGGAACCTCTGAACAGTTATGAATAGTTTCAGCGTGATCAGGCGCATGCATTCGCAAGGCGCAAGTCTCAGGGCAGGGCTGGTTGTCCCTTGCGAGGATTGCTAGGCCGCGAGTATGTGCTCCTGACCTCGCCCTGCGGGGCTTGCAGAGTATTCCGTGCTCCGCGTTGCGTCTTCTCGACAGGTTCTCGACATGCCTTCGACAACGCGCCTTGATCACGAAATACTCTGTAAGCCTGAAGCTGTTCATAACTGTTCACAGGCCCCCTGGTTTTTTCCTGTCTTTTTTCAAAGCATGGCAAAATACTTCCTGATATAATCTGCCCGTTTTTATATTCCATATTCACATTTTTACCCACGGGCATTGCTATGTTTGAATCAATTGAAGCACGACCACCTGATCCCATTCTCGGACTGTCTGCAGCCTACAAAAAAGATACCAATCCCGACAAGATTGATCTGGGTGTTGGCGTCTATAAGGATGAGAGTGGAAACTGTCCAGTCATGAAAGCAGTGAAAACTGCTGAACGTCAAAAATGTGATGATGAAGATTCCAAGGCCTATATCGCGCAAGCGGGCCCTGAACTTTATTTAAAATACACCAGCGAATTATTACTCGGTAACGCTCACCCGGTGCTGCGGGATGGTCGCAGTAATTGTACGCTTGCCCCCGGTGGTTCCGGCTCATTGCGCCTGGCTGCAGAATTTATTAATAACAATGCTCCTGGCAGCAAGATATATGTCAGTGATCCAAGCTGGGCCAATCACGTACCGTTGCTTTCATCCAGCGGTCTGACTCTTGAGTTGTATCCCTACTATAACTATGCAACCCATAGTCTGGACTTTGATGCCATGATGGACTCCTTGCAGAGAGCCACCAAGGGCGATCTGGTTCTTTTACATGGCTGTTGTCATAATCCTTGTGGTGCTGATCTGAACGCTGAGCAATGGCAGGCTGTGACCGACCTTTCCCTGAAAAACGGTTTTACGCCATTTATTGATGTGGCCTACCAGGGCTTGGGTGATGGTCTGGACGAAGATGCCTACGGCATGCGTCTGATGGCAGAAAAACTGCCAGAGCTGATTATCGCCAGCTCCTATTCGAAAAACTTTGGTCTATACCGTGATCGTGTTGGCGCAGTCACTATCATCACTGAAAACAGTGAAACAAGCCGGGCCGTTGCCTCTCAGGTAGTGGCCACAGCACGTGAAATTTATTCTGTACCGCCAGCCCATGGGGCTTTTCTGGTCGCCATGATTCTGGATGATGCTGAGCTGACCAGGGTATGGAATGATGAGCTCACCGAAATGCGTGACCGTATCAATGGTTTGCGACGCATGCTGGTAGAGAAGCTGAAGGAAATTGGCGTAGAGAAAGATTTTTCATTCATTCAGAATGAAAAAGGCCTGTTTTCTTTCCTGGGATTGTCAAAGGAAAAGGTCGCGACTCTGGTTAATGACTACAGTATTTATCTGGTGGGTTCATCGCGCATCAATGTGGCCGGTATTAATAAGGCCAATATTGATTACCTGGCCCAAAGCATTGCCAAGGTTCTTTAACCTGCACTCTTGTCCAGACTGAACAGCAGTAATCCGGATAACTCAGTTCGTTCAAAAAAACAGTTGCTGCGTCTGATCGTCAGCGCAGCAAGCTTTTATCCCACAACCCACAACCCACATCCCACAACCCCAATCCCCAACATTCTCCGTGTTTGCAAACAACTTGCTGTTCCAATCAATACTGCGTCAAAGTGCAGGCTAGAAATCAAAATTAAGAGTCAGGCCGTAGCGCGCCGGTTCACCCAGTTGTGTATAGCCTTTGGCAGTGTAGTTGTCTCTGGGGTCATTACCAAAATAAAAGCCGCGCACCAGATAATCTTCATCAGCAAGATTTCTTGCCCACAGATTCAGGCTCAGCTTGTCCAGGCTATAACGCACACTGGCATTAATCAGTACATAGTCGCCGGACTGTTCATTATGGCTGTCCGAAAAGTAGAAGCTGTCACGCCCTTGAAGATTAATATCCACTGACAGGGCAGGACTGATTTCAAATCTTGAACCGAGAGTAAACTGGTAGCCCGGTGCATGCGCCTGTTCGCGACCGTCAAGGTTGGCGCCGGCTGAATTAATGAAATTTTCATAACGTGAATCCAGTAAGCCGAGTGAGCCATAAAAGGTAAGGGAATCAGCTGCTAACCATTGCAGGTCAAGTTCAGCGCCGCGATTGGTTCCTGCGGCGGCATTGCCAATGAAGTCTATAAATTCTGAACTGCCATCAACGCGCATTCTTACAGTGGAACTGCTGATCTGAACATCTGTTCGATCCATGTAGAAAAGTGCGAACCTTAAATTCAGTCGATTTTCCAGAAAGGATTTTTTGAGGCCGGCCTCATAATTCCACAGGGCTTCTGAATCAAATTCACGCAGGTCTGCATCCAGACTGCCATCGGTATTAAATCCGCCACTTTTGTATCCACGAGAGGCACTCACATAAGCCAGGCCATCACCCGGCAGTTGGTAGTTCAGGCTAAATTTGCCGCCAAACAGATTGTCATCAGGGGAAAATAACAGGCCATTGGTGTCCATGAATTCAGCACTGAAACGTTCACCGCGCAATCCGATATCCAGTGACCAGTTGTCAGAAAGAGCAGTGTTGGTTTCTGCATAAACAGCCAGGCGATCGATAATGAAACGGCTGGAATAAATGTCATCAAGGAAAGAGTAATTGCGGTCAAGATCGACATCCTGATGCAGGGAATAAATACCAGCAACCCATTGTGTCCTGCCATCCAATAAGGCGCCGGACTCTGATGACAACAGGCGTATTTCACCACTCACTGTTTCACGGTCACGAAAGTACTGGTCAGTAGACGAGTATTCAAATGGATGGAAACCGGCATAGACCCAGTCTTCATCATAACCATAGGCAATATCTGACAGGGCATAACCACCGATGATTTCAAGAGAGAAATTATCAAAACGGCTACTGGAGAAATTAATACTGGCCAGCTTGGAATCCTGCCGGTCAAAACCGGGTTCGTCAGACAGGGTGTCTCTTGTATTATCCAGTGAAAAGGCATCATAGCCATTATCAAGGTCAATCATGGCGGTAGTGAAGTCCAGTTGCTCGGTGTCCGTCATCAACCAGCGGAACTTCGCTCTGAGTGTGGTTTCTTCGCGCTCATTGGTAGGGCGGTTCAGGAACAGGTTCTGGCTAAACCCGTCACTATCCAGCTGTTGTACAGACAAGCGATAGAAAAGGTCATCAGTTGCAGGACCGGATATATATCCTGCCAGTCCCTGTTCCCCGGCATTGGCTCCCTGCAACTGCATTCCTGCGCTGAACTCACTGGTGGGGGCGCGGGTTTGCAGGTTAATTAATCCTGCCAGGGCATTGGAGCCGTACCGGGTGCCCTGGGGCCCTAACAAGATCTCTACCTGTTCCATGTCATAAAGCATCGCCGCGTTTCCAATACCTGAAAAATCGACACCATCAATGAGCATGCCAACCGAGGAGTTGAGGGGTTCGGAAAACTGGCCACGTTCACCGATTCCGCGTATCTGGATAAAGCGGGCACGTGACCCACCGGAGGCAAAATTTACATTGGGTGCATTGAGCAGGATGTCTTCAAGGTGCTGCGCATTTCTTCGCGACATGGTGTCTGCATCAATAACGGTAATACTGGCGGGGATGTCATCAACCAGATTAAGTCGGTAATCTGCAGTGACCACGATTTCTTCCAGCGCAGGTTGCGCCAGTGAAGCCATTGGGAAAATAAAGCAGGGAAAAAATGCCAGTGCTTGTCGATTTAAAAACATCATCACTCCGGGATAATTAGCAAATCACGACCCGGAGAAAACTGGAAAAATGGCGCAGGAAAAAATAGAAAAAGAAACAAACAGGTTGATGTTTGCTGCTACCTATCCCTCCGCCAGTATTAACCGGGTCAGGTTCAAAGGGTTTGATCTCAGGCTGCGAAGCCACCCCTTAGGAAGGGCATTACTATAACAGGGGGAGACGCGAGTCGCAAGAGGAAGCGTGGGAATAAAAGAAAAAGGATAAAAAGATAAAGGATAAAGGTGGGCGGTGCCCGGAGACGGCGGGGGATAGGAGACAAATAGACAAATAGGCAAGAGACAAGAGGCAAGCAACCCCCCTCTCAGGCTTTAATGGTTTTGTAGGTCGGATAAGGACCGCAGGGACGCATCCGACATGGCGACCTTGGGTCGCCTACTTGTAACTTGTAACTTGTAACTTGTAACTTGCAACTAGTCAGTACTGCGTGATTTCAAGTTGCTCTGTTTCCAGCATCACGCGAATCACAGAATATCCGCTCAGGACTATTTCGCCTTTGTGTCGGTCCTGGCCGTCCTGGCAGAAATCAAATACATAGATGCGTGACAGGTATTTGCGATTGTTAGCGGCTTTGGTGAAGGCGTATTTATTGAAAGCCAGGGTGTCGTCCAGCAACTGGATGTCTCTCTGCTGACAGTATTTCCTGGCAGAAGAAAGTGCTACGGCATGTTGCTCACTACTGCGCCACCAGTAATAGATTACACCGATCAAAAGGAAGATCAGTATCAGGTCAAAGAGGGATAACATGGAGGGATTATAGAGGCAGGAAGCCTGCAGGCATACTGCTGAATTTTCCCGGTCTGAGAATCCGGCTTTGTCCCTTGACAGTGAATTGCCAGAACAGCATCATGCCCGCTTGTTTTCAGGCGGCGTTTTCAATGAAGTTACTCTATTTAACCCTCGAGCCCCCTCTGGATACCAGCAAAGTCGCCACTGGAAATCAGGTCAGGGCGCAGGGGATACGTGAAGTTTTGGAGAAAGCAGGCCATCAGGTCTGTCAGCTTGCCTTCAAGCCTGACGCAGAGGATGCCAGCGCTGACAGTACGCATCAAGAAAGTACTGTTAGCCAGAGCGCTGAAACACAACAACTGTCGAGCAGCTACAAATCTGCGGAACAATTACACAGTTTCATATCCCGGGAAGAATTCGATTCTATTATTGTGGCCTACTGGTATCTGCTGGAGCACGTGCCGGTATCTGATACTCCCGTGGTACTTGATTTTATTGCCCCGCGTCTGCTGGAGATAATGTTTCAGAAGCCTCACAGTGTTCCGCAACAAGCCAGGACAATTATCCAGCATCTGTCAAAAGTTGATCATGTACTGGCGGGCAACCAACGCCAGGCAGATCTTTTGTTGCCGCTGTTATTACAGGCAGGCATTGACTGCCGCAAACAGATTCCCATTTCCATTGTACCCATCGCCACCCGATCATTACTGTCACCGCTTGTAACTTCGCTGTCGCCATTAACACTCGTAAATGCCGGTGTTGACTGGCCATGGCGTAATTTTTCCAATTACCGGGATACTCTGGAGAAACTCACAGGGCAAAACCAGGACCTGGTATTTGCAGAGTACACCGGTATTTATCCGGGCCTGGTCACACAGGAGCCTCAGGAAAAAGGGGGAAGCAATCAACATGTGCAATCCTTGTTGCTGGGCTACGCAGATATGCAGGCGAAGCTTCAGCAATGCCACATTGGCCTGGAGCTGGGCGAGCGCAACCCGGAGCGGGAGTTCAGCCATTCTTACCGTGCCATGGAATACCTGGAAAGTGGTTTACCCATTATTATCAACAGCTGGATTCCACTGGCTGGCCTGATAAAACAGTATGACGCAGGCTGGATCATTGATAATCCTCCTGAGCTTGAAGCACTGGTTGGCAAGCTGTTTCACGAGCCCGGATTATTGGACGCTAAAAAAGCTGGTGTGGAAAAGCTCAAGGCAGAACGATTGAATTATCAGCAGGCCTGCCAGCCGTTGCTTGACTATCTTTCTGCACCGTTAAAAAGCAAGCGTTTTGCTCTGGATGATGAGCCTTTTGCCGAACCCGCCATTGTTGAATCGGAAGGCATTGATACAGAATCCGAACAGGCAATTGAAGACTTCGAGGAGCAGGGTAGCTCCAATCTGAAGATTATTCTGGGCAGTATTTTCAAACGTTATTTCTGTCCCAGGCGACCCGACTCTACGCCTGATGTGCTGATGGTGACCCGTGCCGACCTGTTTCCGGTTGACCATGGTGCCGCAGTGAAAATTATCAGGACTGCGGAAGCGCTATCCCGAACCGGCAGGGATGTCTGGTTAATGACTGACAGCAGAATAGAGTATTTTCAGTTCATTAACGGGGAGATGAAAAGACATCGTTATCCTTTCTTCCTGCGATTCATGTGTCAGCCCAGAAGTGTCGCCTTTATGAAATTGCTGAAACTGGGATTTCCCTATAGCAACAGCTTTCTCTACATGCCGGTAACTGACATGAGTTATATCGTCAGGGCAATTTATCTTACCAGTCGCAAACCCATTGGCGCCTATCAGGCAGAATTTCCGGCCTATGTTCGTCCCTGTCGTTTTGCCCGCTCGTTGTTTGAAGGAAAAATTCTGCTGGTTCAGCATAATGTGGAATACGAACGTATCCGTAATCAGGTGCCGGACATTACAGCCAAAAATGTACAGACACTGAAGAATCTGGAACTGGCCATGTGTCACGAGGCTGATAATATTATTGCAGTGTCAGAAAATGACAGGAACAGGATGATTGCCGATGGCATTGATCCGGAAAAAATTCATACCATCCCGCACGGCGTTGATCTGCAGGCTTTTCGTACCACTACACCGATAAATATACGCGAACGCTATCGTCTGCCCTGGAAGGCTCCGGTGCTGGTTTATCATGGCACCTATAGCTACTCTCCCAATCTGGAATCAATGCAGGTCATGGCCAGCGAAATTCTGCCGCGTCTTGAACAGCGTAATATCCATGTCACCGTACTGGCCATTGGTAGCAAGCCGCCTGATTTTCCACTTCATCCGAACATTATTTTTGCCGGCAGTGTCGACAATCTTGCCGAGGTTATTCCTGCAGCAGATCTGGCCGTTGTCCCTCTCCAGGATGGCGGTGGTACGCGTATGAAAATTCTGGATTATTTTGCTGCCGGCGTGCCGGTTATCAGCACGGCAAAGGGCATAGAGGGAATCCCGGTGGAAAATGGCAAAGAAGCCTTGATCATAGATGACTTTGATGCCATCGCTGATGCAATTGAAAGGTTATTATTGAACCCGGAAGAAGCCAATAAGCTGGTTGAACAGGCCACACTGTTCGTGGACTCACTGGGGTGGGATGCCATAGGCAGGCGCTATTTACCCTTGCTGCATTAGCAAAGGCAGATTAATAACGCGCACCGTTTAAGCACCGTTCAAAAAAAGAGCGTCTTTGCCAGCATTATTATGTAGTCACTATCAAACCATTCAGTGGTTTTTTTGCTCGTCAGTGATGTTGTTCTTCAGCAATATTTCTGTATTTGCGCTACCAGTGGTCATTGTTATACTTCTTCAATAATTCAGGGGGCAGCGTGTCAGAAAAAGCAGAAATAATGATTAATCACTGCAAATCTTTTTTATTGGCGGTTTCAGTCTCACTGGCCAGTGCCTTTCTCACCACCTGTGTCTTTGCCCAGGAAAGTTTGCCTCTTCTCATGCCTGACGAGCTTTTTCGTCGTAATATCGGCTCGGAAGGGCAACTGGATGCTCAATTCCCACCCCATAGAATAATCGATAATATTTATTATGTAGGTACGCAGTCACTGGCGTCATTCCTGATTACTACGGACGCAGGTCACATACTGGTGAATTCCGATTTTGAGCGAACTGTCCCGACCATTAAACACTCTGTTGAACAACTGGGTTTTGATTTTGAGGATATCGAAATCATTATTGGCAGTCATGAACATAGCGATCATATGGAAGGGGATGCCCGGGCTAAAGCGCTCAGTGGCGCAAACGTTATTGCTGTTGCAGAGCAGGTACCGGGGCTCGCCCATATGCGGCCAGGAGGCAAAGCCCATCCCATAGACAAAGTCATTATTGGCGGAGATACAATCAATCTCGGTGATGAGGTGCTGACTGCGCATTTAACCCCGGGTCATAGCGATGGCTGTACGTCCTGGGAACTGACAGTGACTGATGCAGGGCAGGATTACAAAGTAGTCATTATTTGCAGTGTCGGGGTGAATCCCTATTACCAGCTTTGGAATAATCCTGAACGTCCGGATATCGTTGATAAATATAGATCGAGCTACGCCGCACTCCGGGCTCTGGCTGCGGATATACCGCTGGGATCTCACCCTTCCATGTACAAACTGGAAGAAAAATATCCTTTGATTGGCCAGAGCGTGAATCCTTTTATTGACCCTGAAGGGTATCTATACGAAATAGCCATTAACGAACAGGCCATGAATCTTCGCCTTGAAGAACAACGACTGGCTGCCATGCAATCTGAGTAGCAGGCAGAATAACGCAGGGCACAGGCTTTCCAGATTAACTATATAAAACACAGGTATCCAGATAACCATGAAAACCCAGGTAGTGATTGTAGGTGCCGGACCATCCGGACTTTTGTTGGGACAGCTTTTGCACAATGCAGGAATAGACAACATTATTCTTGAACGGGCTACCCCGGATTATGTGCTGGGCCGGATTCGTGCCGGTGTGCTTGAAGAAGGTTTTGTCAGCATGGTCAGGGAAGCAGGAGTCGCAGAGCGGATGGATCGCGAAGGACTTCCCCATGGTGGAGTAAAAATCGCCTTTAATGGCGAGATTCGCCGCATAGATTTACACAAGTATTCCGGAGGCCGGCAGGTGGTGGTCTATGGGCAGACAGAGATCACCGCAGATCTCATGGACGCGCGAAACGCCAATGGTGCACCGGCTGTTTATGGCGTGGAAAATGTCCGGATTTGTGATGTGAAAAGTGATGCTCCTTATGTGCTCTATGAGAAAGATGGTAATCAGGAGCGTATCGACTGCCACTATGTTGCTGGCTGCGATGGCTTTCATGGCGTCAGTCGCAAGACCATTCCGGAGACAGTTAGAACAGAGTATGAAAAAGTGTATCCGTTTGGCTGGCTTGGCATGCTATCAGATACGCCCCCCATTTCAGATGAACTTATCTATGGCATCAGTGAGCGTGGATTCTTTCTGTGCAGCATGCGCTCAGAGGTTCGCAGCAGGCACTATGTTGATGTCAGTCTTGATGAAAAAATTGAAGACTGGTCAGATGATCGCTTCTGGAATGAATTAAGCCGCAGGCTGCCAGAAGAGGTTAGGGGTGATCTTGTTACCGGTCCTGCCCTGGAAAAAAGTATTGCGCCGCTGCGCAGCTTTGTTTGTGAACCGATGCAATATGGTCGTCTGTTCCTGGTAGGTGATGCTGCGCATATCGTTCCACCGACCGGGGCGAAAGGTCTCAACCTGGCCAGCAGTGATGTAAATTATCTTTATCGAATCTTGCTCAAGGTATTCAAGGAAAACAAACCCCAGGCAGTGGAGCAGTACTCTGAATTATGTTTGCGCAGAATCTGGCATGCGGAACGCTTTTCCTGGTGGATGACCAGTATGCTGCATAATTTTGGCGATGAAATTGATCGTAAAATCATGAATTCGCAACTGGATTTTTATACCGGTACCGAGGCAGGACAAACGGTAATTGCTGAACAGTATGTGGGCTTGCCTTACGAAGACGTGTCCTGAGCCTAAATATTCTGATTATTCGCATAGCCGAAATAATAACGTACAGTCACGCGTTCTGAATCAACAGAACCATCTTTTTGCAGGCGTGGACGAAAAGGCGAGTTGCGCAGGTACTTTTTCAGGCGGCGTTCAATATTTTTGGTTACATTTTCTGATTTATCCATTGTGGTTATGCTACCGGCACGTCCGTAACGCGAAACCGTGAAGGCAATATCAATATAGCCTTCATGGGCAAGTATTTCATTAGCAGGGATGCCAAATTTATCCCGCGAGTTGGGTTTGGCTGTGAGCACCGGCAGATGCACATGCATCGTGGGGCGAAAAACATTTTCAATTTCCTGTGCCGGTATATTACGTTTGTGTGCTTCCTGGCTGGCTTCGGTGTATTTTTCCACTGCGGTTCTGGTGCGTCCAAACATCAAATTCCAGTCGCCATAATTCATCAGCGTATTCACCAGAATAAGGGGGTCCGCCTGGGGATTATTGCGCACATAAATCAGCATACGTTCAAAAGCATATACTCCGCGCAGATAACTTACAGAATTGCGCCTGTTATTATTTCTGATACGTGAACCGGTGCGCGAAGCTTTTTCGCTAAGGTAATAATCCGGTTCTTGAATAATGGCTGAGCGATAGGCTTGCAGAAACAGGGTTTCTATATAGCGATATTCAAGATCAAGCAGGACCGGATCAAAATATTGCTTGTTCTGCATTAAGGTCGAAATTGCACGAACGTAGTTTTGCTGAGCCTGGTAAAGGCTGCCAAACGCCATCTGCCGTGGGGTAGGCTGGCGTGAACTAGCTGAACCCGCGCCCACTGAGCTGCTAAAGCTGATAGTAGGTTGAATCGGCATATTCATTACCCGTTCAAAATTAGCCATGTTCTGATCGGCAAGTTCAATAATGGAAGGCAAGGCATTGAGATTGTTTTCACCGAAATACTGCTCACTCAGGTAAATCAGGTAACGCTGTTTCGCATTGGCATTGCCAAGATCACCAATGGCCATATAGCTTTCGATTAAACCCTCAATACTGGCCACTTGCTCCGGATGAAACAGGCCATGGTTGATACGGCTGACATATTCGGCGCGTTCAAAGGTTTCAATGGCCGTTTCATGATCTCCCAGTTGCTGATATTGATTACCCAGATCCAGCAGGGTTTCATATAAATCTGTGGCAAAGGGACCGGCATCGCCTTCTATTGCATCCAACTGCTCCTCATATTGTTCGATATTGAAGGTGATCGCAGGAATGGATGTTGAGGCAGGTTCAAAGCTTTGTTGTGGGTCCTCTTCATTGTGAGTTGAAAGCCTGTTGGTGGTTTCCAGTCCGGGTAAATGATGCGCTGGAAGGGGAGTGTATATTTCCTGTCGCGTTTGGGGATCCAGTGCAACCGGGTCAAAAATCAGCTGATCAAGTCGGGCATTGTTTTGGCTAAAGCCTTTTTCAGGAACAAACAGACACTGGAACACCAGGCCCAGTGTCAGCAAATAGCGGCCAGCAGGGAGAATTTTTTCCTGGCGGTTGACTTTAATCAGGCTGCGTTCAGGCATGTTCTTAAAGCTCGTGCTTCAGTTGTGCTCACCACTGTGCATTGCAGCTATTATCGGGGCAGTGAGGCATTTTACAAATGACCGGCAAAGCAAGTTTAAAGCAATTTGCAGCGTTAAAGATAACCTTACCTGACATTTCAGGGTTGCTCGTACCACTTCAAGACCGGATCAGTCATAAAATAATTCAGAAAATGTGAGTCGGGCTGACAATAGAGCTGTTTTACAAAAAAACCACCGGCAGCATACTGGCTCAAGATAAAAGAACACACGCGGGGAGACGGAATTTAATGGCTTTCCCGGCGATGCTGCATAAGCAGATCTGCACCAAAGTCACCCTCCTTGCTGCGCCACACGGTGTGGACATGATTGCCATTACCCTGCACCAGATCATATTCGAAAAAGAAATCCGGGCCATCCAGGCGCCAGTAATGGGGGGCGCCCTCCTGAGTGCTGCCCAGCCAGGTAAAGCGCAGCGTGTTGACGTCTATCTGCGCAAGATAGGAACGCGATATTTCAGGGCGGTAAACTGTGACGACTTCATCAATGATGTGCTGTGCCAGTTGTTTTTGTTGAGCATTCAGGCTGCTGATTGCGATTCCTGTAGCGGGTAATGATTTCCATTGCTCCCAGCTTTCACGGGGGCGATTGAGAGTGCCTGCAAGTATGTCACCGGGTGGGTTGCCATCTTCTATGGCAATGTTTTTCTGTGCCTGAGTTAAGGTATTCATGAGGTCGAGACCCGCATTATGTACATAATCCTGGCTTCGAAAGCCGGCCAGGGTGCCGGTTCTTATTTCGGCAGGCGAAGCCCCAAAAAAAGTGGGCGTGACACTGACCTCTCCATTGCCGACGGCAAAATTAAGCGACAGATGATGGCCTTCAAAGCGCCAGCCCCACTGCTTGTCCATTGAGGGTATGCCGAATATGGCCAGGGTGTAATTTTCCGGACCGCGCGGGAAGCCAATGACTTCATTATCCGAGAGAATTTTTTCCAGTTGCATGACCTGGATAGTCGTCAGGTAACCCTTGGCACTTAAGGCCGTGTGCAGAAGTTTATGGGTAAGTATCTTTTGCTGTGCCGACATAAAGTCCAGAGGAAGCCCTTTGCGCAAATAGGGCCAGTAAACGTAGTTCTTGCGGGCTTCATCTTCCATGTCCAGGTGAAGCAGTTCCTGCCTGTTGTAGCCAACAGCGTTTTCTATACCGCCTGGCCCATCGGCGACGGTGTCCAACAACGCATTGGCAGCAGCGACCATTTCACTATTCAGACGGGTCATCGCGGTATCTGCAGCGCCTTCACCGGCATGATCAGCCTGCACAAGAGAATAGCTTGCACTTAGCAGCAGGAAGGTCACAGCAATGCAGCCTGCTTTTAATTTCAGTTCAGTATCTGCTCTGCCGAAAAGTTTGTGCATCTGTCTGCCAACTCCGCTGTCATGGTTCTTTATTGCGTCCCGCTAATACCGGCAAAGAAATAGCGAAGAATAAATAATTTACAGTAATAATTTCAGTTCGAAAAAAAAATCAGGGAATACTCGCGGCCAGATCAATAAATATCCGGGCAAGTTCACCATTATTTTTTTCAGCCATCATGAAATGTCCATTACCCAAAAAGCCGAGATCTGGCAGATAGGTGTAATCAACATTAACACCCGCCTGTTCAAAAACCTTGACAGCGCAGGGAAGTCCCGCAATCAAACCCAGTTCCGAGCCTACCAGGTGAACAGGAACCTCTGCGAAATTAGCAAGCCTGGAAGGACTGTTCGGGGGCTGCATTTCGCAGCCTTCTGCATCTTTATATGGTTCGAAATCGCCAGGCAGGGCGGGTAAAAAAGTCAGTCCTTCACGAATGCTACTGGTCATATTGCTGGCACCGGGTTCAAAGGCGATGACACCGGCTACCTTGTCAGCATTCAGGTCTGTGGCCAACCAGCCGCTGGCGGCACCGGCGGAATGGGTAACAAGAATCGCTGGTCCAATACGTTCCAGTAATTCACTGATATCGGCTGCAGCTACAGAATCGCCAGCGTAAGGTCCCGGTGGTGAGCTTGAAAGCCATTCCACAATGGCAGGGTCATCGGGGTCCTGCGAATCACCAGGCCAGTGTTCGGAGCGAGCCAGGAAATTGATAATACTTGAGTTGGCACTTTCCGATAGCTCGCCATAGCGGATATTCGTTGGAGAGCGACCATAACCGGGACGATCAACCCAATAGACATCAAAACCGGCAGCAAGAAAATAATCACGCCAACCGTCGCGTCCATCAGGGGTGCTGAACCAGTCAGACGCCTGACCGCCGCCGCCATGAACGAGAATAAGGGGGTACTTGTGGGTATTGTTTGCAGGCAACTGGTAACCAACATACATCTGGTTATAAACCTGCACCGAACCATTTTCTGCCGGTGGAGTATTTTTTCCGCCCACATAAAAATGTCCCTGATCGCGCAGACTGATAATTCCGGCTTCTCCCCCTGCCAGAGCCAGGTGGGTGCTCAGCAGTCCGACCAATAAAATACTCATTTGCCTTGCAAACGAAACTGAAATCCCCATGTGCCACTCCCTGAATATTTATTCTTTATTTGGGCACAAGTGTACTATTCCAGATGAAAAATGGTAGGTTTGAAAAATAAAATCACAAGGGTTTCACAGTTGTGCAAAATAAGCCCAAGCCACTGAAATATGATAGATAACAAACGCAAGACATCGCTATTTCCCCATCTCGGGCAATAAATCCTGATGTGGTTCTGGTGGCAACAGATTAGTAGTTCGTGTTTTTCACCCCGGGGCTTAACAGGCTCGCAGGTCCTGATGCCCATTCGAATCAGAACAAGACATAGGTGGCTAAATAGACTTTGTTGACCGGTGTGTTTATTCTTCCCCGTTCAACTTGATAATAAAAATAACCTGATAATTAAAACCAGCGAAAAATTAGCAATTCCCTGCATGCAAAGGTAAATACGTTTAGGAGTCCGCTTTATGCAACTTGTACTTCCGCCCGGTGTAAATGCCAGATCTTTCGACCGCGCTCTGCAGGATTTTCGCTCTGTGGTTGGTGAAGACTGGGTATTTGCTACTGATCAGGATCGCGATACCTATCTGGATCATTTTGGCTTTGATCAGGCAGCCCATGTAGGCGGCGCAGCCGTGGCTCCCCGGACCACAGAAGACGTGCAGGCCATTGTACGTATTGCCAACGAATTCAAAATTCCTCTGTGGCCTATCAGTCGGGGTAAGAACTTTGGCTATGGCAGTGCCGCGCCAGTGATGTCGGGCTCCATAGTGCTGGATATGTCCCGCATGAAAAAAATAAAGATGGATCTTGAGAATGGCACAGTTCTGCTGGAACCGGGGGTGGGATTCTATGATCTGTTTGACTATGTGGAAGAAAATGATATTCCCTACTGGATATCACCTCCGGGCAATGCCTGGGGTTCGGTGGTAGGCAATGCCCTTGACCGTGGTGTTGGTTATACCCCCTATGGTGATCATGCGGCGCGGCTGTGCGGGTTGGAAGTGGTGTTGCCGGATGGCGATCTTGTGCGCACAGGCATGGGAGCCATGGCAGACTCCCCGAGCTGGAATATGCATCCCTATGGTTTTGGCCCGGGCTGGGATCAGATGTTTATACAATCCAACTTTGGCATCGTCACCAAGGCCGGCATGTGGCTGATGCCAAAACCGGAAACTATCGTTAACCTCGACATGGAGCTGGACAAGGCTGATGACCTGGGCTGGGCTATTGATACCCTGGCGCCCATGCGTCGTTCCGGATTACTTCAGCAGTCTCCTTCCATCGGCAACTGGTTAAGAGCGGCCGCTGTGCTTACCAACAGGACTGACTGGTACGATGGTCCCGGAGCCTTGCCTGACAGTGTTATCGATGCCATCAGGGCACAGTTCGGGCTCGGCTGGTGGAGTATCAATCTGCGCTTTTACGGTCATGAAGAGGTGACCACGGCCATGGCGGAAAAGGTCAAAAGTATTTTTGCCACCAGGACGTCCTATGAGATGAAACAGGGTATCTGGCGAGAGGGCGATCCCAGAGAGCTGCAGCCGCATGCGGGAGTCCCGATTACCTTTCCATTACAAAATGCCTCCTGGCATGGCGGGCGCGGTGCCCATGTTGGCTTCTCACCAGCCTTGCCACAGTCCGGTGCTACTGCGCTGGCGCAGTTCAGGCGCACCTTTGATCGCTACAACGAATTCGGTATGGACTACCACGGATCCTTTGCCCTGGCAGAAAGACATATCACCAATGTAAACCAGGTATTGTTCAACAAGGATGATCCCGACATGGTAGACAGGGTGGATCGCTTCTTCCGTTCCCTGGTCAGCGATGCCAGCGAGCAACGCTATGGTGAATACCGGGCGCACATCGAATACATGGACCTGATTGCTGATACCTATGATTTTAATAATCACGCCTTGCGACGACTGAATGAGCGCATCAAGAACACACTGGATCCCAATGGCATTCTCTCACCCGGCAAGAGCGGCATCTGGCCTGCCACTTACCAAAATCAGAGGGGATAGGGCGATGAAATATATCCTTTGTTTATTCCCATTATGGCTTCTTGCAACGACTGCGCTGGCTCAGGATGACTGGGTTAATCTGCAAAAACAGGGCGGGGCTGGCCTGTTTCAGGAAAAATGTGGCATGTGCCATCGTCCCGGTGGTATGGGAACCGGCATCCTGGGACGGCGCATGTCTGCTGAACTGGCGTTGCTTGAAAATCGTACAGACCTGCAGGGTCCCTTTATTGAAAATGTTGTGCGCAATGGCTTTGGTGTCATGTTTCCCATTAGCCGTGCGGAAGTAAGTGATAAACAACTGCAGACAATAAGTACTTACCTGACAGAGAAGCAATAACCATGAATGATGAATACACCTTCCCTGAAGGGACCGGGCGCAGACGATTTATCAAGGGCACCGGCTCTCTGGTAGCACTGGGTTCCCTGCCTGGTTATCTGGCAGCCAATACAGAAATGCTGGCGTCAACGTTTGGGGATTTGCAACAACGCCAGGGAATTGTCCTGTATCGGGACAATGAGATTCATTCACGCATATTTGCCGATACCCTGTCTGCAGCCGGTATTCATCCTGTTGCGCTCACAGATGATCCGGTACGCCAGTGGCGTAACAGTCTTCAGGCAATGCCGGGTGATAACGGGATGCCGTTAATGGGTTTAACCAATTGGGCAGATTACCTGATAATCAGCGGACTGGCTGCCGAGCAACGCAGACATGTGATGCTGGAATTACAACACGCGGTTCATCAGCCGGAAAAGAAAAACTGGTCTGGCGAACTGGCCGTGGAGTATCTTCAGATTCCTGAAACGGCAGATAAAAATTTATTGCAGGCTCAATTCAGCAAAACGCTTACAAGACCAATAAGCCCGGGCTCCCGGTCATTATTTAGCTGGCTGATTGCCTGAGTTAAACATAGAGGGGAAGACAGACAATGGATAGGCGGGATTTTATTAACGATATGAGCAAACTTGGACTGGCAGCCATGGCCGCAGCACCGGCAGTGTCCAAAGCACAGGAGGCTGATTCTCCTGTAGGCGGATCAGGGACGGCGGCTGGAGAATCCTGGTCCAGCCCGTTTGATGGAGCTTCAACCTTCGACAACCCGAAGCTTGAATTCGTTTTTGAAATTGATCTTGATTTCACCCGTGTGCACAACATTCCCAATATGCCCACCGGTGCTGGTCGAGGCGCTGTCTATCTGGACAGCGGCAAGGTGAGCGGGCCATATCTGAATGGTCAGGCACTTCCTGACAGCGGCGGTGACTGGGCCTTATTCCGGCCTGATGGCGTACTGGCTTTTGATGCACGCTATATGTTGCAGGAAGATGACGGTACCCTGATTCTGTTACGTAACAACGGTTACTTGTGGGGCCGCCATCCAGACACCATTGCCAAAATTCAGGCCTGGATTTTTGATAATGGACCGATAGTTCCTGAAGAGGATTATTATCTTAGGGCCTTTCCTACTTTTGAAGTAGAGCAGGGCAAGCATGACTGGTTGATGCGTCATGTCATTATAGGTATTGGTCGCAGAAAGGAAGCCGGGAATATTCTGCGTTATTACGCGCTTCTATAGCCTGTTGGTGTGAGGGGAAAAAAATGAAAAAAAGTCTTTTTGGATTGGTATTTGTTTTAGCGGGCTTTGTCGGCACGGCGAATGGACAGATCGGTTGTGATCGAGCCTGTCTGTCAGGTTTTATGGATAGCTACCTGGAGGCGCTTTATGCGAATAATCCAGCCGCTGTTCCACTGGCAAATGATGTCAAAATTACTGATAACAACAGGATCGTCAACTTAAACCAGGCCTTCTGGAATGAGGCGCAGGAAACGGAGTATCGCTGGGATATTGTCAATCCCCGTCTTGGTGATGTAGCAACAGAAGCTGTGGTCAGAAATTCCGATGGTAGCTACACCATGGTCATGGTGCGTCTTAAGGTGGCCAGTAATGCTATTACAGAAGTTGAAATAATTCGTGCAAACCAGGGGGATGCTGATCGCTTGTGGGGGCCGGAACGTCTGGTGGATTATCCATTGTCAAAAAACCTCACCAACAGCATTCGGGTAGCTGACCGTGATTCCTATTACGGACTTATTGCAGCCGCGGAAAGCTACTGGCGTGCATTTCAGACCAATGGCACGGATGAGTATCATCCGGCTGATTTGTTATTTGATGCAGACCGTTTCGAAAATGGCCTGCAGACTACCGGTAAATTTCCTGATGGCAGTTTTCGTTCAGCGCCCGATGGCTTTGATACGGGACGCTTTATTGGACGTAATTTATGGGACCGGCGTTATCCCGTAGTTGATGAGGAACGCGGCATTGTTTTGTCTGTCGTTCGTTTTGGTCTGAAGAGCGGCATGGAAAGCCAGAGCGTTGCGACGTCCAATGATCGTCTCGTCGGTGAATTCTTTCAGGTGAAAAATGGCTTGTTGCAGGAAATTCATGCGGTGCTGTATAACCTGCCCGACGAGGTCAGTGGAAACTGGCCGGCGGATTATGGTCCCGGTGCCGGTGGCTGGTAAACTGTGGTGCGAAATTTATACTGTCTGAACAAATAAAAGGGGCAAGACAATGAAATCGGGTTTGATCGGGTTATTACTTATACTGCTGTGCACTACAGCCCAGGCACATCATTCCTTTGTTGCCCATTTTGATATGCAAAGCCAGATTGAGGTTCGCGGGACTGTGGTTGACTTCAAACTGCGAAGCCCGCATTCCTCATTGATTGTTGATGGCATCAGTTATATCGATGGTGTGGCCCAGGGCGATGAAGTGCAGCGTTGGGAAGTAGAGTCGATGGCAACTTCCGGTATGCGTCGTATGGGGGTTAACGCAGAGTCTTTTGTTCCCGGCCAGAGCATTACTATCATTGGGAACCCCAATCGCGAACCGGGTTACCGGTTTATAAATTCCTCTTTTTTTATTACTGAAGATGGTACGCGCTTCAGTTTTTCAGAGCGAGCTGAATATGAAAGCGTAGACAGCGATGTGCTGGCTTCATACAGCGGCATGGAAAAGCTGGCCGGACGCTGGAGTTCACGGGGCGGGTTTGGTACCGGGATGCTGCTGCCATTGAATGAAAGAGGGCGGCAGGCATGGGAAGACTATGACCCCAAGCTTTCACCGGCCAATTCCTGTGAACCGATGAATTTCCCCGATATGTTCAATGCGCCATATTTGTTTGACCTGAGCTTCGACGATAATACCGCCGTGTTATATAACGAAGCCTGGGAAATAACACGTCGTGTGCCTCTCAATGGCCAGCCGGTCAGACCACGCCTTGACGGGCTGTTTGGTGTCGTCAGGGCAACCATGGATGGAGCAACGCTGGTGCTTGAAAGCGGGGGCTATATCCCGTCACGCTGGGGACTGGGATCAGCAACCCAGAAGCTGGGCGGTGGCAATGACATGCCATCCAGCGCCAGGAAAACGCTGGTGGAACGCTTTAGTGTGAGCGATGATGGCCAGGTCCTGACCTATGAATATACCCTGAAAGACCCGATTTACCTGACCTCAGCCTATTCTGACAGTCATCAACTTTTCCGCGTGGCAGATGACACCCCCTTGTATGGCTACGACTGTGAAATTGAAGCAGCCGCGATGTTTTCCCGAACACCGGGCGATGCCAGCCTGCAAATAGGTGAGTAAGCCCGCTGAAATTGTTTAGCAAGCAGTTACCTGCCAGTCATTTACAAGCAGTAAAAATAAACTTGTTTTAAATCAGGACGAAGGGCGATTGTTTTACTATAATGGTCGCCTCCAAATGACCGCCAAGGCGGTTTTTTATCGCTTAACATATTGATATTCAATAAAAAAAGAATTTTTTAAAAAAAACAGGGTATCCCCTTATGGTTTGGAAAAAGCACGATTACGAAGATATTCCGGGCACCTATGTATTTGATGGTAAAACTGCCCACGCCTCCTACAACATCAACAAGATGCTCTTTACCTTCAACAAGGAAGAGTGCCGTGACGAATTTGAAAGCGATCCTGCTGCCTACTGTGACAAGTTTGGTGTCACTGGTGATTTCAAAGAGTGCGTGGTACAGAAAGACTTCCTGAGAATGCTGAGGCTGGGTTGCAACATCTATTACATGGCCAAGATGGCCATCCCCCGGGGTACCTCAGTACAGGATGCCGGTGCGGCGTTTCAGGGTATTACCACAAAAGAATTCCAGGACAAACTGCTTCAAAGAGCTGACGGCCTGATTGAAAAACTTGAAAAAGCCGGAGGTTACTGGAATGGCTAAAATTATTGGTGGACTGACGTCCTCACACATCCCGGCAGTAGGTAATGCGATTGAGCATGGCCTCCAGCAGGAACCTTACTGGAAGCGTTTCTTCGACGGCTATGAGCCGGCCAAGGAATGGTTGAAAAAAGCCAACCCTGACGTTGTGATTGTGGTCTATAACGATCATGGTCTTAACTTCTTCCTCGACAAGATGCCTACTTTTGCACTGGGCTGTGCTGATATCTATGAAAATGCCGATGAAGGCTGGGGACTGAAGCCGCAGGCACCTTTTCCCGGTGATGCACAATTGTCCTGGCATATCGCCGAGTCATTGATAGAACAGGAATTTGATATCTGTACCTGTCAGGAAATGCTGGTGGATCACGGTTTCGTTAATCCACTGCGTGCCCTGTACGGTACTTTGCAGGAATGGCCGGTCAAGACCATCCCTCTGGCCGTGAACGTGGTTCAGCATCCTGTGCCCACGGCTGCACGTTGCCTGAAACTGGGTCACGCACTGGGCAAGGCGATTGAGTCCTATCCGGAAGATACCCGCGTTGTTATTTTTGGTACTGGCGGCATGTCGCATCAGTTACAGGGTGAAAGAGCAGGTCTTATTGATGTGGATTTCGACATCGAAACCATGAACCAGATGGTCGATAATCCGGAGTGGTTTACCCAGTTCTCCAACAGTGAAATTATGCGCAGAACAGGCACAGAAGGCATTGAAACCATCATGTGGCTGGTCATGCGTGGTGCACTGCAGAAGGATGCGAAGCTCATCCACAAGCACTATCATGCGCCAATCTCAAATACCGGTGCGGGTGTTATGGTACTGGAAAACCAGTACTAGATACTTCAGGTATTCAGGGATCAAGAAAAAGGGTATCAGTCATGCTGATACCCTTTTTTATTGGCTTTAATAAGTAAAAGGATTTATTTGCCTTGAAAGGTAAAAACCCCATCCCAGTCTTTATCAGGTGGATTGAAATAGCAGGTTTTTACGCGATCCAGATAAAGCGAATAAAGTCTCGTTGCAGGATGCTTGCTGGCCAGGTCATTAAATATTTTTTCGGCCTGCTGCCAATTGCAGCTTCTATATGCGGCCAGGCCTTGTTCAAAATAGCTGATTTCGTTTAATTCAGAATGAGATAGCTGTCCTGCCAGACCCAGCAGTTCATAGATCCGCACGGGCTTGCTTTTGCCTTTGACACGCACCAGATCCAGTTCCCGGTAGATAAAATCGGCTCCCAGATTTCTGGTTTCCTCGCTGACAATAGTACTGACTTCATATTGCTTGGTCAGGGATTCCAGACGGGACGCCAGATTAACGGTGTCTCCGATCACGGTGTAATTCATCCGGTTCAAAGACCCGAGATTTCCTGCCACCACTTCACCGGTATGTATCCCGATACCGGTCTTGAGCTCAGGCGTTCCCGAGCTGCGACAGGCCATATTCAGATGTTCAACCCTGGATCGCATGGCAAGCGCGGCCAGCAAGGCATTGTTTACATCGTGCTCACTGCTCACAGGCGCACCAAACAGGGCCATCACCGCGTCGCCAATATATTTGTCTACGACACCTTTGTGCTCCTCAATGGCGGCACTCACTTCAGACAGATAATGATTTAAAAAACCCAGGATTGCTTCCGGTGCCTGACTTTCACACAAGCTTGTAGAATCCCGAATATCGGAAAAAAGGATGGTCGCGGTGCGCGTTTCACCACCAAGATTGACCTTGCCTGACATCAGTTCCGCAGCAATTTCCCTGGAGACCACTTTACCAAGGATGTCCCTGACTTTCTCTTTTTCAGCCAGTCCGATAGCCATTTCGTTGACCGAGTTTTCCAGTCTGCCGATTTCATCCAGGCGCTTGCTGTTACCGCTGCTGCCATAGTCTCCACGCTCAATCTTGCCCACACGGGTGACCAGACTCATGACCGGTTTGCTAACGGAGCGCCCCAGAATTATGGCGAGAAACAGGGACAGACCAAGACCAAGCGCGAACAGGATGATCAGTCGTTGCTCCAGTTCACGGTAGGGAGTAAGTGCCTTGGGCAGCGATTGTTGAACCAGTGCGCTTAGTGCAAGTTGGTTGTTATCAAGCAGCGGCGTTGCAAGCGCAACAAAATCTTCACCTTCAAGATCCAGCATGCCGGTCGATGCATCTGCAGCAGAGTAGGCGTTATATTCCAGGGCAAGTTCACCTGCCTGATGGTCTGGCAGGGTAGTGGCAAGGGGACTTGCCTGACCTTTTTCATTGAGTCGGATAATGGAAACATCCGAGGAGATTATTTCCTTAAGTGACGTCACATAGTCAGTATCAAGCCGCTGCCCAACAATAATCCAGCCATCCACAAGCGGCGTGAGTATGGGCACCGCGACGACCTGATAGGCAATATCATCTATCAGGATAAATGAGCTGGCTTCATAGTTGTCATCTTCCTCAGCGACCTCCAGCAAATACGGCCAGGGAAATTCGCTTTCCGGGGGAAGGCGCCTCAGAGTATCAGCGAGCATCAGGTAGTCGTAATCCACCACCATCAGCAAGTCGGCATTGGTGGTTCGCAACAACAGGTTTTCGCCAGCAGAAAGTATGGTGCCATAATCCCGGGTATCGTAGGTTTCCCGAAACGCAAAGTCGCGCGCCAGTGCTCTGAACGTGACTTTGAAATTGGTTTCACGCTCGTTGATCAGCTGTGTAAAAACTTCCAGGCCAATATCAAGATTGTCATCAATAACGGCGCGGGTATTGTTGTAGGTTGTTCTGTTAACCGAAAGAAAAACAGTGCCCAGTTCCAGTAACAAAAGAATGGCAAGAAGGGTAATTACCTGCGACCTGAAACTGCGGAACCTGAAGAGATTGGAAAAATGGGAGAAAGACATAGCTTTTCCCGGCCGATAACTTAAACAGAAAGCGATAGACCACTAATATTTGCCTAATATGCAAATCGTTTAATGGTAACTCTTGCCTGTCCCTGTCGGTGCACGCCGGATACGACGGTCACGACCCAGGTCAATTTCAACCCGAGTCGTTGCTTCAGCACTCACTGAAGCATTATAGGTGCTGAACTGGTCACGTCGTCTGGCGCGTTCGTGCCATATTTTGAAGGTGTAATCTCCAGCATCAAGCCCTGTTATACGTGCGCTGCCAGCGGCATCACTTTTACCCATGAGGTGACTTTCACCAACGTAGATATAGCCGAGCATCCAGTCATGAATATTGCATCCCACAACAGTAACGCCAGGCACATCAAATAATACCGGATCGGTGTCTGTGCTAGAATAAAGCGGGAGCTCAAAACTATTATTGTCGGAAAAAGAATAGACATGATGCTGAATATCATCACTGTTGGGAAAACTGACATAACTTCCAGCCACAATAGTGACTACATTATCGATGAACTCCCTGTCGAGTTGATCCATTTCCCCCGGCAAAGTCCCAGTCATCCGGCAGTGCAATCTGTGGCGAAATGATTTCTATGACAGCGTCACTGACCGGGTTGCCATCACTGTCAGTGAATAATACTTCCAGTGTGCCGGCGCTGACGGCATTGCCTGTAAAAAGAATATAAATAAAAAAAGATACTGGGACCTGGCGTACTGAAAAAAGTTTGTCTGTATTTATGTTAAATAAAATATTCAATAATCTATCAAGCAACCTATCAAGCAACCTATTACAAAAGGATTCAAGGTGTTGTTTTGTATTCTTGTTCAATGGGTCATTCATTTCGGCGGTCTTTTTTAAAGCCTTCTATTCAATTGAACGGTGAAATTGTTACCGGTGTAGGTAAAACCACCATTAGCATTGGCGACGCGTCGCTCATAGTTGGCGCGAATGGAAGTATCCTTGCCAAGTGCCCAGTTCCAGTCCAGCATAGAACTATGGCTGGAGGCATCGATGAGATAGACCGCATATCGCCCACAACTGTTGCAGAGTTGAAAATTCTTGGCAATGGCTTTAGAAAATCCTAAAAAAATTCCGATCCCGGATTGGTGCTGGCATAAACCTCGCCGTCGCGGTAGAGGTAGCGCACGGAAATAACTGAATTATTTTCCAGCGAATAGTCCATGCTGGCAGCAAGTTCATTATTGCTCTGGTTAAAGACGTCGCCAGGCGCAAAGTCAAAATAGGGGACTGCTTTGCCGGCATCAGCTGTTCTTCTTTCTGCCGTTAACTCCAGTTTTGCATGCAACTGGGGCAGGAAATGTTTTTCCAGGCCTATATTGGTTCGATAGAGCCAGCCGTCACGGGAGTTGGTTTGGAAATCCCGCTTATCTGCACTGAATCCGATGCTAAGCCTTGGTGTATAGGCGCCCAGGCCAAGACGCTGAATATAGCTTAATGAGTCGCCATAGCTGTATCTGTCCAGACCATTAGTATCATTGTAGTTTTCAGTGCCAAGATGACCACCCAGGACTACCGATTTTCCCGTATCCGGTACCCATAACTTCCCGATATTTACATTGGCAGCAATAAACTGATCTTCAAAAATATCCCTTGAACTGACCGCATTGGAGATATTGTCTTTGAAGCCATAGCTGACATTGGTATCGACTTCGGTATTGGCTGTGGCCTGCAGTGAGGCAGGTATCTGCAAAAGCAGTGCCAGTCAGGGAAGTTTATGTTTCATACCGGCTATTGTAGCAGGGGCTTTGATAAAGCTTCACTATTGCGTTACTCAGTTAATATTGATTAACTTGATAGTCTTTATTACGCACTAACTATAATAATATTTTTATTCGAATCCGGTTGTTGCTTTATGCCCAGACTTCTTCTGAACAATACATGTCATTGTTTGTCCGCTTGCTTGCTGATGATTCTGTCTTTTCAGTGTTTCTCCCAGCAGGACTACCCGAACGCTGTTGCCAATATTGATTGTGATCGGGCCTGTTTGTTTGATCTGGCGGATCAATACCTGGCGGGCCTGAAGGCAAAAGACCCGTCCCTGGTTACCTGGTCCGATGAGGTGATGTTTACCGAAAACAATGTGCCGCTGCGAATAGGCGATGGTTTGTGGCGAACCATCACGGGCATGGGCGATTATGATCTGCGGGTTGCAGACGTCGAATCCGGCCAGGTCGGCTACTTCGGTGTTGTAGATGAACCTCATTTTTCCTCGCTTTTTTCCATGCGCCTGAAAGCGGTACAGGGTCGAATTGCCGAGGTGGAAACCGTTGTCCTGCGCACTGAAACCGAGCCCAAGAGTATTATCTGGCCTGAACCGGTACTGGAGCACAAGCCACTGTTTTATGAGATTCTGCCAGAGCCCAGAAGGCGCTCAAGAGACCGTCTGATTTCCATCGCCAATGGCTATTTTGATACCCTGCAATTGAATGATGGCACCCTCTTTACGCAATTCCATGAAGACTGTAATCGTGTGGAAAACGGCACCAAGACTACCAATAATGCTGCAGTTGAATTTACCGCCGTGGGAGCGCTGGGATGCGAGGAGCAATTTCACCAGGGCAACTACCGCTATGATGACAGGTTGCGCGCACGGCGTTTTCCGCTGGTGGACGAAGAACGCGGTCTGGTACTGGCTTCAGGCTTCATAGATCATTCGGGCAGTCTGGATAAATATACCTTGAGCGATGGCAGGGAAGTCAGCTCACCGATACGTTATCCTCACTCATTCTATTTGCTGGAACTGTTCAGGATTGACGACGGTAAAATTCGCCAGATTGAGGCAGTATTCGTTTCCGTGCCCTATGGCATGGGATCCCCCTGGCTACCACCGGATTTACCGGGATTGCTGTAGGCCAGGCGCGGATACAACAAACCGCAGGCATAGTGATAGAATTACAACCAGATTATAAAAATTGATATTTCACGGGAAATGAAAATGGCTAAAGACATAAAATCCGACGATAAAACAGAAAACAGCAGCGACAGGCATACGTTTGATCGCAGAAAGTTCCTTGGTACAGCGGTGGGTCTGGCCGGCGCTGTCGCTGGCGCTTCACTGTCAGCCAATGCCCAGGCTCAGCCTCCGGGAAGCGGGGCGGCACGTCCAACCCCACCTGAATTCCAGACACCGCAACTGTTTCGTCTTGAATCCGATGTCCATGACTGCCAGGTAACCGGCAAGATTCCTGATGATTTAAACGGCGCGTTTTACCGGGTAGGGCCCGATGCCCAGTATCCGATGAATCCGCGCAACATTCCCTTTGATGGGGAAGGTCACGTTGGCATGTTCCGTATCAAGGACGGCCGGGTGGACTACAAGACCCGTTATGTCAAAAATGATCGCTGGAAAGCCCAGAACGAAGCCGGAAAAATTCTTTTCCCCATGTACCGTAATCCCTATATGGATGATCCCAGTGTAGCCGGTCTGAGTCGCAGTACCGCCAATACCCACATCATCAATCACAAGGGCTATCTGCTGTCATTGAAAGAAGACAGTCCCCCGGCAGCCCTGGATTTAATAACACTGGAAACGGTGATCCCGAATTATACCTTTGACGATACCCTGCCCAGTCAGACCTTTACCGCCCATCCCAAGATAGATTCCCAAACCGGGAATATGGTGGCGTTTGGTTACGAGGCCACCGGTTTTGGCAGTGACGATGTCAGCCTTTTCGAATACACGCCACAGGGCGAGCTGGTGTGGAATGCCATGGTGAAAGTGCCCTATGTGGGCATGTTGCATGATTTCGCGGTCACAGAAAATTACATAATTCTCTATGTCATTCCCATGGTGATAGATCGTCAGCAGATTCAGGAAGGTGGTATTCACTGGGCCTGGAATGATTCCGAACGTACTCATTTCGGTGTGGTACGTCGAGATGGCGATGGCTCTGATATGCGCTGGTTTACTGGTCCCACTCGCAGTGCCACGCACGTGATGGGCGCCTTTGAAGACGGTGGTCGGGTTTATGTGGACGTGGAAATGTCCGAATCCAATCCATTCCCCTTCATGCCCATGCAGGGTGGCAAACAGTGGGACCCGGTTCGGGGTACCAGTTATATCACCCGCCTGTCAGCGGACATGAACAACCGCAATGTGTCCGGTTATGACATTGAAAGACTCTATGACTACATGGGTGCGTTGCCGCGTCAGGATGACCGTTACAACACGGCGTCCTACCGTTATGGCTTTCTCGGCACCCGAGACAAGGATGCTGCAAATCCACGTCAGGCCAATGCCGGTTATGTGCGCATGGATAATGCCACGCGCACCACCGAATTCTGGAATGCCGGTGCCGGCACGTCGCTGGCAGAATGCTGTTTCGCACCCAAGCGCGACAATGCCAGGGAAGGGGAAGGCTACCTGATGGGCGTGGCAACACGGCAAAATGAAAACGGCCGGGGTGATCTGGTTATCCTGGATGCAGAGCATTTGTCTGATGGTCCGGTAGCTGTTGTCCACTTGCCAATTCGGGCCACAGGCCAGATTCATGGCTGGTGGGTGCCTGAATCCCAGATGCCTCAGGTTTAAAACCAGAGACAAGTGGCAAGAGGCAAGAGGCAAGAGGCAAGAGACAAGAGGCTAGCAAAAAAGAAAAAAGCCGGCGGGTAAGTCCACCGGCTTTTTTTAGCTATAAAATAAAGCAGGTAAAGTCATTTAAGGGGAAGCTATTCATGCGTTTGAAATTAACATTATCCGGTTTTCTGTTGTGTTTTTCGGTGTCCGGTTTTGCCCAGAGTGCGGCCGATTGTGCGGCGCTAACCAACTTTACCCTGGCGGGTTACCAGGTGGAGGTGACCAGTGCCCGGTGGTTCGATGATCGGTCCTTGCCGGGTGGGTTTAATGGGCCGGGTATGGAATTGCCACCACACTGCCATGTGGAAGGCATGATCGACAGGCGCATTGGTGTCAATGATGTGGAGTATGGTATTGGTTTTGCCCTTAATCTGCCTGATAACTGGAATGGCCGGTTTTTATTCCAGGGTGGCGGTGGTCTCAATGGCACGGTTGGCGAACCGCTAGGCGCCCAGGCCGCCGGTGGTCGGGCTGCACTTTTACAAGGCTTTGCGGTAGTCAGTAATGATACCGGCCATCAGGCAAAGGGGCCCTTTGACAGCAGTTTTTTTGAGGATCAGGAAGCCACGCTGAATTTCTACTATAAGGCCAATCCCAAAGTGACTGAAGTGGCTAAACTGCTGGTGAGCGATTATTACGGGCAGGATATTGCCTACAGTTATTTTGTTGGCTGCTCTACCGGGGGCAGGGAAGGCATGTTAATGACCCAGCGCTACCCGAGCTATTTTGATGGTGTGGTTTCCGGTGCGCCCGCCATGCGCACCAGTGTGTCCAATATCGGTATTCGCTGGGTCGGTGTGCAGTTGAATCAGGCCGCGCCCAGGGATGCCCAGGGCTTGCCTGTGGCCGGCCCCATGCTGGATGAAAGCGAACGTCGCCTGGTGATTGACTCCCTTAAGGCGCGTTGTGATGGCCTTGACGGGGCGCAGGATGGCTTGTTATTCAATCCCCAGGCCTGTGATTTTGATCCCCGCCAGATTGCCTGCGGCATTGGTGGCTCTACCGATAATTGCCTGGCGCCAGCCAAGGCAGAGGCCATTCACATGGCCATGCAGGGCCCCACTGATTCGCGCGGTTTTCAGGTCTATCCCGGCTTTGCATATGACCCGGGTATCGATGATCCGGGTTTTCTGGGCGGCATTCTCAATAGCGCCAATAACCCCCCTGAAGGGCCTGGTTCAACCGGCGTGCTGGAATTTGATATTGACAGTGCTGTGCTTGCCTCCACCAGACCTGATTTGATCATGGGCGAAAGTACCTCGGTGATGATGAGTAGTTTTGCTGACCAGGGTGGCAAGCAGATTTTGTATCATGGCGCAGCGGACCCCTGGTTCTCGGTCAATGAAACCATTCGTTATTATGAAGAAATGGCGCAGTTCAATGGTGGTCTTGAAACAGTAAAAGACTGGAGCCGCTTTTTTCATGTGCCGGGTATGGGCCATTGCCAGGGTGGTGAAGAGACGCTGGATTCCTTTGATATGTTAAGCGCTATTGTGGATTGGGTTGAAAATGACACGGCCCCCGATCGAATCACGGCAACCGGAAGAAGTATGCCTGATACCAGTCGTCCATTATGTGCCTGGCCAGCCTATCCCCACTATGATGGTAGCGGTGATATCAATTCAGCGGCAAACTATTCCTGTAAGGAGGTCGAGTAATGCGTGCTTTAATAAGTGTTCTGACAGTAATTGCGGGAGTGCTTGCCATGCCAGTATTTGCCCAGCAGGATAAGCCTAACCTGGAAGCAGAATTTGTTTTTGAGGTCAGGGCCGAGCTTGCCCCGGCCATCGTCAACGGGGAATCTCCGGAAGGTGTTCTTCAGGCTATTCCCATTACCGGCGGTGATTTCCAGGGCCCGGATATTCGCGGTGAAGTAATTCCCGGTGGTGCCGACTATCAGACCGTACGCCCGGACGGTGTCGTGGAAGTCCATGCGGTCTATATGATCCGAACCGATGACGGTGCTGTAATCAATGTGGTCAATGACGGCATCATCGTGCCCGGAGGGGATGGAGCTGCGACCTACATCAGAACCACTCCACGTTTCACAGCCCCCATTGGCAAATATGACTGGCTCAACAAGCATATTTTTCTGAGTAACCTTGTCGTTAAACCGGAACGGCCGGGCATGGTGTTTGTGCAGATTTACAAAGTGCTCTAATGAAAAAAATTCGTTGTCTCATATTGCCTGTTTGCCTGCTGCTGCCTATGCCTATGCCCCTGCTGGCGCAGGCGCTGACCGTAATGGGTGGCGATGCCTGGGCCAATAGTTGTTATGAGAATGCCGAATACGCCACCAACAATTCCCCACTTGTCAGCCGGAGTCTGCTGGAGCCCTGTAATTCATCCCTTGATTACGGCACGCTGAGTCTGTCCGATCGTGCAGCCACTTTCGCTAACAGAGGGATTATTCACGCCGCCACCAAAAATATTACGGCGGCCATGGCAGATTACGAGAAAGCCATGGGTATTAGTCCCCAGACCCCGGAAATTTATGTGAATCGCGGCAATGCCTATTTCCTCAACATGGAATACGCCATGGCTCTGGCTGACTATGAGCATTCCCTGGAGCTGGGTATTCGCCAGTTGCATTTTGTGCGCTATAACATGGGCATGACCTACGACAACCTTGGCAATCTGGACTTGGCAGAGGAGCAGCTTAAGCAGGCGCTGATAATTGAACCGGGTTGGGAGTTGGCTGAAGAGCGTTTGCAGCGGGTGCTGGAAAAAAAGAAAGAGGAAGAGGCAAAAAATTAAATCTGCCTCCTTTTATTCTTCTTATTCTGCCAACTAATGAAAACCTTTCACTGAATTTTTGCTTCATGATACGGCGGATGCTTAAGTTAACCTGATACTGATAAATTTCTTTTTATCAATATAACGCCCACTATGGCGAGAATAGCTTCTATCATATAAGCAGTCATGATCGCTGTATCCGGGAAGCCATCAAGTACAAAGCCAAGACTTCTGAAGATCACAAAACTTGCATAGACTGTAATAGAGATAACCAAAGCCGAATTTTGCCATGTAATACGAAAGGTACTCATCAATACATACCCTCCCAGTATCAGCAACACACCACCCATTCCTCGCAAGTCACTTAGTAAATTAATGGAAGCAGGGACGTCTGGTGTTGTCATTGTTGCCAGATAGGCCGCCGTTGTAATAGCCATATAACTTCCCACCACCATCATTACTGTGCCGGCGAGTAATAAATAACCTTTTAAAATCCCGCTTTTCATATTGTGTGCTCCTCTTGCTTAATGTAATTATTGGTGCGAGATAGAAAATCAGCTTTGCGTGATCACCAGCAGAGCACAGGATGCCATACAGCTGAGCATGCGCAGATGGTTAAGCCGGGTCCATTGCTGCAGGTATTTATTCCAGCAGTGGCTAAGGGCCGTTTCACTGGATTCGCTTTCCATCAATCTGTTATTCAGAGGGACATTGCCGAACACAGTAACAAGAAACATGCCCACGATGTAGATAATGGCTGCGGCAATGATCAGCACTGAACGCGTCTGTTGCCAGTCTGCGAAAGCCCAGACAATCAAACCGGCATACCAAAGCGTTGAACCGAAAAATATCGGTAAAAACAGCGTATTGATTATGACATCATTAATTTTGTTCATTGCCCGTGCTCCCTGAAGCCCAGGCAATTGCGCAAGGGATTTCATAATGAAAAAAGAAAACGCGAAGTAGGTACCGGCCATGAGGCCGGTCATTACAATCAGTAGAATTATCATGGCTTAACTCCTTAAGTCATCTCGGCCCTGGTAAAAAACTAGCTCCACACGCCGCTGGGTAAGGTGGTTTCAACATAATGTTGGAAAGATCTGGCTGGTCGTCCCAGCACTTTCTCAATAGTATTGGTGGTGGATTCATTGCGGCCATCCAGCACATTCACAAACAGTTCATTGATCAGCCAGGCAATGTCCTCAGGCAATCCATCCGCTTTGGCAGCGGCCAGATAAGCGTCAATGGGCGCTGTTTGAAAACCAATGGGGCGCTTGCTGGCTTCAGCTATGGCCTGCACACAGTGATCAAAGGACAGCAGTTCCGGTCCGGTGATTTCCAGCACCTGATTACGCAGGTCTTCGCGGGTCAGGGCGGCAACGGCGATATCGGCAATATCATCAACGTCTATAAACGGCTCTTTGGCTTTGGGTTCTGGCAACACCAGTTGTCCCGCCTTCAGTCCATCAAGCATGAAGCTTTCGCTGAAGTTCTGCATAAACCAGCTGGCACGCACGATGTTCCATGCAATCCCACTGTTGATAATCACGTCTTCAGCGCGTTGCGCGCCTTCTTCACCGCGACCGGACAGCAACACGATGTGTTTCAGGCCTGACGCTTTGGCCAGTTCGACAAAGGCGCGAATATCACTTTCGGCTTGTGGTATGGCCAGATCCGGATAGTAGGTGACATAAGCGCTATGCACACCTTCCAGGGCGCTATGCCAGCTGTCTCTGTTGGCCCAGTCGAAGACAGGCTCAGTGTGACGGGAAAGCCCGCGGGTGACATAACCTTGCGCGGCTAATTGGTTCAAAACACGGGCGCCGGTCTTGCCGGTAGCCCCTACAATGGCAATAGTGTTGTTTTTCATTATTTTCCTCGTTTGCTTGTTAGTGGTGTTGTTGTTTGGTTCATTGGAGAACGAAAACAAGTTTACGAGGCTATATGTTGATGTTTAATGCTTATA
>JAUHWU010000239.1 GCA_030427065.1 Gammaproteobacteria bacterium | reverse complement strand
GTATTGTCTGGAGCCGTTAGGGATATCCAGTACAGAGTTGCCTCGGGCGGCCAGTGGAGCGTTTATTCTGTGAACTATTACGACGGTGGTTCGGAGATAGTTCGGACGTTTGAAAGAGTGAATGCAGTGCCTAAAGTCGACGAGATGCGGCATGCGGGAGAGCAATATGAAGTGTCTCGAGGCGTATTCCATCAAACTCAGGTGGCTCACAACGAAGCGGCTGTTACGGTTGTGCTGCTATCAAATTATGGATCAGAAGCACCAAAGGTATTAGGCACTAATCAGGCAGAGAGATACCCGTACGACCGGAGTGAGTTTGACCCTGAGTTGTTCTGGAAAGCGGTTCAAGAGGCAGTCGGATGCCACCTAACAAGCCGGTAAAGAGCGACAAAAGTATGTCGTCATGCCTTTTGCAAAAATCGCAAAAGTCACGCCAACACACTTTCGCGCCTTACCAGGGGCGTTAGCTGGTCAAGAAATAGGAGAAATCAGTGAGCGATCATGACTCATATATAAAATTCATGGGTAAAGCGGAATTAGATAAAGCCGTTAACTCGCTTATTGGACTCCTGGAAGGAATATCCATTGACCATAAGATCAATGATGCTGAAATTGAGTTTCTTGAAACATGGCTTTCTGACCATAGAATTAGCTCAAATCGACATCCTTTCAATGAGCTTTTTCCAGTTGTAGAACAAGCTATCTCTGATGGCATTCTTACCAGCGATGAAAAAGAAGATATTGTTTGGCTATGTGATCGCCTAACTTCAAACGAATACTTCAATACTGCAACTAGCGACATGCAAAAATTGCATGCAATTATGGCTGGTATCGGAGCTGATGGTGTTATTACAGTTGAAGAACTTAAAGGGTTAATGGCTTGGCTTGATGATCATGAGCGCCTAAAAACCTGTTGGCCCTACGATGAAGTCCAAAGTATGGTTTTAGGAGTCCTTGCCGACAAAAAGATAGATTCTGAAGAGCACGCAATGCTCATGAAATTTTTCGGTGAGTTTATATCCATTCTCGACAATCAAACAATTGTTAATCCAGCGGTTGCTGAGGATACAAATATCGTTGGACTTTGCGCGGTATGCCCAGAAATAAAATTCCCTGATGCAGTTTTTTGCTTAACTGGTTCATCTCATAAGTATAAGCGTAACGACTTTGAAGAGCTTATAACTAGCTTGGGCGGGACTGCGGCAAATACTGTTTCAAAAAAAGTTCACTATTTAGTAGTTGGGAGTGATGGTAATCCTTGCTGGGCTTATGCCTGCTATGGCAGAAAGGTAGAAAAGGCCATAGAGCTCAGGAAGCAAGGGCATAAAATACTGATCGTGCATGAAAATGATTTCCATGATGCAGTACTTGATTTGTGAGATATCCAGCAAACCAGCTGAAAAGCGGGTCAATCGGACGTGGTCTGCTTCGTTCAAGTTGTGCTGGCCTTCGGCCATGTTTGCACAATTTTCTCTACAAAGACCACGCCAATTAACCGAGCGTTATGCGTAAAAACCGGAGGATTATGTGCAAGTAGAACCTTTATGGAAAGAAATGAGAATTAAAGGGGACAGATTTATTTTTCTGCTTTCGCTTCTTTCCTCAGTTCCTCTCGATCATCCACCCTGCCCATTAAGTCCTGCCATGCGAGCTTGCCGCAACGGGGGCACGCCAAAGACGCGTTTATAGGCACGGGAAAACGCCGCTTCAGAGGTATAGCCGAGTTCTTCTGCCAGCTCTATCAGGGGCACAGGCGACTGCATGATTTTCATGCGAGCGAGATTCATTCGCCATTCGGTCAGGTACTGCTTGGCTGACGTACCTATAAGTTCAGTAAATCTTGCTGAAAACCCCGAGCGCGACATTCCGGCCTGTGCTGCCAGGCGATCAAGCGTCCAGGTGGTTTCGGGTTGGGCATGCATAAGCGCCAATACCTTGCCGATTTTGGGATCTTTAAGAGCACCCAGCCAACCCTGGCTCGCCTCGGGTGAATGTTCTATCCAGTAACGGATGGCTTTAATCACAATAATATCCGCAAGGTGTGCCACTACTGTTTCACCCCCTGCCCCAAGCATGCAGGCTTCTTCGCCCATTAATTGAACAAGCCCCTGGAGCGATGCTGGAAGCTGACCGTTGTCACTTTGCATATGAATCAGCGGTGGCAGTTGTGCGATCAGTTTCTCACCCACGATGTGGTCAAAACCAAGAACGCCGCAGGTCAGCAGGGTCTGTTCCCCATCGCCGCCGTAGCGCATGAACTCAAATCGTTCCGAGAGTTTGCTGACAGGAATATCAAAAAAGGGCTGGCACTCAATGCCTGTGTCAGAAGCAATCAGGTGGCCCTCTCCCCTTGGCAGCAGGGCAAGATCGCCGGGGCGCAAATAGACATCGTCATGGTCGGGAAAGCGCAACCAACAGCCTCCCTGGGTGATTATGTGAAACATCATTTTGCCTGCCATGGGCGGCATATCCACGCCCCAGGGCGCACTTAATTCCGAGTTGGCATAGACGATGCCATTGAGCCGCAGTGAATAGAGGGTTTCCCCCAGAGTATCGGTAGATTCAGGAATATCCCGTTGGTAGGCGTTTTCCACAGCAACCTCGCTTTACGGTCATAATTAGACGAACTGCAAAGAAATATAGATCTATAAGCATTAATAATCAAGATTTGATCTCGTAAACTTG
>JAUHWU010000238.1 GCA_030427065.1 Gammaproteobacteria bacterium | reverse complement strand
GGGGTAAATGGAGTTACAACCCAGTGTAGTAGAGAATCAGGAAATTGCTTGAGAAGTGGGTGTCCTACTGGCCAGTTGGGTGTCCTACTGGCCAGTTGTGGATTACCAGAGAAGTCGGTGTCCTGCTAGCCTTGCTAGCCTTTTCACCTGTTAACCTTCAAAGCTTTCACTGGTGATAGCAGTACGGGCGTCCTTCCCTGTTCCTTCCCTGTTGATGATTTTTGCCGGAAATTCATGCTATTCTCTGTGTCCCGTTTTTCGGGTAATAAAGACACTAACTGGGGGAAATCCGGTCCCATGCCTACATCCATTCGTTTATTCGTTCTGTCATTTCTCGTTTTTGTAGCATCCGTTGTCCAGGCGCAGTCCCTGCGCTGGTCCGATCCGGCCACGTGGCCCAACAACCAGGTTCCGGCTGCGGGCGACAAGGTCACGATTGCCAGTGACCAGGAGGTGTTGCTGGATGTCAGCCCGCCGGCTCTGAATGGTCTCACCATCAATGGCAAACTGGTGTTTGCGGATGAGTCTGACCTGTCTTTGTCTACCGAATGGATCATGGTGTTCGGGGAACTGCAAATCGGTACCGAAGAGGCGCCTCATCAGCATAAAGCCACCATTACCCTCACCAACAATGTTCAGGATGAACAACTCATGGGCATGGGCGACCGCGGCATCATGCTGTCAGGAGGCACCCTGAACCTGCACGGCAATATCACCAACTCCTGGACCAGGCTTTCTAAAACGGCTGAAAAAGGCAGTAACACCATCGAGGTCCTCAATGCCGAGCAGTGGAAAGTGGGCGACGAAATTGTGCTGGCGTCAACCGATTACAATCCGCGTCAGGCAGAAACGCGCCATATCACGGCGATCAGCGGCAACACCATTACGCTGGACGAGCCGCTGGAATACATGCACTTTGGTGAGATTACCTTTGGGGTGGATGAACGCGGCGAGGTAGGACTGTTAACCCGCAACATCAAGGTGCAGTCATCTGAAGATTCGCTGGAGTCGTATTTCGGTGGCCACATCATGGCGATGATCACCAGCAAGATGTATGTCGAAGGCGTCGAACTCAATCGCATGGGGCAGCACATGGAACTGGCCCGCTACCCGATTCACTGGCACCTGGTAGGTGACGGAGGGCAAGGCCAGTACGTCAGGAACGCGGCCATCCACGACTCCTTCAATCGTTGTGTGACAGTCCATGGTAGCAACGATCTGCGCGTCGAGAACAATGTGACCTACAACACCGTGGGCCACTGTTTCTTCATGGAAGACGGTATCGAGCACGGCAACGCGTTTGTCAAAAATCTGGCGATTCAGACCAAGTGTCACCCCACCATGGAATGCATACCAAATAATCTGGCCGCAAATGGTGAGATTAATGCCGAAAACCGCGGTGAACTCAGACAAATCAGTTTTTCCGGCGAGCATACCCTGCTGCCATCAGACAACACGGTGTCGTCATTCTGGATCACCAACCCGGACAACAGCTACATCGACAACGTGGCGGCCGGTTCCGATTCCACCGGCTTCTGGTTTTCCATCCCGATGCACCCGAATGGCGCCTTCCTGGGCTCGGAAGACAGTCTCAATACCTGGCCACGCCGTACGCCGCTTCGGAAATTCAGTGGCAACGTGGCCCATTCCAACTTCGACGGGTTCATGATTGATCGGCATATCGACGAAGATAACACCTTCGGTCTGGCCTCCTGGCCGTTGCAGCCCTTGGCAGACCCTACCGATCTGGAGAGCGACGTGATGGAGACGCACTTCGAGAACCTGACCGCCTGGAAGAACCGCAATGGTGGCCTCTGGGGCCGGGGCGACCTCTACGTCTACAGCAACATGACACTCGCTGACAATGCCATTGGCATGACGCAGGCCGCTGGCGACATCGGCAGCCTGCCGTTCAGTTCACGCCTGGTGGATGCGCTGGTGGTGGGCGAGACTGACAATATCGGTAATCCCGCAACGCCGGAGGAAATCGCCTATGGCCGCAGTCTGCCGAAGCCGGCTATTCCGGATTTCCCCATCCGCGGCTACGAGTATTACGATTACCGCGATGACGTGATAAACACCACATTTGTGAATTTCCAGGACAACGAGCTGCGTAAGACTGGCGCGCTGTCTTTCCTGCTGTTTACCAGTGCCGGGCTCAGTACCAACAGCTCCATCCAGGGGGCCGAATTCGTCAACGCCAAGCCGGCCTATTTTCCGACATACGATCAGCGGTTCGATAATGACAACCGCGGCGGTAACGCCTATCGGACCCTGTCGATCCACGACCTGGACGGCTCGGTGACTGGCATCCCCGATTCCCACATCATGCTCCACGACGGCGAGAATGACAGCGTCGTCACCGACGACAGCTGTAAGATTCATCCCGACTGGAACGCCTCGGTGTGCACGGGTGATATCGGTCGTCTGAATCTCTCCGACGCCAGGGGGGAATTTCCGGCCGCCGTCGATCTCGAGTCCCGGACCGCTCGTTTCGCGTTGATCGGTGGGCTCAGTCCCAATGCGCCGGACACGCCTCTTGTTCGCTCCCAACGTGCTGCGCTGTTCTCCCGTCGTCCTGTGCAGGCGCCCATAGCGTTGGTTCGCAACGGCAAGGAATTCAAAATAAACGGTGACCAGAGCACGGTGAAGGCCGGCGCCGAGATCGAGGTGAAAACAGAAAGAGACGAAG
>JAUHWU010000086.1 GCA_030427065.1 Gammaproteobacteria bacterium | reverse complement strand
GTCTGCAGACCAAAGTTACTGGCATAAACCAGGCGATCCCCACTGTGGCTCACCGATACCCGGGGATTGTCATAGTAACCATCCGAGGGTTCACTGTAATGATGCAGCAGACGTTCTATACCGGCACCATCCAGGCTCACCCGCAATATCTCGTTCTGATAAAGGCGCCAGTTTGTATCCGGCGATGGCCCGCGGGTACTGACATAAAAAAAGTCTCCGCTTTCCGGTGCGGAAACATGCAGCCCCTGCCCCCATCCCAGGGAAAGCAGGCAGCTGCGTTGATTGTCAGCCAGGTTAATTTTCATCACGCCATTGATACAAGCGGGATCCGGAGTGCCCTCCCTGGCATTGGACCATAACAGTATTTCCGTGTTATCCGTGTCGCGGGCCACATCCATATGCCCACCAACTGTCGCCACCTGGCGCACAAAATTCATGTCCTGATCAAACAGCTCAATGCCACTAAAGCGCCCGGTTCCGAGCGCATCCCAGGTAACCAGTACATTATTGTCCGGCGTCAGAGACACGTTATTGGCATCCCCGGCATTCGGCATTTGCAGTACAGGACCTTTGCTGTCCGTGCTCAGGGTATAGACAAAAATATCCACATTATCCCCGAACAGCACCAGGTGATCGCCATCGAAGGCAATGTCTGCTCCTCCCTTTGCGGAGATGGCGCTGTATTCCGGGAATTCATGCACCAGCGTGCTGCTGCTGGATAGCACGTTGTAGCGCTTGAGCTGGTTGTCTTTCATGAAATAGAACAGTGCCGGATCACTGCGGGACCAGCGCGGTGCGCTGGAAGCATTAATTTCATAGGGCAAATCGGCAAGGTAATTACCCAGCCCGTCATAAAGGGCAAAGTAACTGAAGTGCTGCAGCAACAGGCGGGAGTTGTCGGCATTGAATGCCGAAATCACCGGGGCCTCCTGGGTAATTAAAGGAAGCATCCCGGCATTGTTGGAACTGTCCAGCGTGTTGCGGGCATCACTCAGACGCCTGATGGTGGTACCAAAAGTCGGATCCGTGTAGCTGGCACCGACGGCGGGGGGCATAAAGGTGTCAAGATTTACAGGAATCCGGATTTCAGTATCAGGCTCAGCTGCACTTGATTTTGGAAATAACAGCAACAGCAACAAAAGTACAATAATGACAATGACCCATGCTGGAATTTTATACGATGTTTTATATGGACTATGCATTAATTATCCCGTTTAGCGTGATAGGAAAAGTGATCGCCAAAAAAAGACCAACCAAAAGATGAGTTGGCCGAAAGAGATTCCCGGATTTATTGAATATTATGAGTACCTTCCTGAACTCCTGATTATAAGAATTCAGGGCACATTCGATATGGAGAGAAGACAGGCTTTTACAACAGTAATCACTCTAGCCGAGTGACGGGGTACGGATTTTTTCAGAACGAAAAGAAACAGGATGCTGGCGATTACTCTGGCCTATACCGGGAAGCATGTAGTTTTCTGCCAGGGTATTCAGGGCTTTTAATGTTGCCTTATCAAGAAGCAAACCTTTTTCACGATTCTCCCTGTAATGATGCCAGCGGATTTCACCTGGGATCAATACCTTGTCGTTTTCGGCAGCACTGTTACGTATTGTAGAAAATAATATTTCTGCGCGTTGAATAAAAATATCCACCGGAATGAAGCGCTCAATATCAATGGCGAGAAATAAATGTCCGTTTTGACCAGGATGAGTTGTATCGGTAAACATTGAATTTACCCCGGTGGAAAAATTTGCACCCGTGAGGACACTGGACAGTATTTCAATCATTAATGAAATACCGAATCCCTTGGCACCCCCGAAAGGCAGTAACACCCCGTTATTAACATCACTTGCATTACGGATTGGATTTCCATTTCCATCAATTGCAACCCCTTCAGGTAATGCTATGCCAGCTTCGGCATATTTCATTACCTGTGAACCAGCCATGACCGTTGTCGCCATGTCAAACATCATGCCCTGTCCGTTGTTACCGGGAATGGCAAAAGCAAATGGATTGGTTCCCAGTACTGCCTTCACGCCACCATATGGCGCTACTTTTGCCAGGGAATTGCTCAGCGCAATACCAATCATATTCTGTCTGGTTGCCAGGGTTGTATAGTAAGCTCCTGTACCAAAATGATTGCTGTTACGTACACCAACCGCACCTATGCCATATGTCCTGGCTTTTTCTATGGCGCATGACATTGCTGAATAACCAACGTAATGACCAATGCCCTGATCGCCATCCATAACAGCTGTGGCCTTGTTTTCCGACAGGAAAAAGGGCTTGCAGGGGCACTTCATCAGGCCTTTTTCAATACGCTTGATATAGGCTGGCAACCGCCATACACCATGGGTGGAACGCCCAACCAAATCACTCCACAAAAGAGCATTGATGAATATCTTCCCCTGCTCATTACAAGCATTCACTTTTTTTAAAAGTTGCAGGGAAAAACTTTTCAGCTCTGAGTAGTTAATCCTTTCCTGACAAACCATAGTGACTTAACCTTCTTTTTAAAGAATCGTGAAATATCGCCGTAAAATTTACAAAAAAAAGGCATTGGGTCGGTAATTGAAAAATAGGGAAAAACCAATGGCGGACCTTTAATTGTTTTTATCCATTGCAACAGGGTAATTTCACCAAGCCGATGAAGCTCAAGAAAAGACATGATGTCCAGCATTACCCACCAACGTCTGACCCCGGTGCGATAGTCGCTTGTCTGTGTGATTTTTCCATTGACAAGGTAGTCATAAATGCAAAACGCCATGTCCAGGCCACTTTTGGTGACAATTGCCTGGGCGGCTGACATGCGCGGATTACATTCGATTATTTTCAACTTGCCATCCCTGGGATCTCTCTTGAACTCTATATGGCCCATGCCTTTGTATCCAATGCCTTGGAAAAACTGCCGACCCATTTTTGCCGTCTCGGGGAGTTCCCTGGTAAGGGTGAGACAGGCCAGTCCGGAATTACGTGGATAACGTCGAACAATTTGATGGGTGTAGTGAAACAAACTCTCGCCAGAATCTGTGATATAGGTGAAATAGGCGCTTTGTAGATCATCTGCCCCTGGAATCATTTCTGTAATAATAATTTTTATTTTCTTATCCAGCAGGTTCCTGACTACACGACGTAATTCTGACTCGCTATGTGCAATAAAATATTTTTTGTCAGGAAAATATTTTGTGAATATATGAGAGTGAACCGGCTTTATCATGATTGGGTACAAAATACGTGAGCTGATTTGTGTAACTTCATCCTCATTTGAAATTTTGAAAAAGGCGGGAGTTGGGCATCCTGCTTTTTGTGCCAAAACCAGCGTTTTGAATTTATTGAGCATGGCAAGATGAACACCGGGCTTGAAACAGTCAATTCGATATTTTGATTTCAAGCGATTTCTGTTTCTGGCCAGAAATTCAACAGCCTCATCACTACAGGGAAATATTACACAACCCTCTAAATCCGGATCTTCATCACAAAACAATAATCTATGCCATGCTTCTTCATCTGTCTGCTTGTCCGGGATAACAAAAACCTTATGACAATATCGGGATTTGGATGCCAGTGAATCCTGACGCACAGAAATAAAGACCTTGATATTTCGTTTTCCGAAACTTCTGATCAGGCTAATTGCATTTTCCTGTCCACCCAATATCAGTACCGGCACGGGATTATTTGTTTTCATTTGGATTAGTGTTTCCTGGCCATGTCAAAAATATAGCTAATAACTATTGAACCAACGTTAACCCTGTTAGCAGGACAGGAGATAAGCTCATGATGATGCAGCCCTGGTGTGGTATTAATCTCGTTAACAACACAACCACTCTCCGTAAGAGGCAGGGTGTGGTCATCGATCATGAGATCTACACCGGACAGGGTGACATTGATAACTTTGGAAATACTCCTGCCATAATCAACAATATCCGGATGAATGGAGTTTTTAACTGTATGATTTTCAAACCTGGAACACTGATTGGTGGCAGTTTTTACCTTTATTTTCTGCCCTTCTACTGGAACATCCTTCAGAGATAAGCCTTGATGTAATAATGTATAACGGGTATCAAGATCGATAGTTAACGGGGATAAGGCATAGGGGGCCAGGGCCTGTAGACGTTTGGTGTTTTCATCCCTGATCAGGTTTTCTATGCTGTGCTTGCCATCACCAATGATACCAGGAGGATCCCGTTGTATTGCATCAATAAACTCACCATTTAAATACAATAAGCGGTAATTTTTGCCGCTATGTTCTTTCTCTATTATCAAGCGGCTGCCAGTAGAATGAATCGCTGCTTTATAGGAAGACTTTATAAGTCGGGTACGATTATTAACCTTGGTTGTAATACCACGCCCACCACCGCTACCGTTAGCCGGCTTTACTACAAAGTTGCCCCTATGCTGCCCCATGAATGACAATGCTGATGATATAGTTTCCGGTTTGTATTCACAGAATTCAGGCACACGGTAGTTACTTTCTTTGAGCAATTGATTAACCAGTGGTTTATTTCCGGCGATAGCAAGTGTCAAATGATCATCAAGCATAACCTCGCCATAACGAACATATGTCGCTATATTATTTTTAGTCAGTCGATAATAGTCATAACCGATATCTTCGATGGTTGAATTGATATCTTGCGCAACAGTGTCCCAGTATGATCGGAAATAATCTGCTCTTATGGCGTCAAACTGTTTGTATAGACTTCTTTCTCTGGAAGGTAACTTCGACAGGATATATTCAACATTGCGGCGGGTATTGATAAATTCTCGACTGATACTCATATTCGATTGCATCTTCTTTACTCAATCTATTTTGTGTTTTTTTACGTCCGCTACCGTGCTGTAATGATGCAATTGGTATCTGATAAGTAGTCATCAACCCACTTGTTGGAGAAAATGCCTTTTTTGACATTTGCTACATAAGGGTCCAGTGCCTTTTTTTGGGCTTTTAGTTTTTTCAGTGTGTCTTCGGCAAACTCATGCCTGATAACAACAATACCGCCAAGATCACCAACAATTATGTCACCGGGGTTTACGACCAAACCTCCACAAGAAACCGGAAAGTTAATTTCGCCTGGACCTCTATGTAACGGTCCAATGGGCGTTTCTCCTCTTGCATAAACAGGCATGCCCAGTTGTTTTACTTCTGTCAGATCACGAATAAGTCCATCAATGACAAAACCTGCAATTCCCTTGTGCCTGGCTTTAGATGAAATCAGATCTCCCAACACGGCATTACTCTTTGTACCACCAGCATCAATTACCACGATATCGCCAGGCTTGGCGATATCGAGGATTTTATGAACCATAAGATTGTCACCAGGGAATACTTTTACCGTACAGGCCGGCCCGCAAATTGATTTTGAACCGGTAAGATTTCTTATGCCATTATTCATGGCATACATACGATTTAAAATATCGGATATATCCGGCGTATGAAATCCCTGAAATTGCTCAATCAGTTTTGAAGAAGGCCTGTCGAAATCAAGCCTTATTCTGAATCCCGGGCCGGCATTCATCTGCGCCGATTTTGGTGTACTTTTTTCACACATAATTATTCACCTCTATGTGCTGCACTACACAGCTGTCATTAGATATATTGAATTTTTGTAAAGAAATAAGAATAGTCAGGATTTACTTGTGATCTGCTGCCTTTATTGCAATCACAGGTATTGTGTTATCAGTGAATGGCGGGGCCCATACGTGGGCCGGTATTGTAGTGATCCGCAAAATCAAAAGTCAGGTCTCTGGCACGGGGCAAATTAATCCACTGCCTCATCATCAAGCGTTTCATGTCAGCTTCATCATAATCAATGAATGATCCCCGGTTATGCAAAACTGTATTATTATTGATCAGTGCGAGATCTCCAGCTTCCAGGTAAGTGTCAAAGCGAATATCATCGTCCATGGCCAGCTCTGCCACATAATTAATAGCCATTTTTTCAAGACAGGATAAAGGAGTTGAGTTGTCCAGTTGCTCTGCAGTTAGTATTGCTTTTTGATTATAGCGACAACTTAACCGTCCCTGATGGAAACTGAAAACCGGTACCCGATGATTGGTAATATCCCGATAGTGCCCCATGGGTCCATTGCCGCGAATATTGTAGTGAAAACCCCGGTAAAGCGGCATCAGAAATTCCGGGTGCATTTCATATAATTTATTATAGATAGCCATTGAACAGGAAAAGTTATTGACTCCACCTTCTCTTGCCGGGCGCACACACAATAACCCCAGCAAGTCGCCAGAGTCGCAATGGGGTGTTAACTGGGCATTTGTGGTGTATCCCCTTACTTCGATATTGTCGTAACTTACCCCTTGATCGAGAACATGTCCGACAAGAGTACCCTTGGTATCCTGATTAATCATTTTACCAATATGGGAAGTAATACCAGCGTAAAGCAATTCAATTTCATCTACAGACATATTTTGCAATGGTATTCCACGTAATACACTTATTCCTACACGTGTCTCCAGTTTATGACCAAGCCTGGCCAGTACACCGGATAGTTGCGGAAGCGGAAAATCCTCCCTCGTCATTGTTTCAATGGTAGAGGCATTCTCTTTGGCAAATTGTAGCGCATTGATTATTTCGTCCTGGTGAGCGGATGATAGCGGGTGTAGCCATTTTGACTTGTCATTCAGGTCTTTTGCATACCATAGGGTTGAATCATTCACCTTACCTTTCAATATCTCTACTGACATTGCACTATTCCTCAATACAATTTAATGATTTATTAAGCCGCCCTACTTCATACCAATTGGCATGTGTGATAAGGGGTAAACGGTGTTAACAGAATTTGATCAGATATTAGCTGTGCAGTTGATACTGCCAGCTTTACTATGGGAAAGAAGACGGTTGTTATAAAGCGCTGTTGTTTTACTTACCATCTGTGCAAGAGAGTGATCATTTTTTGCTCTGTACAGAGATTCTCTGCTGAATTTTTCGGCAAGAATATTATCACCCAGTATTTTGTTAATAGCTTTCGCGATTGCACGGGGGCTCTTGACTGGCACCAGTATTCCGTTGACACCGTCGGCAACCAATTCGGGATTACCACCAGTATTGGTTGTCACAATAGGCACTCCAGCAGCCATTGATTCCAGCAAGGTATTGGACAATCCCTCACTATGTGATGGCAGCACTGAAATAGATGCCTCGGCAAGAAATGCAGGTATATCAGAACGGTTGCCGGTAAAAATAATTTTCTTTTTCATATTGAAACGGGCAATAAGCCTGTTCCAGTCATCATATTCACTACACCCGTTTTCATTAACATGCAGACACTCAATAGAAGGACTGCCAATAATAAGAAAATATGTATCGGGATGGTATTGGTTAACAGTGTTAGCTGCCCTGATAAAATCCTCGACACCTTTCATGTAATTGAGGCGGGCGATCATTACTACAATATTGGATTTTGAGGGAATATTAAATTCTTTGCGTATAGAGTTTTCAGTCGAATTTTCGTAAAGCGACAGGTCGATGCCATTTTTGATGACTTCAATTTTATCTGCGTTGTACCCCTCTTCCAGCAGCCATTGTTCTATAGAATCTGCATTTACCAGAATGTTGTCAGCCATTTTACATGTCCATTTCTGCATTATTTTTTTGGCTTTGCTCAGGTATATTCCCCTGTCTCTTATTGATGTAATAACCACTGGAACACCCGCAATCTTTGCCGCAGGTATAGCAATAATCATGGCGTAAAAATTGTAACAATGCAGGACCTGTATGCGGTTATCACGCATGAACGAGGCCAGTTTGTATATCTGTGAAAATGTTTTTGGGGAATACAGTTTTTTAATTTTGAATTCCGATATCGGTACGCCACGTTTTTCATATTCCTTCATCAGGCTTCCGGTTTTTTCCAGGCATGCTACTTTCAGGTCAAATATATCCAGGTCAAGCTTTTTCACAAAGCTCATTACCTGCCCTTCAGTCCCACCAGTTTCAAAGGTATTGACAACTTTCAGCAACCTGATCTTTTCAGTAGCGCTCTTATCCGTTTCTAATTTACTCATTGCTCTTTCGCCAGGTTCTTCAATCTTTTCATCACCGCGCCTGGAAAAATTCAATACATTTGCTGATACCGGTTGATCCAGAAATTTTCTGCACCACAACTCAAATGACAACAGGGTCCATAATTGCAGGTCCAGTGGGCGTCCCTGCTTCTGTAATATCAGAAGATTTTCAATATAGGCCGGATTAAAAATACCCCGCTTGCGACTGGTATCAGAGAGCAACAAATCCCTGACATAGTTATCCAGCTCACCGCGAAACCAGCTACCAAGCGGCACAGCAAATCCCTGTTTTTTTCTATCAATAATGCTATCAGGCAAAATGCCTCTCATGGCTTCTTTAAAAATATACTTCGTAACACCTTTGTGTATCCTGTACTGAGGCGGGATAGTTGCAGCAAACTCCACCAACTTATGATCAAGCAGGGGAACACGTGCCTCCAGTGAGTTTGCCATGCTCATGCGATCAACCTTGGTCAAAATGTCCAATGGCAGATAATTTTTCATGTCCATATACTGTACATTTGAAAGCCAATCCCCATCCAGACTGTCAAGAAATTCGATTCGTTCCTGCCAAAGATCTTCAGCCATGACCTTTTCAGCAACCTCTGCCGAAAACAAACCCTGAAGTTCATCACGCCTGAACATACTGTTGGCATCCATATAGCGCGCGCCCCCATTTAGCGCTATATGGCGAAGAAAATTCCGCCCTTTCATTCCATTACGCATCTGCCCACCTACGACCCCCATCATTTGGCGAATAGCGGCCGGGATATGTCGATAGCGTTGTTCTTTTTGTTCCACCAGATATTTACTGTAACCTGCAAATAATTCATCCCCACCATCACCCGAAAGTGCCACAGTTACATGTTCAGCTGCCAGTTTTGAAACCATATAGGTTGGTATAGCTGATGAATCACCAAACGGTTCATCCAGATGCCATGCCAGATCATCCAGAATATTCACAATGTCAGGTTCCAGAATGAGTTCGTGATGATCGGTATTCAGGTAACCCGCCACTTCACGTGCGTAGCAGGCCTCATTAAATTCTTTCTCGGAAAAACCGATCGAGAATGTCTTGATCCGTGTGGATGAAAGTTGCGCCATAGTCGCAACTACAGCACTTGAATCTATACCCCCACTCAGGAATGCACCCAGTGGCACATCACTTATCATGCGAAGACATACAGATTCCTTAAGCAGTTCACGCAGGTTTTCAATAAAATATTGCTGACTTTTGCCATAGTCCGGTTTAAATGCCACATCCCAATAGCATCGGATTTTCAATTCCCTACCAATACCTGCAGTAAGGATATGACCAGGTTCAAGTTTGTGTATACCACGGATGACACTCTCATTGCGGGGGCTGGTCAAAAATGCAAATACATGCCCCAAAGAATTCCAATTGAGGTCACGCTTGATATCAGATAATTGCAGAATTGCTTTTAATTCAGAAGCAAAAATGAGGCGCTCATTAACGGTTCCGAAATATAGTGGTTTTATGCCCAGCCTGTCCCTTGCCACCAATAACTTTTGCCGATTTTTATCCCAAAGTGCAAAAGCGAACATTCCCCTGAGGTGTTTGACACAAGCATCTCCATACTCTTCATAAAGATGCGCAATCACTTCTGTATCTGAAGCAGTAGAAAAACGATGCCCTTTTTCCTGCAGCTCTTTTCTTATCTCCCTGTAGTTATATATTTCGCCATTAAGTACTACCTGGACGCTGCCATCTTCGTTCGCAACAGGCTGGTGCCCGGAATCAAGATCAATAATACTTAGACGCCGCATTCCCAAACCAATATTGCTATCGATATAGTACCCTTCATCATCCGGCCCACGATTATATATAGCCGCACACATGGATTTAACTTCAGCCAACGTTACTGGATGGCCATTAAATGAAAAGATTCCTGCAATTCCACACATATATTTATTCTTAATAGTTACAAGACAAAGCGATATTGTTAAGCGCTGTCCAAGTGGTTAATTGTTGTTTGTTGGTGTTATCGTATTGGTATTGGTATTGGTATTGGTATGGGTATTAGCATTGAGGTTTGGCTTGTTATTGACCGTGGAGAAGCCTTACAGTCCTGCCATACCTAGGTTCCCAGGCGAGTCAACCGGGAGAATTGACAAAGCCTGGAAAGAGGCATTTGTGTCCATTGCATCAGCATAGTTTTTTCACTCTGGTCCATTGGCCCGTACCAGCACAACAAAAAATAATAGCTCAATACATAAACCAGACCTGTTATTAACAAAAGAGGAAAGTTGGATATATCCAGCAGATATTTCATCAACAATGAAGGAATTGCCGCACAGGCAGAGATCGCAAAAATGATAGCCAGACTACGCCAGGGCAGCAATTGCGAGAAGGCCACGTCGAAAATACTTCTTAATCTGGCCAGCGCTATCGCTCTGGCAATAACATTGGCAAATAATGTCACCAGCACTGCACCGAACAGACCATAGGTGGTCAAAAACCAGCGAATGAATAGTGCTATTAATATCAGTCGAACCAGGTTCTGAAAAATAAGGAACCGGTTTTCGGCAAACACACGAAGTACACCATCGGTAAGTAAGATAGTGAGCAGCATTCCTGAAGTCCACAATATAAATATAGGAACGCTTCCTGTATATGCACTGGTAAATAATAAAACAATAAGTTCAGATGCGATCAACAGCAGGCCAAAAATCATGGGTATCATAATCAGTGAGAGTTTTCGGGTTGCATCCTGCCATATCAGTAACACTTCCGAATTACGGTTATCCATCACCTTCTCTCTCATATTTATCATCATTACATTGGATGTTGAGGTCATAACAAAATCCACAAGAGGGATTTGTAAACAACCGATGGCATAAAGAGCGAATGTGGCGGCATCGAAGTAGTAGGAAACAGCATAAAGATGGTATTTGACCTGTACGATTTCAATCATTCCAGCAAGACCGAATGGAATTGCATAGGCAAGATGTTTTCGAAGAAGTCCCGGGTCTACAAGAAATTCACTACGGCACTGTTTGATCAGGTAGAAAACAAGAACACCAAATCTGAATATACCAAAACCAACAGCCCCTATTAGCAAGGCATATAAATTCCCAAAAAAAACAACCGGCAAAATAAAACACAAGGCACGAAACAGATCTGAAGAGGCGTAAGTTGCCGATGCAAGCAGGTGCTGCTTTTTGTTGGTCATGACAATTTCGAGCATTACCGCCATTAACATGAACAGAAGAAAGATGCCTACGTAAGGAATATATTGCGCTATTTCCATGTTGTTCAGCAGCACCGCAACCTGAAAGCGGAACAGCCAAAGTCCTGTCGAGATTATCAAGCCCAATACACCCAGTATTGATATGGTATTAAATACATATTTTCCCGTGTTATCAGCATCCTGGGGTAAGAAATAATACAGACTCTCTGCCATGCCCATCTGAGCTATTACCAGCAACGTATTGAACACAAGAAATAACTGCTTGTATGTGCCGAATTCTTCCTGGGAAAACAACCTGACAAGAATTATTGGCATTATGAAAGCAAGAATAAATCCCAGTATTCGTCCTGACATAAGCACCATGGCGGGACGAAAAATAGCTGCAACAGGTGTAGTTTGCATAATAGTAATTGTAGTTATCAATCAAGAATGTGAAGATGAAATGCTAATGTGTGTACAGAGTTGAAATCAGTCGTAATTTTTATATGTAATGATTTTGCCGGCACAGGTCCGCTGGGTCAAAAATGCCGTTGATCTGGCAACTCATGATGGCTGGGGAAAAATCTGAAAAACTGCTTACACTGGCGTTTTCCCAAAAAACTCTTCTGGGAATGGTCAGCATGGGATAATCAGGATCCTGATGTTTGCAGGTTGTATAGGCAAAATCATAGCCTGCCGAAGCCACCGCGTTAACCGTTTCCCTGTTGAAAGAGCCATTAGGATAGGCAAAATGGTTTACCTCTTTATTCAACATTTCCCTGAACAGTTTCCTGGAACCCTGAACTTCATCCATTACCTTTTCTGTAGTTTCATTGGGTAGCAATATATGTGAACGGGTGTGAGAACCAATACTTACATTATGCTGTTCCATTTCCCTGAGCATGTCCCAGTCAGCAGAATAAAATTCTGATAATACCTCAGACTGCAGATATACCCTGTCTTTTAGCTCGTTGATTATATTCCTGATGTCGTTGACTCCAAGACTCTTTAACAAGGTCCTGGTAATCCTGAAAGGGTCATTTCCGATACTCTGCAGGCTGCAATCCAGTTTATGGTTTATTTTTAATATGGAGAGAAAATTATCGAGTTTTTTTGCTGCCTGAACCCATTGATCAAAAGCCCCTGATATCAGCAGATAAAGTTCATCGTGAACCTGCAGTGTCGTAGTCCCCACCATATTACTGACAGCAAATACAGTTGCCGGAATATTTCTTTTTCTAAGAATGGGAAACGCATTTTTGTAAACATCACAGTAACCATCATCAAAAGTAATAGCCGCCAGATTTTTGCATAGGGGAGATTCCTGTTCGAGTTGTGATCCTATTTCATCAAGAGAAACAATATCGTAATGACTGCCTATCCAGTCGAGGTGCTTTTTAAATGTGTTGACGCTAAGTAACATAGGCGCAATGGATCGTGATGCACTGTCCTGAAAATCCTTGACTACCCGGTGATAACATACAATGAGTGGCATACATTCAGTGCCATTTCTGGCTCCAATAAAACTATCCAGTCCAAGACCATGGATCCCGGAAGAAAAAAATGTTTTTGTCAGTTTACGAATCACTCCAAAAAACTCCTCTTTGAAACCTGAAGATAATATGTGTAAATATTTTCATATTGGCACACCCTCCAGTTTTTTTATTTCTGTTTCCAAAACAGTTTTCAAAGCTACGGCGAGTCCGGCAATGTAATAAAAATTGAATTGATAGGCTGATGGATGGAAAAATCCCTCAATGGCAAAGACAAACAAGCTGACCATTATTGCTTCGCTTATCAAAAACAGTTTTTTTAGCCCATATTTTTGGCTGGATTCAAGTGCTTCACGGGTATTTTTAATACACTGCCAAAAAAATATTAAAAACAATATCAGCCCCGGAAGACCAAGTTCAACGGCATAACACAAATAGATATTATGTATTTGAGTCCAGGTCTCTCCTCTCAATTCGTTCATTGCAAGTACATTCAAGCCCACACCAGAGCCGATGAGGGGATGTTGAGCTACATAAGTTATTGCTGTAATCGTATCGCGCAGTCTGATCTGGGCAGAATTAGTGACATCGGCATCAATGTCAGTAATAGTGCTCAATCGGTCGTAATAACTGGAGGGAACAAAAGGCAAAGCCAGTATGCAGAGAATTAAAAATACCGGGATAATATTTCGCTCCGGGCGCGTTCTTAGTCGCCAGATATAAATAAGAAATATGAAAGCAAGGGCCAGAAAGCCTGCCCTGGAAAAGGTGGTAACAACCGCGGCAACCATCAAGCCAATTATCATGGCTAACAGCAACCTTATTCCGGTCCTGCGTTTATATAAGAACAGAGCTATACAAAAAGGTAATATAAGGTTCAGCATTAATGCCAGATCATTTGGGTTGTTAGTAAGCCC
>JAUHWU010000085.1 GCA_030427065.1 Gammaproteobacteria bacterium | reverse complement strand
TCGACCACCACGCGACGGTCAGGTTGCAGGCAGGCTTTAAGGTTGTCAGTGACTGGCCCCATGCATTGCCGAGGCGTAGTAACGGGTTCATCACTGTTGACCCCTCTGGCACTGATATTTTGACCGGGGATACCAGCCTGGAGCAGGTAATTACGCACGGTATCCGCACGACGCATTGACAGTGCCAGATTATAGGGACGCGTTCCTATGCGATCGGTATGGCCCGTAATAATAACCACCTCGTACTCCAGGTCAGCCATATCCCTAACCAGTTCTGTCAGTACTTGTTTGCCCTCATCTCTCAATACCGCCATGTCAAAATCAAACAGTGTACTGGCAGACAGGGTGATTTCAGCGGGTAGTCCAGGTTCCGGACCTGGCAGGGGGGAGGGCTCAGGCGATGGAGTTGGTGTTCGTGTGTGTTCTTGTATGGCCTGTTCATTGGTGGACGTGGCACGTGTCGGCCTGCGTGAACCAAAGTGGTAAAGTACACTAATGGAAAAAGTATCAACCCGATCATCAGTTATGGTGTTTTTTTCAATACGAAAACGTTCCACTTCAGCGCGTACTGAAAACACATCATTGAACGAGTACACCACCCCGGCACCATAGTTGAGGTTCGCTCCCCGCTCACTGCTATTGTAAAACGCCGTGGCAAACTGGTTATCAGCAAATTTCTGTTCTACCCGTGCATTGTTGATTCCCCCACGTACAAAAGCGGACAAACCATGTTCAATAGGCCATCTCCCAATAAAATCAAAGAAGTAGCCGTCTACTGACACCTTGCCTTCTTGCATATCTGTCTGCAGCAAGGTGCTGATGAAATCAAAACTACCATGATCAAAGTAGCCAACCTCCATGGCGAAATGGGGGTTAAAGTTATAACCGCCAAAAAGTTTGTACATATTGTCATCATCATTGCTGGTGAACTGACTAATGGAAAAGCCATCGGCTTGAAGAGAAGAAAATATTTCTTCTTTTTTTACGTCGTCGTTTGACCAGCCAGCGCCGATACCGACATACCAGTTATTTTCCTGGGCAGTGCAATCGGCGGCAAATATCAGGCTGGGTATAGCCAGAAAAACCGGGTAAGAAAAGAGTAATGTCCTGACTATAAAATGTGATTTCATAAAGTTCTCCTGACTCTGGCCTTAGGTCATCAAGTCAAGCCTGACCAAATTGTGATTTCAGCGATATCCGATTTGAAACCATATCTGCCTTGTTAACCTGATACAGATCAATTTCGCTTATTGTGTTGGGTGTCAGTTGATGCTTTTTCATCAGCAAAAAATAAACGCATATAAAATTCTGGCTCAGTCCCTTTTTTTGATGCAGATCATTTTTTTTAGTGAGCTATCAACAAAAATATTATTTCCAAAAAACAAAAGTTAGTGAGGAAAAGCAATGAAGTCGGAAATGAATCAAACATACAGGGAAGTAAGGTCGGAATTTCCGGCTTTTGATCAGGGAGAAATAAAATATATCGAGCGGGATGCTGATTATGGAGTCATTGAAAATATTGATGGAAAACATGTTTATTTTGATTGTGCCTGTGTAATTGGTGTGGATTTCTACCGGCTGCAGGTGGGTGACCGTGTTGTTTACAGTGCAAGAAATGACAGTCGCTTGCGCCAGGCGACCAGCGTATACCTGGCCGGTAGCCATGCGTTTCAGGAATGGTAATTGTTACTGATAACACAAGCTTTACTGGAATGGTGTGGAGTTCTTTGATCATCAGCATTATGGGGAGGTAAATCATGTCGTGTAAATCCAGCGTGCAACGAATATTTCTGGCATGCCTGTGTCTCTGCCTGATTGCGGAAATACGGGCTGACGTAGAAATTCAGTGGTTAGAGCCGGAAAAGTTTCGTGATATCCGAGGTGGAACAGTTAACCAGCAACGCTTTCAGCAACAGGTTATCGCCGTCCTTACGGCATACTTCGAGGAGGCTGCGAGTGAGATATTAGCCCCTGGACAAAACCTGCGTCTTTCTATTACTGATGTAGACCTGGCCGGGGATGTCGAATATTTCTTCTTTCGTTTCCCGTTTGGGGTAAGGGTGATGCGTGACGTCTATTTCCCGGCAATTGAGTTTAATTATGTACTTACCAATGAGGACGGCGAGGTCATCAGAAGCGGTGAGGAAAATATCAAGGACATGGGGTATTTGTATTCAGGTGGACTGTTTATCAAGGACCCGCCATTCGATTATGAAAAACGGATGATCTTTGACTGGTTTCGAAAAAATTTTGGCTGACCACAGGTTTAAACAGCCAGGCGAGTGTTATTAAAAATCCACAGCAGATAACAACACAATGAGAGAGGATGTGAATAATGAAAGTAACTATGGAAATGCCATTAGTAAAAGGTTGCGCCATGGAAGAATGTGTCTTCAATATTGATAAGAGCTGCAGCACCAGAGCAATTACAGTGGGCGATGGTGCGACGCCACAATGTGACACCTTTTTTGTGGCCAATAAACACACCAGGCAAAAACATCTGGCCGGGGTTGGAGCCTGCAAAGTGATCAGCTGTCGATATAACAATGATTATGATTGCCTGGCAGATAATATCATTGTTGGTCATGTCCGGAGTCTGGCGAAATGCCAGACTTTTGATCCTTTGTAGTGATGATCCACAGTTGCGCCTGGTGTCTGGTTTGTAAACCAACAAAGCGCCAACAATGTCCTCATGGGCGCAATGAGGGATAGAGCGCTTGCATGATTTAGTTAATGGGAAAGGAATTCCTGGCGGGAATGACCTGCCTAAAAATTTTCGAATTGAAACGATAGTGACGCCAAAGACAGTGTTTAAAAATCAGTTACTTACAAACAAAGAACTTATCCATGAAGTCCTCTTTAACGGGCTCTGATGTTCACAGTTTTTTTTTACATGAAGCGGAACCCTATGTCATGAATGCTATAGCGGTGGATACATCTGCAGTAGCTGGTGTTCTTCTGTCTCGTTCCGCAGGGTGCGGGAAGATACTCCTGCTCAAACGCAGCACAGATGACTACTGGTGCCATATTGCAGGTCGTATAGAGAATGGTGAGAGCATGTCCGAAGCAATAACAAGGGAGTTTCGTGAGGAAACCGGGGCAACAATCATCAGGCTCTATAGCGCGGATATCGTGGATGTCTTTTTTGATGCAAATCTGGAAAAGTTGCGTATGGTTCCGGTATTTGCCGCTTACTGGCCAGATGAAGGAATGAGCCCGGTATTGAATCGGGAGCATACCGACTTTTGCTGGTGCTCTCTGGATAAAGCACTGCAACTGGCGCCATATCCAAACCAGCATCGGGTTTTTCATCATGTGTGGAAATATTTTATCAACGCCAGCCCCTCCCATCGCATGTTGATAAAGCAAGGATGAAACTCAAAGCCTGCCTATCTTGCCGAAGAGAAGCAGCTTTCGGGTAATTGGCAACTATTCACTGGAGGACAAAGTGGCTCTCAAAGATATAGCCTGGGTGGAAGCCAGGCTAAACTGGATGGAAACCAATTGTGTATGGCCCAATGGATTACGTTATCTGTGGACCGATGCCTTTGGTCTCGTGCTTTACCTTTCGCTTTACCAGGAAACTGGCCTTGTAAAATACCTTGATCAATCCAAAACACTGGTCGATGAGGTATACCGGGTGTTGGGGCGTTCACGAGGTCTGCGCATCGGTGAAGATGCAGATCGTGATGGCCAATATTTCCATTACCTGGCTATGTGGATTTATGCGTTGGCCTGTTATGCGAGATTTGATGCGGCCTATCATGATGAGGCAGTAAAACTGGTAAAAGACATCCATCCGGCTTTTGTCATTCCGGGGAGCGGAGTAATCTGGAAAATGCGTGAAGATCTTTCACGGCCTTACCAGGGTTATGGGCTGGGCGCTATGGATGCCTATAATGGATACGTGGCATACCGCTTGCTTGATGAAGCGGCCCTTGGCCGTGAGATCAACGAGATGTATGCATTGATGGCACCAAACTACCAGGCTTTGCATATCGACCAGGATCTGGGTCTGGGTATGATGCTTTGGCTGTGCCATTTCTTTCCCGAAGAGAGTTGGGCTGTAGTACAAAGGGAAAAGAGCCTGGAACACCTTGAAAAATTATGGATACATCCCCCGGACTACTTTTGCCGCCAGCAAGGCTTACCTGAGATAAAGTTTGCCTTTACCAATTATGGCATTTCTCTTGGCTTGCAGGCCGCTGGTATGCATGCGCAGCGGGTGTTGGCGTTGAACCGGTTTTTCGATAACTACCACTCCGGGGATGAATATGACAGTAACTCGATTACCCATGTCATGGCCTGTACATCGCATTTCCCGGGGTTATTCCTGAAAAATTCGTTTATTTGAGAGTGATTTCATGAACCCGTGCACTATATCCTGAATGTTGTGTCAGTATCCTTATGGCACTGGCCTCGTCTTTTGGATTGCGAACACGGACAAAGAGCAGCAGATAGCCTTCATCTCCATGGTTTTCTTGCTGCCCCTGTTCTGGCCTATAGTCTGTGTTACTCAGCTGGATGATCGTGCCAATCAGCGCACCTGCCAGAGAACGAACAGTATCCACCAGTGATTTATTTTTAATAAATGTAATTTCTGTTATCGGGGATATATCGATATGGGTATGCGTATGGGTGTTTGTTTTTATTTGTGTCTCAACCAGGGACTCCTCAATGGAATATTCACAGGGTAGCAGTCCCAGTTCTTCATGTCTGAAACCTGATGCCCGCAGATCCAGAATTGCTTCATCAAGCTGTTCGGCATCAAAAAAAATACCAATCGCTTCTCGTATTGACCTTGCCATTTCTGCTTTTCTTGAATAATGATTACTAGAGAGAAGTGTTTCGGTGATTAGCGGATGTTTTTATTGCGCTACCCATCCACCATCTACTGCAAGGCACTGGCCGTTGATATAGCTGGCCTGTTCTGCGCATAGATAAAGAATAGTGTTGGCTACATCAGCAGGGGAGCCTATGCGGTGTTGAGGAACTCCCGCAATGATCTGCTCCCTGAAACCTGGTGTTGTTTCCATAAGCCGTTTCAGCATGGGGGTCATGATGGGGCCCGGACATACCGCATTGACCCGTATATTTGATTCCGCATATTCCAAGGCAGCAGTTTTGCTGAGTCCCGCCACTGCATGTTTACTGGCGACATAGGCGGCTAGTCCTGGAAAGCCAATGAGACCGGCAATGGAAGAGACGTTGACGATTGCTCCTCCGCCACTTTTGAGTAATTGTGGTATCTCGTACTTCATGCATAGCCAAACGCCTTTGGTGTTGATGGCTGTTACCCGGTTGAAATTATCTTCGCTGCTCAAGGCCGTCATGCCTTGTTCCCCTTCGATGCCGGCATTGTTGCAGGCCATGTCAAGTTGGCCAAATTTTGCAATTGTTTGTGCTACCAGTGCCTCGACCTGCCCGCTATCGGAGACGTCACAGGGAAAGAAAATTGCCTCACCGCCACTGTCATTTATACGGCTAAGCAATTTTTCGCAGCTGTCCTTTTTTAAATCTGAAATCATCACCCTGGCACCGTTTTCCGCAAATTTCATCGCGGTCTCCTCGCCAATTCCGGAACCGGCTCCGGTAATCAGTGCCACTTTTCTATCAAAGTCAAATGAGATACTTCCCATGATTCATTTCCTTTGCGTTATTTACTTTTGACGATAATGATAAATCTATCAGGCCACGGCGGTTCACTTTTGACCTGCGTCAATTTCACTTGTCAGTCATGAGCTAGTCTTTTTCCTGTAGAAAATACAGGAGCGTGTCATGGAAACTTTAACCACTTATGATAAAGATGCCTTCATGACATTATTGAAAAAGCGGGGTATTCAGGATGCCGCCGTACTAAAGGCGATGGCAACTGTTCCACGTGAACGTTTCGTGGGGATGGATCTGGCTGAGTTTGCCTATGACGATTCACCATTGCCCATCGAGGAAGGGCAGACCATATCACAACCCTATATAGTTGCACTGATGCTTCAGGCAATGCAATTAATGCCGGATGATACGGTGCTGGAAATCGGCACAGGTTCAGGTTATGCGGCGGCGGTATTATCACGCATAGTGAAAAAGGTTTACACCATAGAGCGTCACCAGAGCCTGGCAAACATTGCACGACATCGCCTCCAGGCACTTGCCTATGACAATGTTGAAGTCCTGTGTGGTGACGGCACTTTGGGGTGGCCGGAACATGCGCCCTTTGATGCAATTGTGGTTACAGCGGGCGGGCCGGAAATTCCACACTCCTTGTCAAGCCAGTTGGCACCTGCTGGCTGCCTGATCATACCCGCGGGTCCGACTCTGCATCAGCAACAGTTGTTGCGACTTACCCGAATGGCGGATGGCAGCATGACAGTGGAAGAGTTGGGGGCTGTTCGTTTTGTCCCTCTTATTGGTGAGGAAGGCTGGCAGGATGTGGAGCAGGAACTTGCCTCGGGCTTGCACATCAGCTCCCCGAAGCCCGAACCACTGGCAGAACAGATTGGCAAGGCAGCTATTCATATTCCTTCCATCGACACAGTTAACCTTGATTCCCTGCTGGACAGGATCGGTGATGCCAGGCTTGTGCTGCTGGGCGAAGCCACACACGGGAGCGCTGAGTTTTATGAGATGCGTGCCAGAATTTCAAAGGAGCTGATTACACGCAAGGGGTTTAATTTCATTGCCGTGGAGGCTGACTGGCCGGACGCTGCCCAGATTGATCATTTTATTCGTGAAACCCGTCTTGAGCCCACCGATGAAATCACTTTCAGCCGTTTTCCTACCTGGATGTGGGCGAATCGTCAGGTACTGGAATTCGTCCAGTGGCTTCGCAGACATAACCGAAATATACAAAGTGAGGGTGACAAAATCGGTTTTTATGGTCTGGATCTTTACAGTATGTATTCTTCAATAAATGCCGTTATTTCCTACCTGGAGCAGGTTGATTCAAAGGCCGCAAAAGAAGCCAGGCGTCGCTATGGCTGTCTGTCGCCATGGGAAAATGACCCGGCCACTTATGGCAGGATGGCGTTACTTGCCCGTAATGGCCATTGTGAACCGGAAGTAATATCCATGTTACAGGACCTCTTACAAAAACGGCTGGTTTATTCAAGACATGACGGGCGTAAATTTCTGGATGCAGTATCCAATGCACGGCTGGTCCGTAATGCAGAGCAGTATTACCGGGTAATGTATCAGGGATCAGTGCGTTCCTGGAATCTGCGCGATACCCATATGTTCAATACTTTACAGTATTTACTTGAATATCACGGTACGCAAAGCAAGGCTATTGTCTGGGCACACAATTCACATCTTGGTGATGCCAATGCAACAGAAATGAGTACTCGGGGAGAATATAATGTGGGTTCGCTGTGCCGTGAAAAGTTTGCTGACGGTGCTTACCTGATTGGTTTCGGCACTGATCATGGCACCGTAGCCGCTGCAGAAGACTGGGGCGCGCCCATGGAAATCAAGACGGTTTTACCAGCTCGAGCTGATTCCTATGAACGCCTGTGTCATGACAGTGGTCTGGATGCCTTCTTGCTACCCCTTCGGCATGCTAATAAAAAACTGTCAGCAGCACTAAAGGAAATCCGGCTGGAGCGAGCCATTGGGGTGATATATAGACCGGCAACGGAAGTGGCCAGCCATTATTTTACTGCGAGCCTCTCACGTCAGTTTGACGAATATATTTGGTTTGATGAAACACGAGCGGTAGATGCCCTGGGTCCGGAAGCAGGTCCAGGGATGCCGGAGACGTTTCCCTTTGGTTTGTAGATTGCTAGCCGGACAAGACATGGATTCTGGATACTTCAATTCCTGCTTGATGAAAGGAATGGGATTGAGATTGACAGGAAAAGGGAACAGGAACAAGGGCACTGTGTATGGCAATACAATGACTGTTTGGTGCCTGGTATGGGGCTGTTTAATAGTTCGCAAGATGAGGTTTTTATGAAAAATACAGAGCAGCTTTATATTCTGGTAGCTGATAATGGCCGAGCAAAAATATTTCGGGGGGAAATACCCCTTGAACACCTGGAAATAGTGTTTGAGGATATTAATAGTAAGGGACGACAAAAACTTGCTGATTTCTACAGTGACAAGGCCGGAACGCAACAAAGTGGCAGTGGTGGTTTCCACAGTTTTGCCGGAGAGCGTCAAAGTAATGAAGAGGAAAAGTATTCAAGACAATTATGCCACTTGTTACACAAGGAGCATCAGGCGGGTAAATTTAACAAGTTGATTTTAATTGCGCCGCCACATCTTCTCGGCAATTTACGCAAGCATCTGGAAAGGGACTGCTATAAGGCTTTAACACTCGCCATCGACAAGGATTTGACAGCGCTGAATGAAAAGGAAATTCTTGAAAAAATTCTGGAATACCAGCCAAATCCAGATCTGTCGGCTATGAAAGTATCCGGTCATAAAAAATAATTCAGGTAGAGTATTAATCAATGGGCTTAAATATTCACGAATTATAGTGAAATCTCAAGCTCTGAATATTGGTTCTCTAATACTGATAAGCCTTGAGAGTCCAGTATGCAGGCCGAAAAATAGTAAATATATAACAGGAATTGTTAGTCTGGGAGTAGGAATATGAGCAATAAAAAAGGCACCGGGAGTAAAATGTAAGGGACTACTCCATATGTATTAAATTGTTAAAAAAACAATTTCTCCCGGTGCCATATAAACGTATGGCCAACGTGTTACATCATGATTCTATAGTAATCCTACGTGGTGCCGTTGCCGGATTTTTAGCGATGGTTATAGTCAAAACACCATTTTTGCCCTTGGCTTTAATTTTTTTGCTGTCGGCTGATTCCGGCATCCGAAACAGACGTTCAAAGGTACCATACGAACATTCGCGAATGCGGTAATTCTTCTTGGTTTCCTCTTTTTCTGATGTGCGTTCTCCATGTATTCTCAGCATGCCATTTTCCATGGTGACTTCAATATCCGAGGGATCAACACCTGGAATGTCGGCAGTGACAATAAACTGTTTATCTTCTTCCTTGATATCCACTCTTGGTGACCATTCCATTCCACTCCAGCTTTCCATTTCATCGAAAAATGCAGGGAGAACGCGGTTGCCATTGTGGTGAAAAAAGTCATTAATTTCGTCCTGCATGCGATTGAGAAAACGTGTTGGTTCGTATTTGGTTAATTGCATTGTAAATTCTCCTAAAAAGTTATATTTGATTCCTGCGGACAGATAGTAGCGGGTCCCGGAAGATACAATTTGATCGTGATCAAAAATGAGATCTGAATTGATAACACGTTCAAGTTGAAATTAGACTTTAGGAGCTTACAAGGTTTTCATGAATGATATGAGACATGGTTGAATTGAATTCACTGATCACCCTGACCAGTTGAGCAATTGAACGGGATTGCATTTTCTGCATTACATTAGCCCGGTAAATCTCAATAGTTCGTTGACTTAGTCCCATCTCGATAGCAATGACCTTGGTCGCCTTGGCGTCCATCACATGGTTAAGTACTTGCCTTTCGCGTGGGGTGAGAGTCTTGAGAAGTTCATATACTTCTCTTTGCTTCAGTAAAGCTGCGCGATTTTTTTTGTCTTTTTCAAGTGCCTGTTTGACTAGTGCTACAAATGTATTGTGATCAAAAGGCTTTTCAAGAAAATCAAAAGCACCAGATTTAAGTGCCTGGACAGCTGCATTTACTTCAGCATGACCAGTAAGAAAGATAATTGGCAGCGTAGAGCCTACTGCGACTAATTCTTCCTGTAGGTGGAGGCCTGACATTTCAGGCATTTGAATATCAAGAACAAGACATCCGCTAAGTGTTGGGTCAAAGGATTCAAGGAAGGTTTCAGTATCAGGATAGGTCAAGGATGTCATTCCAGAGGATTCAAGGAATGATTTTGCGTCGGGGTATGTCGAGGTCATTAGTCCATGGGAATTTAGAAGGACAGACAGCGAGTCTCGAACGGCTTCATCGTCATCAACAATATGAACTATCTGGCCTGTCTTCATATCAGTCCGAATTATCTTTGGTGTTGAGTAAACTGTCGACTAATTGAGAGAGTTCTTTTGTGCTCTTGTTACTACGGGTAACCTGCTCGGTGATTTTTTCAAAAAGTACCGCAAGACTTTCTTTATTGCTATTTCCGGTAGCCAGCATGGCAATGCCCGCATGAGCATAATTGTTTATAGCTGTCAGTGGCTGATTAAGATTGTGGATGAGGATGTATAAATCTTTATGAATGCCTTTATCTAGCTCCCTGTTTTTATCGGCGATAGTCAAAATATTCTCCAGATATTATCAGTAAAAATTAAAAAATATATTAACAAAAAAAATTATGCCAGTTTTTTATTATTTATTAAATACTGTCATGGGCCAAGAACCTGCTATTACATTACGTAGAAATACCTAGTTATAAATACGCATGGCCAGTTTGAAGTAATTATTTTATGGTGCATTGCAAAAAAGGGGATGGTCTTTCTGGTCGGTAAAAATGAAGAATAGAGTTATTGTATTTATAGTCTTTAATCTCGTGTATTTGCTCGTAGCCCGCTACTTACTATTTAAAGATTTTTAATCACTCTATTAACGAATTTTATCAGTAGTAAATTGCTGTTGAATTTTCACTTAAAATTATCAGACATTTATAAAAGACCTTTTCATCAATTAAAACTTTAACAATAAGTCGGATCATAAAAAGGAAAATAATTATGAGTGATACCAAAAATGTAGAAAATCTGGGAAAGATCAGCTCTCTTTCAAAACTCAATGATTATATAACCAGGGAGTTCGCCCTGGCGGATGCTGACGATTTACCTACGCCTGCGCACTCAGGAAAGGATAAAAAACGCCCTGAACGTAATCCAGGAGGCCATCCTTATCGACAGAATAAGAAATAGGCATATATCAATAATATAAACTCTGGAAATCACCCATTGTTTGCAGCGTAAAACCTGTTATTAAGCCATTTTTCCCGGGCGATATTACAATTCAAAAGGAGCAATCTTGCAGCATGGTTATCTTTAGTATTTTTATATTTTCTGATTTCATGAATATCAAAATGCGCAAAAAATCTGCAAAACATCTGTATTAATAAGAGGGCGATGCTGCTGTTCTGAAAATTTAAATAATTCTATTGGATCACTTTGCATTATCAATATATTAATTATAAATATTGTCTTCTCTGGTACTTGTCATCTTTAAATTACGCCAGATTATTTTTAAAAAAAATATACCGTCTGAAACTATTACATGCTTCCAATTTATCAATTACTCGAAAATATAGCAGAAGAAAAAGAATTGCCTTGTTCAGAGCGTCAAGTGTTGGCTAAAAAATGGCAGGCGTTCATCCAGGCGATGACTTGCCATGATTATAGTGGTTCGGTGCTGGCTGCTCAGGTGCTCCAGAAAATACATTATCCGGTGCCGATTTACTTCATCCAGGCCCTGGGTAGGTTCGTCCAGAATAAGCAGGGCAGGCTGTTTTACCAGTGCGCGGGCAATAAGCACGAGGCGTTGTTCACCATAGCTCAGTTGCTTGTAGGGCGTTGAAGAATGCGCTTCCAGGCCCACCAAGGCCAGCCATTGTCTGGCATGGGCTATGTGGCTACTGGTTGGGTCATCATATAAGCCTATCGTGTCGAAAAAACCGCTCAGGGTAATATGCAGCGCCGTACCGGCGACCCTATGATTACGATGCAGGTCCGGAGTCACAATGCCAATTTGTTTTTTAACTTCCCAGATACTTTCCCCTGAGCCACGCCTGAAACCGAGCACATGGAGATCGTTGCCATAACACTGGGAATGATCGCCGGTAATCAGGCTGAGCAGGGTGGATTTTCCTGATCCGTTGGCGCCAGTGAGCAAGGTATGGTCACCCTGGTTCACTGTCAGATTAATATGCTCAAAGATAACTGATTCTGCATACTGCACTTTCCCGCCACTTAACTGAACCAGGGGGCTGTCTGGTGATTGGCGCGCAAGATCCTCTGGCCAGTCGGGCAGTGTTTCAGGATCAAAAGACAGCAAGGCGTGAATTGCTGAATCAGCCAGCATAGCCTCACGTGTCCCCTGGGAAATAAGTTCGCCTTTTTCCATGATGGCGATATGAGTATGCCATTCACTGATTTCATCAAGATTATTTAGCAGGAATAACAGCTGGGTCTGGTGTGCTTCGGTCAGATGCTTGAAAAATGCCTGCATTTCATCGCGGGATTGAATATCCAGGCTGTCATAAGGTTCATCAAGAATAAGAAAGTCAGGCTGTCGAAGGACGGCATGAGCCAATAATGTTTTACGCCCCTCACCACTGCTTAACAGCCTGTAACCGCGCTCAAGTATTCTGTCCAGACCGAGAAAAGCCAAATTATCCGGTATCCCAGCCCTTAAACCCAGTAGTTCGCGGACGCTGGTGCCTTGATCCAGGCGGTCCATAAAGTCCGTGTCATCCAGCTTGAGCTCATTTTCATAAAGATTCTGCTGTGCTTCAAACGAGAGGACTTCTATATTGCTGAAATCATGGCTTAAATCACCCTGTTGCAGTTGGGCTTTACCGGTAATCAGGTTCGCCAACAGTTGTTTCCCCGAGCCATTGCGGCCTATAACAGCCCAGCACTGACCGGGCAGGATATGCCAGTCCTTGATGGAGAGCTGCTCAGTATGGATGTTTTTCAGATGCATAGAGGGATTGCGACAGCCTAGTGTAATGACAAGCCCGTGATTATACCCGCAGGGGAAGGAAAGTGATTGAATTTGCGGGTAATTACATCAATGAAATTGACTTGAGAGGCCAAATAATCGACAATTCACCCCCTTCAAAAATGACAGCATTTTTGAAAGATTACGCAGCAACACTGGATGCAGGCGTAGGTCGGATAAGGTCGCAGACCGCATCCGACATGAGAGTTTAAAAAGTTTCGCACCCGTAGCTCAGCTGGACCATAAAGAGCAGTACCTGGCTGAATGAAGGTTAAAGTAGTGTAAGCAAAAGTTTTGCACCTGTAGCTCAGCTGGACCAAAAAGAGCAGTACCTGGCTGAATGAAGGTTAAAGTTGAGAGTTTAAAAAGTTTCGCACCCGTAGCTCAGCTGGATAGAGTACCTGGCTACGAACTAGGGGGTCGCACGTTCGAATCGTGCCGGGTGCGCCATATACAAATGCCCGCTTCAATGAAGCGGGCTTTTTTTATGGACGGTTTTTATTCAGAAACAGGATTAGTCCGGTTTACGAAACAACAGAGTAAATCGATCCGACTTGCCACTTACCTGCGGCTGGCCAACTTCTAGCACCAGTTCATCATCGGGCATGGCCAGCAGGTCACTGTAATCCTCCAGAATAAAACCGGATTCCTGTACTTCCTTCACTACCAGTAAGGGATCAACACGTCTGCCATTTGTGCGCGTATCGGCCTCGTTATGTCGTCTTGTATGGTCAACAATGCCATAGACTCCACCGGGCCTTAGAGCGTTGAAAACGGTTTCATTGAGAGCCATACGATCTTTATAGTTCAGGTTATGGTAGTTCTGAAAGGTTAATACCATGTCTACGGGCTCTACGTCCCAATCCCCACCAGTGCCAATAAAGATATCCCGGGCAGACTGCTTTCTGCGGGGGTTGTAATCCAGTTTTGTTACCTTATCCATTCCAGGCAGGGTCAGTGTCAGATCCAATGGCTCACTGTAGGAACCCAGATCGGGTTGGGTTGTATAAAAATGTCCATTCTCACGTAAAACAGGGCCAAGAATTTTGCTATACCAACCGCCAAAGGGAAGTATTTC
>JAUHWU010000237.1 GCA_030427065.1 Gammaproteobacteria bacterium | reverse complement strand
GGCGTAGCGCTTTTATTGCCGGCATCATTAAGGTACCTGGCAATAAAAGCGCTACGCCTCAGGTTTTCAGCGCGGCCTTCCGCGTCGTGGGACAAATCCTTGCTGATCCCCTGGCGCATCTGTTTGCCGTCCAGCACAGTACTGACACGGCCCATGTCAAAAAGTCGTCGTTCCAGGCCATGAGCCAGCGTTGATTTGCCGGAGCCGGATAAACCGATAAACATAACGGTTACCGGTTTCTGGCCATAACGAGCAGCGCGTTCTTCGGTGGTGACATGGGCAGAGACCGTGCTGATGTGTTTACCTGAGCGGTGCTGGTCGTTAATCATACCGGCACCAACGGTAGCATTGGTCAGTCTGTCAATGATTATAAAAGAACCACTGCCCGGGCTTTTCTTGTAATCATCAAAATGAATGGGCTCGTTAAGGTTGACTTCGCATACGCCGATTTCATTTAACTCCAGGCTGGGCGTCGGACTGGTTTCCAGAGTATTCACATCGACCTTGTGCAGGATCATGTTGATCTGGCCAGAAGTGGACTTTGTCGTATGTTTGAAATTGTATTGCTTACCCGGCAACAAAGCCTTTTCATTCATCCACACAACGGTCGCCATAAAATCAGCTTTGCTGACAGGCAGATTGTCGGAATGCACGATCATGTCGCCACGGCTGATATCGATTTCATCTTCAAGGGTCAGTGTGATAGCCATCGGCGTGAAGGCCATTGCCAACTCTTCGTCATAGGTAACAATAGATTTGACAGTACTGGTCTTGCCTGAGGGCAGGGCAGTGATATGGTCACCCTTGCGAATAACGCCTGCTGCAATGGTGCCGCAGTAGCCACGAAAATCCAGATTGGGACGGTTCACATACTGTACTGGAAAGCGAAAGTCCTCAAAGTTTTTGTCGGCGCTGATTTTTACATTTTCCAGCATCCACATCAGGGTCTCTCCGTCATACCATGGCGTATGCTCACTTGCATTGACGACGTTATCGCCGTTCTTGGCAGAGATGGGAATGAAGGTCAGGTCCCCGGTATCCAGTTCACTGGTAAAGTCCAGGTAGTCATCACGAATATCATTAAAGACCTGTTCACTGAAGTCCATTAGATCCATCTTGTTGACGGCAACAATAAGATGCTTGATGCCTAGCAGGGAGGCAATAAAAGTATGACGACGGGTTTGTGTGAGAACACCATGACGAGCGTCAATCAGAATTATGGCAAGCTCGCAATTGGAAGCGCCGGTGGCCATATTTCGTGTATATTGTTCATGGCCGGGTGTGTCGGCAATAATAAACTTGCGTTTGGCTGTAGAGAAATAACGGTAGGCAACATCGATGGTGATGCCCTGTTCCCGCTCTGCCTGCAGACCGTCGGTCAGCAGGGCCAGATCAAAACTATCACCTGTGGTGCCGGACTTCATGCTGTCGGATCCTAGGGCATCAAGGTGGTCCTGATAAATCATCTTGGTGTCATAGAGCAGGCGTCCGATCAGTGTGCTTTTGCCATCGTCCACGCTGCCACAAGTGAGCAGGCGCAACAGTTCCTTGCGTTCATGCTGGGCCAGGTAGGCATTAATATCGCTGCTGATCAGTTCTGACTGGTGTGACATTAAAAATAGCCTTCTTTTTTCTTTTGCTCCATTGAGCCAGACTGATCTTTGTCGATGGTGCGTCCCTGTCTTTCGGAGGTTGTGGTCATCAGCATCTCCTGAATAATTTCCGGCAGGGTAGTTGCTTCTGATTCAACGGCACCGGTGAGGGGATAGCAACCAAGTGTTCGAAAACGAACTTTTTTCATTACGGCTTTTTCAGCCAGCTCTTTTGGCATGCGGTCATCATTGACACAGATTTCCGTGCCTTCGTACTCCACCACAGGCCTTTCTTGGGAAAAATACAAAGAGGGGATGTCGATATTATTCAAATGAATATATTGCCAAACATCGAGTTCCGTCCAGTTGGAGATTGGAAACACGCGAATACTTTCACCCTTGTTGATTTTTCCGTTATAAAGATTCCACAGTTCAGGTCGCTGATTCTTGGGGTCCCAGCGATGATTCTTGTCACGGAAAGAGTAGACCCGTTCCTTGGCCCTGGATTTTTCCTCATCGCGGCGTGCACCACCGAAGGCCGCATCAAATTTGTACTTGTTCAGTGCCTGTTTCAGGGCCTGGGTTTTCATGATGTCAGTATGTTTGGCGCTGCCGTGGGTAAAGGGGCTGACTCCCTCCTGCACTCCTTCCTCATTAATATGAACGATCAGGTCAAGACCAAGCTTTTCAGCCAGATTGTCACGATATTCGATCATTTCCCTGAACTTCCAGGTGGTATCAACGTGCAGAAGTTTGAAAGGTAATTTGCCTGGATAAAAGGCCTTTAGTGCCAGGTGCAGCATGACTGCAGAATCTTTGCCAACAGAATAAAGCATTACCGGATTATCAAATTCCGCAGCCACTTCACGAATGATATGGATGCTTTCTGCTTCAAGCTGCTTGAGGTGGGTAAGCTTGTGCTCTGTCATTGTTGAATAACCAGTTCTACGGCCAGTTTGCTTTCTTTTCAGTCCGGGGATTATTTGCCCCCGGATCTGTCGGGCGGCAGATTATACGGGAACTGTCTGGCAAACCCAAGCGGGATATGGTTCAGCTTGAAAGAGGGTTGAACCAAGGGATTTGGAGGCAAACAGCCTGGTGGTCGGATGGGTAATCCAAACAGAAATTATGGCCAGGTAAATGAAGTAATC
>JAUHWU010000236.1 GCA_030427065.1 Gammaproteobacteria bacterium | reverse complement strand
GGGACCTACCTGGTTTTCATTGTCTGCAAGAATGTCTACGCTGTGGGGAAAGGGACCGGCAGCATAGAGGGTGGAATAGCGGGTGTTGCCAGTGGGGCGATAGATATCCAGGGCGACAGGGGTCTCATCTCGCATACTTACCTGAACATTTGCGGCTGCAAGGATGGCGCCAAACTCGGTGTTTACTGTCGTAAAGTCGGGAGTCTCATCTAGCGGGGGGCCTTGCTGGGCAAACAATCGGGCAGATGGCTGTGTACTCAGCATTATTACCAGTAAGACCAGTGAACTTGCTTTCCTGAACAGCATAACTGCGTACCCGGCATCAAATTTCTTGCTAAATGAGCAATATAAACGAGAGCTAGGGTATTTGTTTACAGATAAAAAAGACAATTTTTAATTTCCTGAAAACCTGATCCTTGAAAGTTTCCTGTAAAAACAGAAGCCTGGAAACCAAACCGGCCAAAATTATACCCTTTATTGGGAAGCCTGACTAAGCGCCCCAAAACAGGGCGGGTGTTTCGATCTTTGTGCAATATAGACTCAGCATTCAATATTCACGGGATTTTTTCCCTAATTCCAAAAATCATCGCATATTTAAGGGATTTTTTCATTTCTAAACTGGTGACCCTAATCACTTTGTACTAGAATGCGCCACTTATTTTTACCTGTAGCGTCTGCTTCTGCGCCACGCAGCTGCAAGACAAATCAATTACCAACAGAATTTGAGGTTAGATCTAGATTATGGCTAGACCAGTAGAGTTTGAAAAAGACAAGGTACTTACCAAGGCAATGGAACAGTTTTGGAAAGAAGGTTATGAAGCCAGCTCGGTTCAGAAGCTGCTTGACGCCACTGATATTAATCGTGGCACCCTCTACAATTCCTTCGGTGACAAGGATGCCTTTTTTAAATCCTGTGTTGATAAATACAATGAACTGGTTAAAGCTGATATTGATGCTACTCTGGGAAACAGCAATTTAAATGCACTGAAAGCAATCGAAGCCTATTTTGACACTGCGATTATCTCTGCTCCCAACAAGCAGCGCGTCATGGGTTGCCTGCTGGTTAATTCTGTTTGTGAAAGCATTAACTGGGACAAGGAAGTACAGAAAGTCCTGAAAAGCGCCCTTAATGTGATCCGTAAAGCCCTACTGTCCAGAACCAGGGAGATGGAAAAATCACGTCTCCTGGCTCGTGGTGTAAAAGCTGATATGGCCGCCGATATCCTGATGAACCTGTATTCAGGTCTTCGCGTTGGCGCGCGCAATGGCAAGGGTCCTCGTCAACTTGCCGACCTGGCCAGCTTTACTATTGGTTCAATTAAAAAATAGTAAAAAAACAGTAAGTTATATATAAAAAGAGGGCTCTTGCTCTCTTTTTTTTGGGTTTTTGAGGCGCGCTTAAAGCCCGGCAGCGAAGATGGCAGACTTGTCCCGGCTTGGTATTGTGCAAGACGTGTAAGGTGATATACTCGCCTATTCCTGAAGCGCAGTGAGAAGTGATCAGCGAGCGACCCCTTTAGCACAGCTATTTCAGCTACATAAACACGCTATATAAAGAAACATTTAATATAGTGCTTATAGGAACCTTTTAAGTACTTATTTGTGAGTACTTATTTGAAAGTACTTGTTGTATGTACATATCAGGTACTGAAAATTAGTCATACTTGGTCATATGCATGAGTAGACATGAGTAGACATAAGTAGTTATAAATCGACACAAGCAGCCACATACAAGGCTATAAACAAGAACAGACAAGAAAAGATTTCCTGGAGTAATTAATGAAAACAATAGGCGGTTCATTTAAGAAGAAAAAAGACGAATCCAACATCGACCTTACTCCAATGCTGGATGTTGTATTTATTCTTTTGATTTTCTTCGTGGTAACAGCTTCCTTTCTCAAAGAAAATGCCATGGACATTGAAGGCCAGGATCCCAACAACAATCCTCCCCCTCCTTCCAATGATCAGCCCAAAAACATCCTGATCCAGATTGATTCACGTAACCAGCTGTTCTTCAATCAGGAGCGTATAGATATTTCTGCGGTACGTGCCAGGGTAGCCTCTGCACGCGCTGAGAACCCTGCAGCGTCTGTGATTATTCGACCAGACAAACTGTCCAGCGCAAATTTCCTGGTAGAAACCATGGATTCAGCCAGAGCGGCAGGTGTGACGACAATCTCGGTAATGGAATAAGCGCGGTAATGGAATGATTCTCCATGGCATAGCGCTACTGGCTGATAGTAAGCCAGACACCAGTAAATGACGTAAAAAACTTTATAATGGCCCGGGAATTCCCGGGCTATTTGCATTCAGGGAAGCTGATTTGTCCCCGGCAAAGGTCTGTTTAAATAAAACTGAATTACTTAACTTGAGGTGAAACATGGCACTGGTTATTTTAATTATCACGTTGGCATTAATAGAGTACACGGTGTTTTCTGCTCAGGTTGGCGCTGCCAGAATGAAGTATGGCGTTCATGCGCCGGCCACCACCGGCAATCCGGTTTTCGAAAGATACTTCCGGGTTCAGCAAAATACCCAGGAACAGATGCTTGTTTTTATTCCTGCCATCGTCTCCTTTGCCTGGATGGCGGAAAGTGTTGGCTGGGCTGGTAATTATATCGCCTCAGGGCTTGGCGTAATCTGGCTGATTGGCCGTTTTCTCTATGCCATCAATTACGTGAAGGATCCGGCCAGCCGGGGTCTTGGCTTCATGATGGGCTTTATCCCCACGGTATTGATGATACTGGGCACAC
>JAUHWU010000084.1 GCA_030427065.1 Gammaproteobacteria bacterium | reverse complement strand
CAGGTCTCTGAAACCCAGCCATTTACCGCAATCAATAATATACATACTCACGAAATCTGGTACTACGATTCACTGAGCGCTTTAACCAATGAGCTTAAGGGGATTGGTGCGCATAACCAGAATTCAGGCCAGCCCTCAGGCCTGACGGGTAAAAGCAAACTGAAGAAATTAAAGCAGACTTTTGAAAACAAAAGAATCGCCGGGAAAGGGATTCCCGTCACCTATGATCTGGTGCAGTTACATCTGGTCAAATAAAGCACTTCTTGGCAGTGATACTTGTAGATATTGATAGATAATTCGATTATGTCAGCGCAAAAAATATTTTTTATTACCGGAACAGACACTGATGTTGGAAAGACTTTTGTTTCCTGCAGTATTTTAGCCGCAGCAAAAGCACAGGGTTTAACTACGGCGGCATTAAAACCGGTGGCTGCCGGCGTCAGTGCAACATCTCGCGGAACACATAATGATGACGTCGTTGCTCTGGCTCAATACTGTTCCATACCGCTGACCCTGGCAGACATTAATGCTGTTTGCCTGAACGAAGCCATTGCACCGCATATCGCTGCTGAAAAGTCAGGCGTCAAACTTGAGGCCCAAACCATTGCCGGGCATTGCCGCAAGGTTATGGAAAAAAAGGCTGATCTTACGTTGGTGGAAGGTGCCGGTGGCTGGAGAGTACCACTTGGAAATCAGGAAACCATGGCGGACATTGCCAGGTTATTGGAAATACCCGTATTACTGGTTGTCGGCATGCGCCTGGGCTGCCTGAACCATGCCTTGCTTACAGTCGAGGCAATCCAGGCTGATGGCCTTGAGCTGGCTGGGTGGATCGCAAACCGGATTGATGAAAAGATGCCGGTATATGAAGAGAATGTGGCGACTCTCGTCAACTTGATGCCAGCACCGATGCTGGCTGAAATTCCCTGGATAGACGATGCTCATCCTGTTGAAAGTGCCTGCCGATTTATCGATATAGGTAAAATTTTGTCCAAATAATCAAAAAGTGCCCGGGATTTGTTTCAGGACAATTCCTTGCGTGGACTTGTCAGACCCTCAATTTGTATAATCGCCGTCGTTCCCAAACTTATATTTTGCTCCGGAATTACGCTCCGAATCGCAGAAGGAAATATCAATGACACAGCACAGTAAGCACCCTGTGGAGGTTTGTGCCCTCTACCATTTTGTCAGGCTGGATGATTTCGAGACATTAAGAGAGCCGTTGCTGCAGCAGATGCTCAATAACAATGTTAAAGGCACTATCCTGCTGGCTGAAGAAGGTATAAACGGCACGATTGCAGGCAGCCCTGAGGGGATAGCCAATGTTCTTGACTGGCTTAAAAGTGATGCGCGTCTGAATAGCCTGGACTACAAGCTGTCCTTTGATGACGAAATTCCGTTTTATCGCGCCAAAGTAAAGCTCAAGAAAGAAATCGTCACCATGGGCGTGGAAGGCATAGATCCCAAGCGTAAGGTAGGGACCCATGTCAAACCTGAGGACTGGAATGCCCTGATCTCGGATCCCGATGTATTGTTAATCGATACCAGAAACCGCTATGAAGTGGAAATAGGCTCTTTTACCAATGCTGTTGATCCACAAACAGAAAGTTTCAGGGAATTTCCCGAGTATGTAGAAAAAAATCTGAACCCTGAAAAACATAAAAAAATTGCCATGTTCTGTACCGGTGGTATTCGGTGCGAAAAATCTACGGCATACTTGAAAGAAAAAGGCTTTGATGAGGTTTATCATCTGCAGGGCGGTATTCTGAAGTATCTGGAGCAGGTACCGGAAAGTGAATCATTGTGGAAAGGCGAATGTTTTGTTTTTGACAACAGGGTAGCGGTCAATCATCAGCTGGAAAAAGGCGATTATGATCAGTGCCACGCATGCAGATTGCCAATCACCGAGCAGGATAAGCAGAGTGATCAATATGAAAAGGGTGTAAGCTGCCCGCGTTGTTTCAACAGGAAAACAACCGAACAGCAAGAGCGATTCAGGGAGCGAGAGAAACAAATGGAATTGGCTATAAAAAGAGGAGAAACACACCTGGGTTCAGAAGTTACTGATCTCATTGCGCAACGCAAGCAGGAGAAAAATCATTTTAAGGCCGCACAGCAACAACATGAGAAAAAAAAGCTGTAATAGTTTTGACTCTTTAAAAATGAGCATGCTTAATTAAATTGTTAAAACTATCAGAAACTTTGCAATATTTTGCATTGTAAAAACTGGTCTTTACTCTACTAACAGGATATTCAGGAACTAAAGTATGAATAATAAATTTTTGCCTCTGGTCGTCGTTCTTGCCATATTACTGGCTGCTCTGTATTGGGTATTTGGGCTGCCCATGGTAGGTAATCCGGAAATACCCACCTCGGCAGATGCCATTGCCAGGGGAGCGTATATTTACAATGCAGGCGGTTGTGCGGCCTGCCATCAAAATGGTGATGACCTGGAAGGTCCTGTTGGAGGCTATGTCATAGAAGTTGAGAACCCATTTCCCAACAAATTCTATACGCCAAATATTACTCCGGATGTTGAAACCGGTATTGGAGGCTGGACGGGCAGGGACTTCATCCTGGCCATGAAGCATGGTCGTAGTCCGAGTGGAGGATTTTACTGGCCATCTTTTCCCTATCGTACCTATAAGAATATGACAGATGAGGATGTTCTGGATCTAGCGGCTTACTTAATGGCCCAGCCTGCTATTGCCAGTGAGGTTCCGGATCACGAGTTACCTGCCTGGCAGTTCGACTTCCTGATGGCCGGCTGGAATATCATGGCTGACTTTATGGAGGGAGAGCCTCCCGCTGTTTCAGAGGATGCCCAGGCCCAGCGTGGTGCCTATCTGGCAAGAGCACTTGGCCATTGTGGTGAATGTCATACGCCCAGAAATGGTCTTGGCATGATGATGCTTTCCCGGGAATTTGCCGGGTCCGAGATAGTTTCCAAACCCATTAATCCGGAAGGGCTTTCAGGCTGGACTGCTTTTGATTTTGTGGGCTTTCTTCAGCTTGGTATGACCGCAAGCTTTGACTTTGTCGGGGGCGAGATGGCCGATGTCATTGAGCACACCAGCAAGCTCAGCGAGGAAGATCAGGAAGCTTATGCGGCTTTCTTTATTCATGAAAATGAATGATGCCGCAAGGGCTTGAAGCAATAAAACCGAAGTAAAAAAAACGCCCCGAAAGGGGCGTTTTTTTTGTAACAGGATTTAAGCCCTGTAAATAGTGCTGGTATTAATCCAGACGGAATCTGTCGTGACAGGCACCGCACTTGGGACCAATCTGTCCAACTGCCTGACGTACACCACTGGCACCCTGACTTTCCAGAATTTCGATGGCGGCAGTTGCGCCGTCAACCAGATCCTGTGCGAGCTGTGCGAAATCTTCCTGGCTGGACCAGATAGTATCAGCAGCACGAGTATCAACGGAGTTGGCTGAAGTGTTGGCAGCAAACAGCTCGGAAATCATTGGTGCGAGCATGATAATACGCTGTGAACCAAGAATTGCTGCATCTGCATCGAAGTCTGCGCCACGTGCCATCTGTCCCAGTGGGCCATTGGCAAAGGCGAGCAGCTGAAATACTGCCTGACGACGTTTTACAGCAGCGGCGGCATCTTCATCAGACATCTGTGCCATTGCATTGATTGAAAAAATTGAGCTTAAAATAATTGCTCCGGTGATAATGAGTTTTTTCATTATAGTTTCCCCATTCCTGTTGGTTTTTTAAAATCTGTTTCCAGTAGTTTGTAATCAATAAAAAATTTAGCATTTTTTATCGGGCTTTTGAAACTCTTGTTATTTCTGATATCTCTGAAATCTCCAATACTCTCACAATGATCTTTTTTAAAACATTTCCAAGTATTTGTGGGTATTCCGCATTGATATGCAGGAAGCTCATTCTTGCATTTATACGGCTGAGTGTCAGCCCCTTGGACAGTCCTGTTCATCGACATTGATGGCAGATCTGTTCGGGGCGTATTGTGCCATGTTCACTCTCTCCTGTCTTCCTGTTTAATGCCGATAAACTTTTTTACGTTAATGTTTATATCTTTCAATTCAAATGCTTACAATAGATAATCGTGTTTTAGTGAACATGGGAGTCAGTATTGATGCATTTCACTGAATCGAAGCTGAATCCGGAAAAGTGTGGCTCAGATTCCTTAATAATTGCACATTTTTCGACAGTCAGCTGAACACAAAGATGAAAGCATCTTCAGTGTGTTTCGAAAAGTGATGTTTGACCTGTTTATGCGACTCCGGTAGGGTTGCGCTTCCTTCCACAATGAGGATCCAAAATGGCCCGAAAACCGACTAAATTCAACTTTGAGGACGCTCTGGAAAATCTTGCGGAGCTGGTTGAAGCAATGGAAGAAGGAGAGCTTAGCCTGGAAGAATCTCTTAAAGCGTTCGAACAGGGTATCAAGCTGACCCGTGAGTGCCAGGTAGCCCTGGAAAATGCAGAACAGAAAGTTCAACTTCTGGTCAGCAGTGACGACATCCCTGAAGCTGAAGCGTTTGAAGAAGATGAAAACGAGGCGGGATAAGAAAGCGGTTAGTTTCTTCACTGAATGAATACACCAGATTACATAAAGAGTCTCCAGGATAGAGCTTCGGCTGTACTTGAATCCCGTCTCAATTTTCAAGGCCATTCAGACCGTCTGGTGGAGGCAATACATTATGCCGTTCACAGTGGCGGTAAACGAATCAGACCACTGCTTTGTTACGCCAGCGCAGAGGCTGTTGGTGGTGTGCTTAACAAGGCAGACAATTGTGCATGTGCGGTTGAGCTGATTCATGCCTATTCTCTGGTTCATGACGATCTTCCTGCCATGGATAACGATGAATTAAGACGTGGTCTGCCTACTTCTCACATAAAATTTGATGAGGCTACCGCTATTCTTGCTGGTGATGCCTTGCAGTCACTGGCATTTGAGCTGCTGGCGAATGCTGAGAATGGTGATCCTGCTAATAACCTGCAGATGGTCAGAATCCTGTCACAGGCTGTTGGCTGGAAAGGCATGGTTGCCGGTCAATGCCTGGATATAGAAAGTGCCGGCAAGATAAAAAGTGAAGAAGATCTGGCTCTCATGCATCGTCTCAAGACCGGGGCGCTGATCACTGCCAGTGTGAAGATGGGTGCAATCAGCACTGGTCTGGCTTCGGTGACTGCTCTTGAACAGCTTGAGACATTTGCCGATTGTATGGGGCTGGCTTTCCAGATAAAGGACGATATCCTCGATGTGGAAGGTGAAACCCAGGTTCTTGGCAAGCAACAGGGTAAAGACCAGAATCTGGACAAAGCCACTTACCCGGCAATCCTTGGCCTGGAAGAGGCGCGAAAAAGAATGTTTGGACTTTTTGAAGAGGGTACCCGGGCGCTGGCATCATTTGGCAAGGACGCTGAGAAACTCAAAGGAATTGCCAGTTATATAATAGAGCGAAGACATTAATCCCCCGGTTGCCAATGATGCAGACTAAGAAAGACTGCCTGCGTCCTTTGCGCTAAAATAAGCCGGTTTTTTCACGAGCTAATTTTCCATCGATGTTTAATGAGATCCCCCTTGAGCGGCCTGACACGCCTTTGCTCGATAGCATAGATTCCCCCGCTGATTTGCGTGAGTTGCCCATTGAGCAGCTTGAAGAATTGGCACTGCAGCTACGCCATTACCTGCTTTTTACCGTGGGTAAGACTGGCGGTCATTTTGGTGCAGGACTGGGGGTTGTTGAGCTCACCATAGCGCTGCATCATGTCCTGAACACCCCGGAAGATAAACTTGTCTGGGATGTCGGGCACCAGACTTACCCTCACAAAATACTTACCGGCCGGCGTGAGCAGTTACTCACTATCCGTCAGGCCGGCGGGCTTGCGGCGTTCACCAATCGCAATGAAAGTGAATACGATAATTTTGGCGCAGGCCACTCAAGTACATCCATTTCTGCGGCACTTGGCATGATGATCGCTGCCCAGCAACAGGAGTCTGACAGAAAAGTGGTGGCAGTGATCGGCGATGGCGCCATGACCGCGGGTCTGGCTTTTGAAGCGCTTAATCATGCCGGTGATCTTGAGGGCGACATTCTGATTATTCTTAACGACAATAATATGTCTATTTCGAGAAATGTTGGCGGGCTATCCAGTTATTTTGCCCGCATGTGGGCCAGCAAGCCCTACAACGTTTTACGATCTGGCAGCAAGAAAGTGCTATCGGCATTACCGCCGGCATGGAAAGCCGCACATCGCGCCGAGGAATACATGAAGGGCATGGTATCCCCGGCGACGATTTTTGAAGAACTCGGTTTTACCTACTTTGGGCTGGTAGATGGCCATGACGTGGAAGGGCTGGTCAACATACTGAATAACATAAAAGACATGAAGGGCCCTCGCTTGCTTCATGTTGTAACGCAAAAAGGCAAAGGATATGCACCGGCCGAAGAGGATGCTTTTGGTATGCATGCCTTAAGCAAAATGGTTTCCGAATCAGAAAAACCAACCCAGTCGACTGATTTGATTCCTACTTATTCAAAAATCTTTGGTGACTGGTTATGTGAGACCGCCGAATCAGATGAGAAACTGATTGGTATCACTCCGGCGATGAGTGAAGGCTCTGGCATGCGTAAATTCGAGGCAGCCTATCCGCAGAGATTTTTTGACGTGGCAATCGCAGAACAGCATGCGGTAACTTTTGCTGCAGGGATGGCCTGTGATGGTTTAAAACCTGTCGTGGCGATCTATTCAACTTTCTTGCAGCGCGGTTATGACCAATTGATCCATGATGTAGCCCTGCAGGATCTTGACGTGCTTTTTGCCATCGATAGAGCCGGCCTGGTGGGTGAAGATGGGCCAACACATGCAGGTAGTTTTGACTTGTCTTACCTGCGTTGTATTCCAAACATGCTGGTGATGGCGCCCAGTGATGAACAGGAAGCCAGGGATATGTTGACCACCGGGTTTCATCATCCTGGACCGGCAGCGGTGCGCTATCCCAGAGGTAAAGCGACGGGATGTGTGATTTCAAAGACGCTGCAGCCACTGGAAATAGGCAAGGCAAAAATTTGTCGAGAAGGAAAAGGCGATGTTGCCATCCTGGTCTTTGGAACCCTGTTGGCCAAAACTGTGTCGGTTGCTGATGAACTTGATGCAACACTGGTGGATATGCGCTTTGTAAAACCGCTGGATGAGTCATTAATAAGCAGCCTGGCCAATTCCCATAGGTTGCTGGTAACGGTGGAAGAAAATGTAGTCATGGGAGGTGCCGGATCGGGAGTGAATGAATTCCTGGAAGAACAGGGTTTGTGCACAGCTGTCTTGAATCTTGGCTTACCGGACAGTTTTCTGGAGCATGGCAAAGTAGATGAAATGCTGGCTGCTTGTGGTCTGGATAGCAAAGGGATATTGAAAGCCATTTTGCAGCGACTTGAATAAATGGCGCGCCGTACACCGACCGATATAGAAAACCTGGACATGAAATGGCATGTCATCAGGTTGTTAATTCCCTATCTGCTTGAATTCAGGAAGCGAACGCTTCTGGCTTTTATTTGTCTGGGGCTTGCCAAGCTGTCCAGTATCAGCCTGCCATTTTTCATGAAATATATTGTCGATAGCCTCGACTCTCAGATGTCCCCTGTGGGTGCGAACAATACGGCCACTGTGGTTGTCATTCCCATTATGCTGATCATTGCCTATGGCTTGTTCCGTTTCTTCAATGTCATGTTTAATGAAATAAGGGATACCCTGTTTGGTCGTGTCACTGAAAGAACTATTCGACGTGTAAGCCTGCAAACATTTCGTCACCTGCATAATCTGGATCTCGACTTTCATCTAAACCGTCAGACTGGTGGATTGTCCCGTGATATTGAGCGGGGCAATTCCGGTATTAATTTTCTTTTGCGGTTTATGATTTTTAATATCATTCCCACGCTTCTGGAACTGATTGTTGTTATTGGAATTTTTCTGGGTAATTACGGTTTCGCATTTGCCGGCATTATTGTTTTCGCCATTATTACTTATGTCGGCTATTCAGTAGTCGCAACGGAGAAACGTACGCGTTTTATTCGCGAAATGAATGTCGCCGACTCAGAAACCAATACCAGAGCAATAGATAGCCTGCTGAATTATGAAACGGTAAAGTATTTTACCAATGAGGAATACGAAGCCAGGCATTTTGATGAAGGGCTCGAGGCGCTTGAAACCGCAAAAAGAAATAACCGTTTAAGCCTGTTTGCCCTTAATGGCGGTCAGGCTCTGATCGTATCACTTGCCATGACCGCAATGTTGCTACTAGCAGCCCGGGGCGTGGCAGATGGCAGCATGACGCTTGGAGACTTTACCCTGGTTAATATGTTCATGATGCAGCTGTTTATCCCGCTGAACTTCCTGGGTTTTGTGTACCGGGAAATTAAGGGAGCAATGGCAAATATTGAGCGCATGTTTGAATTGCTGGCAGAAAAACCAGGCATTACGGAAAAAGAGGATGCTGTGGCGCTACAGTTTACAAAGCCTTCCATTGAATTTAAACATGTGAGTTTCCATTATCGGCCGGACCGCGAAATTATTCAGGATATCTCGTTTACTATTCAGCCCGGTCAAAAACTGGCGGTTGTCGGGGCCAGTGGTTCAGGAAAATCTACCCTGGTGAAACTTTTGTTTCGTTTTTATGACTGCCAGTCCGGAAGCATTGAAATTGATGGCAACAATATTCTTGGTCTGACATTACATTCCCTGCGCTCAGCCATTGGTATCGTGCCTCAGGATACCGTGCTGTTTAACGATACTATTTATGAAAATATCCGTTATGGACGTCCCGATGCCAGTGAGGATGAAATAAGGCAAGCTATAAGGATGGCTCATCTTGATGACTTTATTAATCAATTACCCCAGGGGATGGAAACCATTGTTGGCGAACGCGGGCTGAAACTCAGTGGAGGTGAAAAACAGCGCGTGGCTATTGCCCGCACCATGCTGAAAAGACCGGCCATACTGGTTTTCGATGAAGCAACCTCTTCGCTGGATAGTAAAACGGAAGGCGCGATCCTTAAAGCCATGCGGGAAATTTCGGCAGGTCATACCAGTCTGGTCATTGCCCATCGCTTGTCTACCGTGGTAGATGCAGACCAGATTCTGGTGCTTGAGCAGGGGCGTTTTGTTGAGTCCGGTACTCACACTGAGCTATTGGCGAAACAGGGCACTTATCACCATATGTGGTTTCTCCAGCAACAGCAGGAAAAAAATGAGCAAGCATCCGCGCACTCTTAGTAATGAGTTTGTTTTTATGGTTTCCCTGCAAGAATAAAAAAAGGCGCTTAAGTAGCGCCTTTTTTTTATTATTAAAGTAAGTTCCGGTTTATCAAGTTATAAACCATTTGTTTTCTCGAAAAACGGATTGCCGTAATCATCATCCATATCAAGCAGGAACTTGTTGTTTTCCTGACAGATATAATCGGCGAGTTCCTGGCCCTCTGACCAGCGAATATCCCAGCTTACTGTCCAGGGCTCACTGTAGGCACCCGGATCATCAATCACTGCCTCATAATGCAGTGTTTCCTTATCCGGTCTGGAAAAGTATTCCACGGTATGCAGCTGTTCAGTGTGCATATAACCACCAAAATCAATCCAGGTCTTTTCGTTAAAACCGACGGTGTCTACTACCAGAGTATCGCCTTCCCAATGGCCTACGGAGTGGCCAAAATAGGTCAGGTTCGGATCCTCTGGATGATCCCTGCCGTCCATATGGATTTCACGCCAGACATGACCACCGCCTTCAAAGATAACAAGGATTCTATCCCTGTCCTGAACAATTTCGGCAGGGTAGGGCGTGCCCATTGAGCGAGGCCCACCCGGTGGCAGGCAGAAGCCTTCAGGGTCATACTTGACGTTATTGGACTTGTTATATTCCCACATGGCCGCTGTCCATGGCAGCATGGGAGGCTGATCGCCCTCTTCATAGCCAGGCATACGTGCGGCAAAATTTGTGATCCATGGCAGATTCCATACACCATTGCCTCCCAGATCTACTGTACCGTCAGCCATTCTGGGGGTGGGTGTTGAAGGTCCATCGTCTCTGGCGCCAGGCTGGGCCTGGACGGCTGATTGCAACAATACTGCTGTGGCAATAGCGGTCGCCATAATGGTGGTTTTGAAAATCTTGCCTGTCATGTTTCTATACCTGTATTTCTGGAATTTAACGCTTATTTACGGCGGATTTACTTTAATCAATAGTTGTCCAATTAAAGCTCACAGGCTTCGCGATCGACTGCACCTTCGTCAAAATCCCGCTGGCTGGTGCCGGCAAACAAACGTTCGCAAGTGTCAGCAATGACGACAGTCTGCACATTACCCTTGAAGCTTCCGTCACGGGCACGTGTACCACGAACAATGATCTCTGAGCCAATTTCAAGCGTGTTACGAGTCCAGCCACGACGCATCAGGCCATTTGGGCTGCCCATTTCAAATGCCCATTCTTCGTAGTCACCGTCTTCGGTTTCAACTTCCATGAAGATATAGGTATGCGGGTTGGTCCAGTCAACTTTTACTACCGTACCGGTTACATGCACAGGCACATTGGAATCAAATTCAGCCGCAAATGAGTGATGTGCTGCAGCCTGATAGGTGGTTAATGTACATAAGGCAGCAAATGCCAGTGTCATAATCTTGGTTTTCATATCTTTTCTCCGTGACGGGGGGGCACCCGGTCGATAAATAATATCTTTTTACCTTTCTACTCAATTGAGTCGTTCTGTTCATTTGAGAAAGCAGGCTGCTTGTCGGTTTAATTGTTTACTTATATAAAAACGTTGCTATTGATATTTATCAATTCAAAGTTATATCGAAAGTTCCTTTTGTATTTCCCAGTGTATAAGCACCACGGTATTTCCTGTTGGTCCATGAGCCCAGGTTGCTTAACTTTCCTTCCATTACCAGCATGCCGTCCGGCATGTCAGCCTTGATGGTCAAGACCCAGTTTTCTGCGTCCAGCTCAACACTGCTCATTTCAACGCCTCGACGGCCTGGATTAACTGATCCTGAGAGCTCGCCATTGAATGCATCAATCAGCATGCGAATCCTGACGGGTTCTTCGGCAGTAAAAGGGGTCAGATTGCCCGACCAGGATCCCTTGGCCGGATGTCCTGTTTGTGAAACCGCTGGCAAAGCCAGACCAAGGCAGGTGATTAAAATAAAAATTCTTGCAAACATAAATGACTCCTTAATAAAACCGGGCTCTTGAGAAAAGACTCTTGTTATTTTTTTAGACTCTTGTTATTTAGTAAAAGTCCCAAAGAGTCTTAACGACTCTGTACTCATTTTCTGAATTATTCTGCTTTATATTATTTTTTATAGTGATGTGATCACAGAAAATATGCAAATTCGCCAACGCAGACTAACCATAATACTAAATTCTGGCAAATGAAATATAGTAGTTGTATCCTCCGCTTCTTCTGTTCCACAGTATTTGCACAAAAAGGCTAGAGTAATGAGTGTTTTTTCAAAGTTTTTCATAGTGTTAGCCGTCTTTTTACTTGCCAGCTGCGCGTCCCGATCTGACGTAGAAAGTTTGCCATCGAGCGTTACTGAAGCGGGTGAGAGGGTAGCAGCCAGCACAACGAGTGATAATGATCCCGATGAATTAATTTGCCGCCGGGAGCAGGTGACTGGAACTAATTTCAGAAGAAGAGTTTGCCTGACGCGGGCGCAACGGGAAGAGGCGCGGACCTTGACCCAGCAAGAAATGCTGCAACGCCAGTCAGCGACTCTTGATACTGGTGGTAGCCAGTAAATAAGAAAACTGACTTCGTAAATCAGGCACCAATATCCAATGATATTTCACAGTAAGGTTTTAACAGGGGCAGAGATTGCAGGCTTATTTTCTGCCAGCCAAGAGGAATGATTTAAATGAGAGTTTATAGAGTATATTTTCGCGTGAAAAAGACCTTTCCAATGCTTTTTCTGTTGCCACTAATCCATTCAGCTGATGTCCTGGCGCAACTCTCCATGGCCGAGTGTGCTGCACTTGAAGACAGTCTGGAAAGGCTTCGTTGCTATGACGCTGTGATGGAGAACTCTGCGATGGGGAACACTGCACCATCAAGCATGCCAGTGATCGAGGTTCCGCGCGCCAAACCCCAGGTGCAATCTCAGCCACAGCCCCAGCCAGTGACAAAATCAGACCCGGAGGACGATTTTGGTAAAACCGTTTCTGTGAAGGAAGCGGTTGCAGAAACCCGGAGTGAAGAGGCCGCCACATTAGGGCTGGATGATGATGCTGGCAGCGAGATGACACAGCGAGTTATGACAGTGGCTACAGCCAGGCAAAACGACTTTACCGGATGGACCATTGAATTTGAAAATGGACAGGTATGGCAGCAGATAGGTACTGATGGTTACCGGATCAGAAAAGGGGAACAATACACCATAAGCAAAGCGTTAATGGATTCATACCTGTTATCAAACGCTGCCAACAACAGAAAAATGAGGGTAAGACGTATCAAGTAATCAGGGGTAAGTCAGACTGATTGCAAGCCTTAGTTAAAAGTTTAATTTTTCCAGAGAATAAAAAAACCCGCCTTTTTCAAGGCGGGTTTTTTTGTGTCTTACTGTTGCTTTATAGAATCCGGAAGGATTTTAGAAGCCCCAGTTAACACCAACACGAAGCATACGTCCACGTGGGTCGTAAAGTCCGGAGTTGCTGGTGGTCAGACCATTTGCTACCAGAGGTGGCTCACGGTCACCAACATTCAGCAGGGCAACAGTAGCGGAGCTCTGACCTGCAGTTGGCAGGGTGTAGGTATAGACCAGATCCACCTGGGTGTAGGACGACTCGGATGAGCGACCTTGCAGTGGGTCCGGGTTGGTGATTTCAGTACCGTCGGTATAACGTACAGTGCCGCGCAGATAGTGATTACCGGTACGATAATCAGCGATCAGGTTGGCACGCAGCTGTGGGTTGGTACCGACACCGGCAACGTTAAAGCCGTCTGTACCAGCGACATCCTGAAGTTGACCCTGCTGGTTGGTACCGGCGTACTCATGCACATAGGCACCTGCCAGCATAAGGCCGGCATTGCCGCCCATGAAGTCAAAGTCATAATCGATGGTAAAGTCGAGACCGGATGTTTCAACCGAGTTCTGGTTAACAAAGCTGGACTGGAACAAACGGATGTCAAAACCAGTCATACAACCAGCTGGAAGAGGATCTGCAGTGTTGCCACTCCAGCGTCCAGTTACCTCACACACTTCGTTTGGACGACCGGGGAACAGCGGATGAGCCGCAGTATCGGTAACGAAACCATCTGCCAGGTCAGCACGCAGAACCTGATCCGGATCTGTGCTGGTTACCAGGTTGGTGAAGGTATAGTCCCACCATGTCGCTTCAAGCGTGAGGCTGTCATTGACATCCCAGGTGACACCGATAGTCCAGTTATCAGACTCTTCCGGTTCCAGATTCGGGTTGCCAACGGCACGACCTGTAGCCTGGGTTACTTCACCTCCAATCGTGGCACGACTCACCGCACCGGAGCTGATACCATTTACGTTGTTCTCAGTGGCCAGACGGAAAGAAGAGCCGGCACTGGCACGTACAAACAGGTTGTCAGTAGGTGTCCACAGAGCGCTGATTTTTGGCTCTGTTGAGCTGGTGCCTTCGGTATCTTCATAACGTGCAGCCAGGCCAATTTCCAGGGTATCAGTCGGGAACATGACCATTTCCGCAAAGAACGCATCCGTTTCACGCTGTGAATCCCATGCTGTCAGAACTTCAGGTGAGAAACCGAAACCGCCGTCTTTGGCTATAGGGCCGTAGTCAATGCTCAGGTTTTGCTTACGATACTGGTAACCAACCGCAACACCGGTTGCACCACCAGCCATCTCAAACAACTCGCCTGTCACAACGCCTTCCATGGTAATCAGTTCAGAGTTACCGAAGGTCTTGGGACCAAACTGCATCCATTCCAGCAATAGCGGATCGTTGTAGAACGCATCGCCTGGCTGTGCCAGCAGACGGTTGGCCATC
>JAUHWU010000235.1 GCA_030427065.1 Gammaproteobacteria bacterium | reverse complement strand
TGTCCTGGAAATCATCCTGGGCCGAGTGTAATTTTCTTATTCCTGAGCATTACTGACCAATACTGACAGCTTAACCAAGATATAACAGAGATCCACTTTTGCAAGAAACCTCACTTACCGTATTGCTGGGCATACTGATTTTCCTGATCCTCATGTCTGCCTATTTTTCCAGCTCTGAAACCGCGATGATGGCCCTGAACCGCTATCGTCTGCGTCATCTGGTTAAACACAATCATCGAGGCGCCATCAGGGCCGGCAAATTACTGGAAAAACCCGATCGCCTGATTGGCATCATTCTGATTGGGAATAATCTGGTTAACTTTATCGCAGCTTCAGTGGGCACAGCCATTGCAGTCAGGCTTTGGGGTAACCTTGGATTTATTCTCGCACCGGTTTTACTGACAATTATTGTGCTTATTTTTGCTGAAGTAACACCAAAAACCATAGCTGCTCTGTATCCGGAAAAAATCGCTTATCCTTCATCTGTACTGTTACTGATATTACTGAAAGTCTGCTACCCGGCAGTATGGATGATAAATGCCGTGTCCAATGGTCTGGTCAAACTTTGCGGCCTCAGTGTTGAAGAAGACATGTCCCATCATCTCACCAAGGAAGAATTGCGCACGGTTCTTGATGAGAGTGGCGCTCTGATTCCAGTCAAACGTCACGGTATGTTGATGAATATTCTTGACCTTGAAAAAGCTACCGTGACTGACATTATGGTGCCAAGAAACGAAGTGGTCGGGATAGATCTGGAAGATGACATAGAAGACATTCTTGATATCATTGGTCAGAGCTCCCATACCCTGCTACCGGTTTTTCGCAAGGATCTAAATGAAGTCATCAGCTTCATGCATCTGAGAAATATTGCCCGCATGATTGGCGTTGAAGAGATTAACAAGGCTGAATTGATGCAGCTAACCGAAGAAGCGTATTTCGTGCCTGAAACAACGCCTCTGCATACCCAGCTGTTTAAATTCCAGAACAACAAACGACGCATGGCGATGGTGGTTGATGAGTATGGCGATGTGCAGGGTATCGTAACTCTGCAGGATATCCTCGAGGAAATCGTCGGCAATTTCACGACTAATCTGTCGGAAGAAACCGATGATATTCATCCCCAGAATGATGGCACCTATCTTATTAATGGTACTGCTACCATCAGGGAGATAAACAAGGCGCTGGATTGGGATTTACCAATAGACGGCCCCAAGACCCTGAACGGACTACTGACAGAATTGCTGGAAATTATTCCTGAAAAAAATGTATGCGTACGCCTGCCACAACATTATGTTGAAATTCTGAATGTCCAGGACAATGCGATAAAGACCGTGAAAATGTGGTCTATGGAAAGTATCGAAGCCACACAGATTCAAAAATCCCTTTTTAGCTGAAGTTATAAACTGATCTTTTCATAATGAAATATTGCCATACCTGCAGCAGTGAATTAAGTATTAAAACACCATCCAATGATGACCGTGAACGCTACGTTTGCGAAGCCTGTGGCGAAATACATTATCAAAACCCAAACATCATCGTGTGCTCATTGCCCTGTTATGAAGACCGGGTATTATTGTGTAAACGCTCAATAGAACCCCGCTATGGACTCTGGACATTGCCGGGCGGCTTTATGGAAAACAATGAAACAACACACGAGGGCGCCTGTCGGGAAACACTTGAAGAGGCTTGTGCCCGCATCAAAATTCATGGACTGTATACTTATTATTCCCTGCCTTATATCAACCAGGTACATCTGTTCTTTCGGGCCACCCTCCTTGACCTGGATTTTTCAGCAGGCGCCGAGAGCCTGGAAGTTGAACTCTTTAGGGAAAAAGATATTCCCTGGAACGAAATTGCTTTTCCGGCAGTAACCAATACACTGCAACACTATTACCGCGATCTATCGCAAAACAGTTTTCCTGTGCACTATGCCGATATCTTTCTCACGGAAGAAAAGCAACGCCTTATAGTTCCTCACGATAGCACATTGTAAATAGCCAGAAGAAAAGTCTTTACATAAACCACTTATAAAATTCCTGACAGGATTTGTCCAATGACTGAACTTGAAAAACCCGATGCGACAACGCTGATTACAAAAGTCAGGGAAAACGACCGACAGGAAACCAACGATATCGTTGCAGTGGAAGAACCGCTGGAGATCCGGCTTGGTTATACAGACCCGCAAAAGGGGCGCGTACACAGAAGCATTTCCATCACCATGCGCACCCCCGGTGACGATATTAATCTGGCCTGCGGCTTCCTTTACAGTGAGAGTATTATTAGCGCTATCGAAGAAGTATCCACAATTGATGACAGAACTGACAATGTCATACGCATTGAATTAAAAGAAGAGAGAGTTTTTGATCTTAGTCGTATCGAGAGGCATTTCTATACCACATCAAGCTGCGGTGTATGCGGCAAGGCTTCCCTGGAAGCCCTGAGCACCACCGGTTATGACGCACTTCTTGACAATACTTTTTCCATCAGCCATAAAAATCTTTGCGGTCTTGGCGCCAGACTCAAGGATAAACAAAGCCTGTTCCAGAAAACCGGCGGCTGTCATGCCACGGCAACGTTTGATGTGCACGGGAACATTGTTGCTATCACTGAAGATGTGGGCCGCCACAATGCCATGGATAAATTAATTGGAGGAATGCTGCGCGCAAGATTGCTCCCCATGCAGGACATGGGAATTATTGTCAGTGGCCGGGCAAGCTTTGAACTTATGCAGAAAGCGCTTGTAGCAGGCTGCCCGATGCTGGTCGCTGTCGGTGCA
>JAUHWU010000234.1 GCA_030427065.1 Gammaproteobacteria bacterium | reverse complement strand
CGACAATTTGTCCTCCGATTGCGGCCTGTATCGCCACGTCGTATAACTGCCTTGGAATGAGTTCCTTCATTTTCTCGGTCAGCACCCGACCCTTGGATTGCGCCTGATCCCTGTGCACAATCAACGCCAGCGCATCTACTGTATCACCATTAAGCAAAACATCCAGTCTTACCAGATTTGCCGGCTGAAAACGGACAAAGTGGTAATCCAGCGATGCATAGCCGCGACTCACTGATTTAAGTCTGTCAAAAAAGTCCAGAACGACTTCATGCATGGGCAGCTCGTATTTTATGGAGACCTGATGTCCGACATATTGCATGTCCTTTTGTACGCCGCGCTTCTCTACACAAAGACTCAGCACGTTGCCGACATATTCCTGGGGTACCAGTATGTTAGCCTCAACGATGGGTTCCCGCATTTCCTCAATGTTAGACATTGGTGGCAAACGCGAAGGGCTTTCAACTTTCAATACCTCGCCCTTGTCTGTAAGTACTTCAAAGACGACTGTCGGCGCTGAAGTAATAAGATCAAGGTCATATTCTCTTTCAAGACGCTCCTGGACAATTTCCATATGAAGCATGCCCAGAAATCCACATCGAAAACCAACCCCCAAGGCATCTGAATTTTCCGGTTCGTAAACCAGAGCGGCATCATTCAGCGTGAGTTTTTCAAGCGCATCCCTGAAGCTGTCATAATCGTCACTGGATACCGGAAAAAGACCTGCATACACCTGTGCCTGAACCTTTTTAAACCCGGGCAGCATGGGGACATCCGAGGTCGAGGCGTGGGTAATGGTATCGCCAACCGGTGCACCCTGGATTTCCTTGATGCTTGCTTCCACAAAACCGACTTCGCCGGCTTTTAATTCCTTTTGCACCAGGCGTTTCGGTGTGAATATACCAACGTTATCCACGACATGGACTTTGCCTGTTGATTTGGCAATGATTTTATCGCCTTTCTTGATTGTGCCTTCCCTGACCCTCACCAGAGAGATAACCCCCAGGTAACTGTCAAACCAGGAATCAATAATGAGCGCCTGTAATTTGCCCGCAGTATTGCCTTTGGGTGGTGGAACATCCCTGATAATTCGTTCAAGAATTTCCTTTATCCCTTGCCCGCTTTTCGCACTGGCAAGCACGGCATCATCAGCCGGTATACCGATAATTTCTTCTACTTCCTTTTTGACACGCTCTGGTTCAGCTTGTGGCAGATCCATCTTGTTGAGTACCGGAATAACTTCCAGCCCCTGATCAATGGCGGTATAGCAATTGGCCACCGACTGCGCTTCTACCCCCTGAGCTGCATCCACCACCAGCAAAGCCCCTTCACAGGCCGCCAGTGAACGAGAGACTTCATAGCTAAAGTCCACATGGCCCGGTGTATCAATAAAGTTGAGCTGGTAGGTAATGCCATCTTCTGCCCTGTAGTCCAGAGTGACACTATGCGCCTTGATGGTAATGCCGCGTTCGCGCTCTATATCGAGGGAATCAAGCACCTGTTGCTGCATCTCGCGTTCGGCCAATCCACCACATAACTGGATGAATCGATCGGCGATAGTGGATTTACCATGATCGATATGCGCGATAATGGAAAAGTTGCGTATGTTATCTAGATTACTCACCAGAAAAGTAAGCTCTTGAGTGGCTGAAAAAAAAGCGCAAGTCTACAGCAAGAGCAGGATATTCGCTACGTATTATGCCGGTAACGCTACTATTCCTGCGCGTCAGGCATGCTAATCGTAAGAAAGAACTTCCTGTCGTTTCGTTGCACCAGTGCCGGGATGACCTGACCCATTGGCAAACCTGCTACCACCTCATTGAACTGTTCAACGGAGCCGGTTACCTGGCCATTTAAACTGAGCAGAATGTCACCCGTCTGAAAGCCTGCCTGCCTGCCAACATCGCCCACTACATTGACTACCAGGACGCCTGGCTCCTCATCAGGCCGATTAATATCGGTAATCATCAGACCAACAGGATTCGAATCGCCAGTGTTGGCACCGAGCTGTCGAGAATTCCCGGTCGCCAGTTTTCCTACCTTCATCTGTAATGTTTGCGCGGCGCCATCACGGATTATATCAACCGTAGCAATCTCATCAGGTGCTGTCAGTCCAACGTGGAACGGAAGATCGCCGCTGCTGACTATTTCATTGCCGTTAAAACGCAGAATAATATCTCCGCTTTGGAAGCCGGCTTCTTCAGCAGGACTGCCTTCTATGACCTGGTTAACCAGGGCGCCAGAAGGTTTCGGTAAATTAACCTCATTGGCAACTTCCTGGCTGACATCATTGATGCCTACCCCCATCCAGCCTCGCTCAACGATTCCCTTGTCCTTGAGTTGACCCACAACATTTTTGGCAACATCAACCGGAATGGCAAATGACAAGCCCATGGAACCGCCGGTGCTGGTAAAAATCTGGGAATTAATGCCAATAACTTCACCATCAAGGTTGAATAAAGGCCCCCCGGAATTGCCCGGGTTTATGGCAACATCGGTCTGAATAAACGAAACATAATTTCCACCGGAACCATTGGGAATATTTCTTCCCATATAACTGATAATGCCCGCCGCCACTGAAAATTGCAGACCCATTGGAGAGCCGATGGCCAATACCCACTCACCTACTTTTAGTTTTGAAGAATTCCCCAGTTTTACCGGGTTCAAGCCAGTCGCTTCGATTTTTAACAGGGCAAGATCCGAGCTGACATCGGAACCGATCACTTGAGCATCAAATTCACGACGGTCATTCAGGGTTATGGTTATCTCTTCGGCATTCTCAACCACGTAATGA
>JAUHWU010000083.1 GCA_030427065.1 Gammaproteobacteria bacterium | reverse complement strand
GGCTCATCACATCCTGGGGCTGAAGCCGGTCCCAAGGGTATGGCTGTTCGCCATTTAAAGTGGTACGCGAGCTGGGTTTAGAACGTCGTGAGACAGTTCGGTCCCTATCTGCCGTGGGCGTTGGAGATTTGAGAAGAGTTGCTCCTAGTACGAGAGGACCGGAGTGAACGAACCTCTGGTGTTCGGGTTGTGTCGCCAGACGCATTGCCCGGTAGCTATGTTCGGCAAGGATAACCGCTGAAAGCATCTAAGCGGGAAGCCTCCTTCAAGATTAGATCTCCCTGGAGCTTTAAGCTCCCTAAAGTGCCGTTCAAGACTAGGACGTTGATAGGCTGGGTGTGTAAGCACAGCGATGTGTTGAGCTAACCAGTACTAATTGCACGTGAGGCTTGACCATATAATCGCAAGCTTTTAAACCTGACTGCAGAGCAGCCAGGGGCTCATATAAAAGTAAACTATACGATTTAACCAAAGCGAATTTTCGCAGTAGTTATATCGATAAAATAGGTACCTTTATTGAAGCCACTTAAAAAACTAGGTTATATGTCATAGCAACAACCAATAAACACAACAAGCACAATGTGCGCATGTTGCAGAATGTAATAGATATCTTCAGCAACAAAAGTACTTCACTGATTTTAGATTATCCGAGTTGTTAACAGTTTTGCCTGACGAAGATAGCGAGTGTGAACCACCTGATCCCATCCCGAACTCAGAAGTGAAACCACTCAGCGCCGATGGTAGTGTGGGGTCTCCCCATGTGAGAGTAGGACATCGTCAGGCTTTAAATACCAAAGGCCCATCTCCAACGAGGTGGGCCTTTTTTATTTGTGGTATGTCCCGATTAAGCAATGATTTTTTTCATAAAACACTTAACGATTTCCACTAGTTGAAGTGTCTGTGTTCATCCCAAATGGAGTGTTAGTAATACGTCCGCTATACCCATAATTTAAAGACATTACGTGGCTTTAATTAGTGCCTAACTCCTATTCTTTAAGTTAAAAATTTAGTATCATGCCGCACCATTTTTTCCGAAACAGACAATTAACCCATGAGCAGCACAATGACTGATTTATCAAAATATAGAAACATAGGTATTTTTGCCCACGTTGATGCAGGTAAAACCACAACTACAGAACGTATTCTAAAACTCACTGGTAAAATTCATAAAACTGGTGAAGTGCATGATGGTGCTGCTACAACAGACTTCATGGCGCAGGAGCAGGAACGCGGTATTACTATTCAGTCTGCTGCCACCACATGTTTCTGGAAAGACCATCGTCTAAACATTATTGATACCCCGGGACACGTTGATTTTACAGTTGAAGTCTATCGCTCACTTAAAGTACTGGACGGCGGCGTTGGGGTGTTTTGTGGTTCAGGTGGTGTTGAACCTCAGTCAGAAACCAACTGGCGTTATGCCAATGACTCAGAAGTATCCCGTATTATTTTTGTCAACAAGCTGGACCGTGTAGGGGCAGACTTTCTCAGAGTTGTTGGCCAGGTAGAGTCAGTTCTGGCCGCAAACCCCTTGGTCATGGTCTTACCAATAGGCCGTGAAGAGGGCTTTATAGGCATTGTTGACCTGCTGACACGAAAATCGCATATTTGGCCTGACCCAAATGATCGTGAAAAACTCGTGATCGGTGATATTCCGGAAGATATGGTAGATCTGGTTGAGGAATGGCGTGAAAAGTTAATTGAAACCGCTGTTGAACAGGATGATGAGGTAATGGAAGCCTATCTGGAAGGCAATGAGCCTTCTATTGAAGATATTAAACGCTGCATTCGTAAAGGGACTATTTCGCTTGATTTCTTCCCTACATACTGTGGTTCAGCATTTAAAGACAAAGGGATCCAACTGGTTCTCGATGCTGTTGTTGATTTTCTGCCTTGCCCCACTGAAGTTGATCCTCAGGAACTGACCACAGAAGAAGGTGAGCCTACTGGCGAAGTCGCTCTGGTTTCTGTCACTGAACCTTTTCGCGCCCTGGCATTCAAGATCATGGATGACCGTTTCGGCGCACTGACTTTTACCCGAGTCTATTCTGGTGTGCTGAATAAAGGCGATACCATTTTGAATTCATTTACGGGTAAAACCGAACGTATCGGACGAATGGTTGAAATGCATGCCAATGACCGTAATGAGATTGATAGCGCCCAGGCAGGTGACATTATCGCAATCGTGGGTATGAAAAATGTACAAACGGGGCACACCTTATGTGATCCTAAACATCCCTGTACTTTGGAAGCCATGGTATTCCCTGAGCCGGTTATTTCGCTTGCTGTAGCACCAAAAGACAAGAGCAGTGTTGAAAAAATGAGTATTGCCATTGGAAAAATGGTGGCCGAAGATCCTTCTTTCCGTGTTGAAACAGATGAAGATTCAGGTGAAACCATTCTAAAGGGGATGGGTGAGCTTCACCTTGATATTAAAGTCGATATTCTGAAACGTACCTATGGTGTTGAATTGGATGTAGGCGCACCCCAGGTGGCTTATCGCGAAACTATTACCAAGGAAATTGAAGACTCTTACACTCACAAGAAACAATCAGGTGGTTCCGGTCAATTCGGTAAAATTGATTACCGTATCAGGCCGGGTGAGCCAGGCACGGGATTTGTTTTTTCCTCAACCGTTGTGGGTGGTAATGTTCCGAAGGAATTTTTCCCGGCTATTGAAAAAGGCTTCCAGGGAATGATGGATGAAGGCCCGGTGGCAGGCTTCCCGGTTCTTGATGTAGAGATCGAATTATTTGATGGTGGCTTCCACTCAGTGGACTCGTCGGCAGTAGCCTTTGAACTGGCAGCCAGAGGCGCTTATCGTCAATCAATGGCTAAAGCTGGTCCGCAGTTAATCGAGCCAATCATGAAAGTAGATGTATTTACACCGGAGGATCATGTAGGTGATGTGATCGGTGATTTAAATCGTCGACGGGGCATGATCAAGGATCAGGATCCAGGTCCAACAGGTGTTCGTATTAAAGCAGATGTACCGCTTTCAGAAATGTTTGGTTACATTGGTAGTCTGCGCACGATGACATCCGGTCGTGGTCAATTCTCAATGGAGTTTGCCCATTACCTGCCTTGCCCAAGTACGGTTTCTGAAGCAGTTGTTGAAGCCGAGAAAGAAAGAAAAGCGGCTAATGCCAAGAAGTAAAATCTGATGGTTTAAAAAAAGCCCCGATAATAAAATTATCGGGGCTTTTTTATTTTAAGAGAATTAAGGTATACGATTTGATGTGTGTATTTTGAAAAACTCAGATGAGAAAAATTATCGCAAGGATAGTTCCTGTATCAATTTCGCTGTTTCCTCTCTGATGTCACCGCTTACTCCGCGACCGGCACCCCTGGATCTTTCACCCATTGCATAATTAAAAGCGGTCAAACCGCCAGCATCTTGTGCATTTAGATCAGCGCCGTGATTAGCGAGAATTTCAACCGCCTCATTCCAACCCCAGCTGGCCGCGCCATGCAAAGCAGTTCGACCATAGCGATCTTTCTGGTTAATGTTCGCACCTTGTTCCAGCAAGACTGCAATAGTATCTCTCGCATTCTTACCCGCTAAGGGAGTCAGGTAATCACCACGGGTATCAATTGTGTTGGCACCTAATCCAGCTGCTGCCATTAAAGGAGATATTCCTTCACGATTAGGGAGGTCTATATGTGCACCATGCTGCAAGAGCAATTTTATAGCCGCTACATCATGCCCCTTGGCTGCACGCAATAGAGGTGTCGCACCGTCCACCAGCATGGTGTCGGCGCCGCGGTCATCTTTGATGTGACGATAGGTGGGTTGAAGCTTGATCTGCAGGTTTGGATTGGCACCAGCTTCCAGCAATATCTGAATCATTTCCAGGCTACTCGTCTGGCTGGTGGCGGGGCGATCAGGATAACCACCATGTGGCAGGGTATTTACATCAACCGCTGAGTAGATGGGATTTTCGCCACGCCAGCTCCACTTGTTCACGTTTGCGCCGGCTTCTACCAAAAATTTGGCAGTATCAAAACGCATGTTCATTACCGCCAGAAGCAGCGGCGTAACATTTTCAGCGTCACCCTGATCCAGATCGGCTCCTGCCTCTACCAGTATTTCAGTACAGGCAAGACAGCCTTCACGCGCAGCATACCCCAGGGCAGTAATACCGCCAGCCGGGCGCCATTGAAAGCGTCGTTCAGCACTGATCTGTCGATCACGCTGGTTCGGAAGGGATCTGGAATCGGGATCTCCACCTGCTTCTATCAAGAGCCTCAACATTTCTGGTTGAGATTGTGCCGCCGCCCATATCACGGCATTTTGTCCCTGCCATTTTTCCGTGGCATTGACATTGGCACCATGCTCAAGCAATAACCGAGCGGTCTTAAGATTGGATGAGCGGGCAACGATCATCAGTGCTGTCTGATTATCTGCGTTGGCTGAGTCAGGGTCTGCTCCGGTTTCAAGTAAGGCTTTCATGATTTCATAATCACCCAGCAGGGCGGCTTCAGAGACAGGGCTGGCGCCATAGTTGTTTACTGTATTTACTTCTGCGCCAGCAGCAATCAATGCCTTTACCAGGGCAAGGTCGCCATGATGAACAGCCCAGTGCAAGGCGGTGGTTCCATTGGATTCGGGTGTGGTAACGTCGGTACCGGCGTTGGCCAGCTTTAATGCCTGGTCAAAATTTCCGGCATGGATGCTGTCCAGCAAAGGCGAAGCCATTGTTGTTCCGGACATTAAGCCCGTAATCAGGGTTGCTAAAACCAGTCTCTTCATTTCAAATTTTCCGCCTGTCTGGATAATCCGATCTTATACATCAGCGAAAGTGCCGTTGCTGTCACCATGGGACTCAATGGGAATGCCAGCACGCTGCAGCAAAGTCAGGTGAAGATTAGCGATCGGCGTGTGATCTTCGACTTTTAAATGCTGGTTGCCCTTGATGGTCCCTGCACCTTTTCCAATGACTGCCATCGGTAACGGGAAGTTGTTATGGGCATTGCTGTTACTCATGTTGCTGCCATAAGTAAGTATAGCGTTATCCAGAAGTGAGTTTTCCCCATCAGGAATTTCCTTCAGTTTGCCGACAAATTTTGCCAGTACATCACTGTGCCAGGTTTGTAACTGCGACAGTTTCTGCAGACTGACCGAATTGTTATTGTGATGTGAAAGCGGATGGAAAGCGTCAGGTATGCCAATATGCGGATAGGCCTGCTGACTGACTTCTGCTGCGAGCATGAATGAGACTACCCGTGTCATACCAGCCTGATAGGCCAGGGTAATCATGTCCAGCATCAATTCAATATGTTCATCGAAATTCGGAATACCTACTGGCATCTCGGGCATCTCATATTGAGACATGTCCTGATTTTCGAGTTTCTGAACACGCCGCTCTATTTCACGCACACTGGTGAGATAATTATCCAGCATGGCTTTGTCTGATGCGCCCAGGCTTTTCTTCAGAAAGTTGGTTTCGTCCGCTACCATATCAAGCAGACTCTTGTAGTCGTTAGCGATCATTGAGCGTTCTTCTTCTGTATCGCCTTCGCCAAATAACTTGGTTAAAAATTTCTTCGGGTTGTACTCCATAGGTAGCGGAGTGGTCGCACTGCTAAAGGAGATTGTCGTACCAATTGTACAGCCATAGGTACCATCACAGGCCGAGGCACCACCTTTTTCTTCTGTGGCAACTTCAATAGATGGCAGAGGAGTGTCCTGGCCAATATATTTGGCGGCAATTTGGTCCGCTGAAATGCCTACGAATGGAGCATGACTACGACGCGGAGCGGCACAGGTTAGCCAGGTGCCGGGGGTAATGGCGTGTACTGCTGAGCTTTGTGCGGGCTTGTTGTCCAGGCCGGAAACGATAGTCAGGTAGTCCCGGTAAGCTTCAAAAGGCTTCAGGATTGGTTTTAATTCAAAATCCCTGCCTGCAGCATCCGGGGTCCAATCATTCATGATGGCGCCATGAGGCAGATAGAAATAACCCATCAGTGGCTTTGGAGCTGCTGCCGTCTGGGCAAGTGCTGTCGCTGCAGGCACCATGGCATCCAGAAAAGGCAGGGCAACTGATGTCCCCAGCCCTCTTAATACTCTGCGTCTTGATAAATACTTTTTGGTAATAAACATGGTTATTACTCCACTCTCAATCTATAAATGACCTTTTCAGATCCTATTCATTAATGGCAACTGTTTCAGTGCCGTGCTCTTCAGTGGGCAGTGATTTCATACGAAAAGCATCACTGTCCACTATACCCAGCACAATGCTTTCAAACTGATAATTATTCGCAACAACCTGCTTCACTATCCTGCGCACTGTGGGCATATCAAAGTGTTCTACTGTGCGTCCCAGTGCAAAAGTCATTAATTTCTCGGTAATAGCTTGTACAAACTGATCTGGCCGGTCAAGTAATGCTTCTCGCAGATCATTGGGTCCTGTCACTGGCTGACCACTGGCAAGACGGCCATTGGCATCAATTGGTGACTGGGCAAAGCGATCCATATCACGCCACTGGCCAATGGCATTGAAATTTTCCAGGGCCAAACCCAATGGGTCAATAACACCATGACACTGATTACAGGAGGGTTGTTCACGATGACTTTCGAGTCTGGATCTGATGGTGGTTACCTGGGAACCCGGGTCAAGGGTATCCAGGTCCGTTTCTACACCCGGTGGCGGGGCTGAAGGAGGGGTACCGATCAGCGTCTCCAGAATATAAGCTCCACGTACCACTGGCGAAGTACGGTTGGGGTAAGAGGTTAGCATCAGCAGACCACCCTTGCCTAAAAGCCCCCAGCGACGCTGGTCATCCAGTTCTATGCGACGGAACTGTGAACCGCGGACATCATTAATGCCGTAATGCCGGGCCAGTCGTTCATCGACATAGGTGTGCTTTGCATCAAGCAGATCGATAACCGGTCGCCCACCTCGCAGAATACTGTCAACAAAAAGAGCCAGTTCCTGTTTGAATGCTGTCCTCAGATCATCGTCGAAATCCGGGAAAACACGGGGATCCGGATCAATATCATCCACACCGTCAATATTGAGCCACTGAAAGGCAAAATTTTCAGTAAGTGAGCTGGCGCGTGGGTCTCTCAACATGCGGCGAACCTGGGCGCTTAGAATTTCAGGCTTCCCCAGTTCACCCCGTTCGGCTACCGAGAGTAGCTCATCATCCGGATTACTGCTCCACAGGAAAAAAGACAGCCGTGAAGCAAGCTCCAGATCAGAGACCGGATATGCTTCGCCGGGTTGTGCATCATCTGGCAGCGGTTCAGCCCGATAGAGAAACTTGGTAGAAGCCAGCATCGCCATGATGCCCTTTTGTATACCGGTTTCAAAACCGCCTTCAGTCAGGCCATTTTCATAAAAAGTCATCAGAGATGCCAAATCTTCCTCATTGACCGGACGCCTGAACGCCAGTCGTGCAAGATCGCTAAATATTTGTTCCGCACAACCGCGTGCTTCATCATTATTGGCAGGATAGCAGGAAAATATTTTTTCTCTACTTGGCACATCGGGCATGCCGGTAACATTGAACGGCCCCAGAGCTTTCATACTGACAACGATAGGAATGTTATCAAAACCTTCTCCCGGGCTTAGATGGTCGATGATACGGTCTGATTCGGCAAAGGTGCGGGCGACAAAGCCAACGCCAATCTTGTGTACGCCAGCCTGGACCGGTACCTTTATATTTCTGAATCGGTTCTGGATCTCGGTGATTGCTGGTGTTTGCTGACGATCGACAGCTTCAGCATCCTCATATCCGCCCAGACTGGTGGTATAAACTTCTTCGCCATCTATGGTAAGAATGAAGCGATGTTCATCCTCAAGCCACCAGGTGGGGTAGGAACGTTGTAGTGAGCCTTCCTGGGAAGCAATTTCGACATTGAACTCGTATTCGCCCGCTGCCGGGAAATATTGTTCAGCGACAAAACCGCCTCGAGTACCCAAAGGCATTCCGGCGACATGACGATACTGGGTAGCCAGGCTGGGTGCCTCAAAAGAGGCCAGCTCAGGAGCAGGATCCTCTTCACCAACAGCAAGTATGCTGACAGAGCGGGCTGCTGACATGTACTGCTGAAGAAACGAAGGAGAAACCTGCAGTACATTGGCGACATTGTCAAAACCGTCGCTCACTGAGTCAGGTGGTAGTAAAGCTTCAGCATCGACTTGAACGGCCAGAATATCTTCAACGGCATTGGCATATTCTTTGCGGTTTAAGCGGTGGATCGCTACATGGCCTGGTTTAGCGCCTGCGTCCTCTGATATAGCGTCCAGATAGCTTTCCATTTCAGTAATAAATTCATCCAGCCTTGCTTCACTGGGACGTTCATTGCCAGGCGGGGGCATGAGCCGACCACGCATCTTTCGCACAGCTTTTTCAAAAATATCTGTATTGTCATGAATGGATTCAGGAGACAGTGTGTCAAAGGCCAGGCTGCCCGCCCAGTCTTCAAAGTTATGACAACCTACGCAATATTCATTCAGCAGCTCCCATTGGTGCTCAATATTTTCAAGGGCTTGTGTATGAGTTTCCTGCGCAGCGGCAAAAGAAACCGGAGTAAAAGCCAGAGAGCAAAGCAAACACAGTATTTTTGGTTTCATTGTTTCCAGTCGCATTTAAATAAATCCTCCCATATCACGGGAATGAGCCCACATACCCCGATAGACTTCCAAAATAAATTCTTCAGGATCGCCCCAGGACTCGTCATAGCCTTCGGTAACCCTGGCTTCCAGCATGTTTTGACCGCTATACCCCTGGCGTGCCAGTGTTTTCATTTTTTCATAGAGATCAGCCAACATGGCGTGTTGTGCCAGCAGGTCAGCTCGGGTTTTTATGCTCCCCTGATCGGGAATAATCAGTGTGTTGTCATTTGTCAGTTCGAGCATGGCTTCATTGGCACTGATCAGTCCACCAATCCAGCCGCCTGTAGCAATATCAGGTGTTGGATAACGACCATCGCTGAGCAAACCACCTGCAACCAGGATATTGCTGTCAGGAAAATAGAGTGCAATATCGCCATCGGTATGGGCCTGCTCATAATGGTGATACTGGACGACTTCACCACCAAGATCCTTTGTGCCGGAAAAGTAAAAAGTTTCATCTGGCAGGGCTTCCGCCAGTCGTGGCTGATGAGTCCAGTTACGCCATTCAACATCAAAATCAGCACCCATCCACAGACGGGTATTCTCGTGGGCAATAATATTTACACCATGGGAGTGAAATGTCTCATTTCCTCCGGTGTGGTCAGCATGCCAATGGGTATTAAAGAGGTTTATGACTGGTTTTGAGTCAGTTAACTCATTGATCAGCGACATCACGCTGTTAGCGTGCTCAGAGCTACCGCTGTCAATAACCGTTACACCTTCTCCGCCAAGGTACAAGACAATATTGCCACCAGCTCCGCTGATCCTGAGTAGATGATCAGTGATTTTTTCGCTTGCCGGAGAGTCACCAGCAGCAAGACTTGCCAGCGGATATCCAGTGAGGGGTACAGCACCTGAAATTGCCAGGGCTTGCAGAAGACGACGGCGGTTTTTCATGTTTACTTTCATAATCGCAATTTTAGCATTTTTTCGTATTTCGAATAAAAAACCAGATCAAGTTTCACATTTGATGCACAAGACCCTAATTAGCCATATATGCTTCGCAACTTGTGGCCATGCCTATAGAAATGGGGATTTCAACAGGTTTTCAAACCGGGAATTATGCGTAGGTAATATACTGCTTTAATATCCTATACGTTGGGTAGAGGGAGGAGGATTTCAATCAGTCAATTGATCGGGTTCGATATCTTCGTGCTGGCCGGGGGTCATGGTCTGAATTTTTTTCTGAATTCCGGCTGTAATCTGGGGATTTGTTACTACTTCATAAAACTTCTCATCAATAGTATGTGCTTGAATCGATTCATCTTTCCATAGGCCTACACGTCCTTCACGAATGACAAGATTACGTTTTTTACTTTCTGTATCCAGGTATTCACCATAATAAAACACGGTTGTTTTACCCTCGACCTGGCCTGACAAACGTGTCATTTCTATTTCGTTTTGGAGTTTGTTGAAGCCTACATTATCCAGCAATATACCATTCACATTGTAGCGAATCTGTTTTTGTCCTTTTTCGCCGCGGGAGTGGTCATCTCTTGCAATCTCAAGCACTTCGACATTAAAAGGATGCTTCTGGATAACATCACGTAGTTTCCAGGTACACGAAGACATACGATCAGCATCGCCAATAGCAGAAGAAATCATGATGGGCTTGTCATCATCATAAAGGTAGCGGGGAGCGTAGTCAGCGTAACAAATGCCTATACCCAGTTCCAGCGGTGGCAGACCCATATCTCTGGAATATTTGTTGTTGGCGCTGACAACAGAAAGCATGGCCTTGGCCATGCCGCAGGCGTGTGCTACGCAGTGCCAGTTCTGAGGATTATTTTCGTATTCCAGGAAGCTCAGAATGACAGCATCGCCTTCAATAAACACTTTGTTGGCACCGTACAGTTTCAATACCTTGTTGATGGGGCTGAAAAAACGCAAGCTAAAATAGGAGGCCGGGTTAAGATTCTTCTTGTCAAGTTCATCGGTGACTGTGGTGGAGCCGCGCACATCGGCCTTCAGGATTGAATGATGTGCAATACGTTTATCATCATCGGTGACTTCTCTGGCCATCGGCAATTGATAGAGGGTGCCTGCCTGGGCGGATAAACGAATATGCTCTTCATCGGTTTGCAGGCTGATTCGGTTAAAAACGCGGTGAGCAAATCGGTAATATTTTAAATGCAGGCGATACTGGGCCAACACAGACAAAAATCTAATCAAAATATCGGAGGAGTTTTTACTCACTTCATCTTTGACTTCCTTGACAGCCTGTTTCATTGATTTCACTTCGGCAGGGGAGAATTTATAGTCCCTGCCGAGGCGTTTCTCGAAATCCTTGAAAGGCAGTTCGCCTGAAAGATAGCGGCACAATGTTAACGGATCCATAATCTGCGCCAGATGTCTGCTCCACCTTTTATGGGTGTGGTATGAGGCGGAGAGCTGGACCAAGAGTTTTTGTTTCTGCAGAAATTTCTGTAGCTGTTTAAGGAGCTTGTTAAGTCGATTAATGCTTCCTCTGGTTTTCCAGCCAGCTTTGAATCCGTTTTCTTTCTTGACAGTCCTTAGAAACTCATCAAGCCCTTTCTTGTTGAACAGGTATTCAAAATTATCTGGATAATCCAGGCAGGAAAAACTTTCAGAGATAATGTTTTTCATATCTTTTGAAGGGCCGAGCAGGTGTTTTGCTGCAGCAAGTCCACCCAGTTCATCATATATTTCAAGTTGAACAGAGTTTTCCTTTTCTTCGTATAATGGAGGGAATTTCAGTTCAGGGAGCATTTCACGGAACATTGATTCAACCGCAGTATTTATTTCTGGAAAGTCGGATTCATCTCTACTTTTGTTCCATAGCAGATAGCGTTCAATCAGAAAATTACCGGAGTCCAGATTGGCGCTAAGAAGCATTGGGTTAAAGAGTATCTCAAGAAAAATGCTGTCTTTGCCTCCAAGGTATTGTCTTCTTAGAGACTGCAGGTTTTTACTTTCTACTTGCTTCAACAGCACATAGAAATGCCTGTATATGGAATACAGGATCATGCTGTAGTGTTTTTTAAGCCAGAAAAGATGATCCTGAATACTCAGTGCTTTGCCTGAACCGCTGGTACGTAATTCTAAAAGCTTGTCACGATGTGCCTTGATATGTTTATCGAGAGCATTTTTGGTGCTTTCGAGAATGAAGCGGTAGATTGCAAATTGCAGGAAATTTACCTGTTCAGGATTTAAATCGGTTTTTACGCGGCTTATCAGGACTGTCATCATATCGATATAACAGTTCCGGAATTCTTCAACTTGCTTTTCATTTTTAAGACGTTGGGGTTTTTCAGATGTTTCCAGGACAAGATAGTCTGCCAGTAGCTTTTTGAATTCAGCGCAAAACTTTGGGCTGAGTTTGACATCGATATGATAGTTATCGATACCTCGAGGCAGATTTGAAATATTGAGTAACACCTGTTCAGATGAGATCAATCCATCAAGATAGTCTTCAAACATCCTTTCTATTTCCGAATCAAAAGCAGTTAGAAGAATATCCTAACCACTAAGTGCATACCGTTAAACAATATCTTATCCTCAATTGTTATTGGCATTAAATAAATGCTATTGATCAAATTTCATCTATCGAGCTGGTCAGCAAAAACACTGACGTTGCCTGATTGAACAAAGACATAGTCTTTGGGATAAAGCGCTACTATACTTTTATTCCAGGGATCATTAAAAGGTAAAACTCATGAATATAAACTCATATAGTTTGTTAAGGGTTCTGGTATTGATAGGTATAACTTTTATCTTTCAGGCTGGCTTCGGGCAAACGCAAGAGCAATATCATATTGATTCTGGTTGGGCACTTAAGCCCGGTGAAAGCTGGGATGGATCCACCTCATGGGTTGCGGCTGATGGCAAGGGTAATGTTCTGGTCATGGTTCGCAGTACACCATATTTCAGGCTTTATACAAGAGAGGGGGAATTTATAAGGTCCTGGGGGGATAACCCGGTTATGAATAATGCCCACAGTGTCAGCTTTGATGCACAAGGCAATGTCTGGGCAACGGATGCCGCCAGGCATGTTGTTTACAAGTACAGCATTGAGGGTGATTTACTGATGACCCTGGGAAGGGCAGATGAGGCTGGGAATAATACAGATCAAGCCCTCTTTAATCAGGCTAACCACGTATTTGTTTCTAATGCAGGCGATATTTACGTATCCGATGGATATGTGAATTCAAGAGTGATTCAGTTTACCGCCAAGGGTGATTTTGTTCGCATTATTGGAGGAGAACAGGGGAGTGGTGATGGTCAGCTCGACCTGCCACATGGCGTAGCCCTTGATTCTCACGGCAGGATATTGGTCAATGATAGCGGTAACCAGCGTGTAGCAGTTTTTGCATCAGATGGTGGTTTTATAGAAAGCTGGCCTGTTCCTTCCCGTGGTGGAATAGTTGTGATGGCTGATGACAGGGTGTTTGTGAGTGATGTTAATGCCGGGGCTGTAAATATTCTGAAAGATGGCCAATTACTGGATACGATTAAAGTAGACATGCGTCCCCATGGGCTGGGAATAGATGTCGATGGCACCGTTTATGTGACTGACGCGAGGGCAAGGATTGTCATGAAGATTTCAAAAAAATGACTATTGAATTTTCTTGGCAGGGCATCGCACTATTTATGAGCTAGTGTGGGTTCAGATCAATAATCTGATTTACCATCTGTCTGGCAGTCTCTGTGGTCAGATTAGGATGTGATGCCATCGGAACATCACCCCAGTTACCCTCGCCACCGTTAATGATGCTGCCAATCAAAAGCTTGATATTGTCTTCGCTAGCGCCATCAGTGGAGCCATTAGTAGCGCCATATTTTCTCGCAATAGCCTCGAAAGAAGGTCCCACCAGGTTTTCAGCTATACGATGACATACCATACAGTCACTGCTGGTAAATAATTCAGGCTGCGACAGTCCTTGCTGACTCATCAATTCATGCTGCAGTTCAAGATCCTTTTCCATTGCCTGGTCAGGCTCGATTTTCAACAACACCCCATCCTTATGATCGGTGAGCAGGTAGAGCAATCCGTCAGGGCCCTGTTCAACATAGCGAATGCGCTGACCAAGTTCCTGCAGAAAGGATTCTCTTCTTACTTCCCCGTTATCGTTAAAGACTACTCTTTCCAGATGTCCGGTACCGGGAATTCTGCCGACCATCATGGAAGTCACAAACAAATTATTTTTCCAGCCTGGGAATCTGTCCCCGGTGTAAAAAGTCATACCAGCAACGGTAATTGCGGGGACCCAGAAAACTTCTGGCAGGTCGGTGTCTTCGACCCAGGGCCTGTCATTGAAGCGTGTACCATCATAATCCCGTCCAAAAGTAGCCAATGGCCAACCATAATTTGCGCCGGGCTTCAAAATATTTACTTCGTCGCCGCCCTGGGGCCCATTTTCCAGCTCCCAGATTTCCCCGGTCTCAGGATGCACAGCAAAGTCCATAACAGAGCGATTACCCCAGGTGAATATCTCAGGTAAAGCGCCTTCAACTGCATAAAAAGGGTTGTTGGCAGGTGCGCTGCCATCATCATTTATGCGCAGGGTTTTTCCAATATGG
>JAUHWU010000082.1 GCA_030427065.1 Gammaproteobacteria bacterium | reverse complement strand
GCACCGTCAGAATCATTGAATTACCCTGGCGGTTTTTTCGTAAATAACTGAACACAGACAACGCATTATTGTCTGCATCGATCCATTCAAAGCATTCATGGGAATCCTCGCAGTCATGCAGCGCCGACTGTTCCCGGTAGACGCTATTAAGGTCACGAACCAGATCCCTCACCCCCCTGTGAGGGTCGTATTCCAATAGATGCCAGTCCAGACTGCGATCATGGGACCATTCGTCACGCTGGGCGAACTCCCCCCCCATGAATAGCAGCTTTTTGCCGGGGTGGGTCCACATAAAACAGAAACAGGTGCGCAAATTTGCGAATTTGGCCCAGTCATCCCCAGGCATTCTTTCCAGTAAAGAGCGTTTGCCATGCACAACTTCATCATGGCTGAAAGGCAACATGAAATTTTCCGAATGGGCATATAGCAGGCTGAAGGTGATTTCATTATGGTGATACTTGCGATGGATCGGATCACGACTAAAATACGAAAGCGTGTCATTCATCCAGCCCAGGTTCCATTTATAACCAAATCCCAGCCCCCCCTGCTCTGTCAGATTGGTCACCCCAGGCCAGGCAGTTGATTCCTCGGCAATAGTCATAATGCCCGGGAAATTGAAATACAGGCGGCGGTTGAGATTGCGCAACAGATCGATAGCTTCCAGATTTTCCCGGCCGCCGTGGTAATTGGGCAACCATTGCCCCTCTTCCCGGCTGTAGTCGAGATAGAGCATTGACGCCACTGCATCAAAACGCAAGCCGTCGATGTGAAACTCCTCAAGCCAGTAAAAGGCGTTACTGATCAGGTAGCTGATCACTTCCTCTCTCTGGTAATTAAAAATCAGGGTATGCCAATCCGGATGCTGACCCTGACGCGGGTCAGCATGCTCATACAGATGAGTACCGTCAAAGCGAGCCAGGCCATGGTCGTCGTCGGGAAAATGTCCGGGCACCCAGTCAAGCAAGATGCCCAGCCCTGCACAATGTGCACTATCGACGAGATATCGAAAATCATCAGCGCTGCCAAATCGGCTGGAGGGGGCAAACAGCCCCAGCGGCTGATATCCCCATGAACCATCAAAAGGATGCTCACTGATCGGTAACAACTGAATATGGGTAAAACCCAGATCCCTCACATAGGGTATCAATGCATCAGCCAGTTCCCGATAGTTTTGAAACCCATTGTCCTTATTTCGTCGCCAGGAACCCGCATGCACCTCATAGACAGAAATTGCCAAATGCGCTTGCCCACTCCGGGCGCGATGATTCATCCAGTCCCCGTCCTTCCAGACATGATTACTGGTATCTGGTATCACTGAAGCAGTATCAGGTCGCAACTGCATTTGCCTGGCATAAGGGTCTGCCTTCAGTGGTAACAGTCTGCCATCAGCCCCGGTAATTTCAAATTTGTAGACATCACCGGGACTCAGTCCAGGTATAAACAGATCCCACAGACCCCAGGCAGGGTGGAAGCGCATTCCGTGTACTCTGCCATCCCAGGTATTGAAATCTCCCACCACTGCCACCCGCTGTGCATTGGGTGCCCATAACGTAAACAATATACCTGCCACACCATCACATTGGCGCATGTTGGCACCAAGAAAACGCCAGGCCCGCTCCTGGGTTCCATTATTGAATAAATAACAGTCCTCTTCTTCCAGCAGGGAAGGAAAGCGGTAAGGATCTTCCTGCACCACGGTGGCCAGCGGGTAAGTGATCTTCAGTCGGTAGGATACCCCCTTCTTCATGGTAACCTGACCGCTGAACAAGCCGGCAGCATGCAGGGAGGACAACTCACCATAGACTATTTCCTGCGCCTGTTCCGCCGATATTACGGCAACGCATCTGGCGCCCGGGAGAAATACCGTGATGGATTGAGTTTTGCCGTTTACAGCATGCACGCCAAGGACAGAAAACACATTATTGTGGCGACCACTTGCGATAGCCTCAATAATGTCCTGTGTTAATCCCTGAGCAATCAAAATCAATATCCCCTTCTACTTCCAGGTTAAATCTGCTTTTACATTGTCCTGATACAGTTGAGATGACTTTACGCTAATCATCCGGGCTGGGCCTCGGCCTCGTGCCCCCTGTCTCTTGTTTCTTTTACTGCTGCCAGCATTTGCCGGGTATCTTTACCGGCAAACAGTTCCTCCAGGGTCACGGGTAACTTGCGCCGCCAGTTGGGATATTCCTTATCTGTCCCGGGTATATTTACCGGACTCTCAAGTCCGGCAAGGTCATCAAGCTGCACAGATACCAGCTGGGCATTGGTGGCCCCGCAGGCGCGAAATATTGCGCTACCCAGAATGGTGTCAAAAGAGCGGCAGCTATTGCGGTCCTGCCACTCGTCGGGAAGCAGCGCCAACTCATCAAGCCACTGCAGCAGCATACGTTTTTCATGTTCGCGGTAGGCTTCTGCTTCCTCAAGTGACACCCCTTCAGGCAGCAGGGACATTTGCTGGCGCAGTACCAGATCCTTCAGGTTCCACCAGGCTTTAAGCGTGGGTACGTCGTGGTTGGCAATGAAGGCAAGGGTGCGCTGCGGGTAATGTTCCGGCTTTCGGAAATACACACCATCATATTTTTCAAAATAGAAAATGCTATTTGAGAACAAACCGGAATCCTCAAGGTAATGGCGTATTTCAGGAGGTACAACGCCCAGATCCTCACCAACAACAAGGCAGTGTGTGCGCTGGCTTTCGACTCTGAGTATGGCAAACAGGATATCTGCGGGATAACGGACATAGGCGCCAGAGACATGCTTCCCACCGCTGACCTCATCCTCGGGACACCACCACAGGCGCATCAGGGACATCACGTGATCAATCCGTAGCGCACTGCATGAAGACATGTTTTTCCGCAGCACCGTGATGAAATGCCTGAAACGGCTAGACTCCAGTATATCGGGCCGCAGGGGAGGCAGCCCCCAGTTCTGGCCCATGGGATTGAAGTCATCAGGTGGTGCACCGATCCTTGCTTCCAGGCAGAACAAGCCCGGGTTGGTGGTCACTTCACAGCCTCTACTATAACTGCCCACCGCAAGGTCCCTGATAATACCAACCTGCATTTCTTCTGCCAGCGCCAGTTGCCTGGCGTCGGAAAGCTGGCGCTCGGCCAGCCATTGCAGATAACAATGAAAACGAATATCTGTTCCTGCGCTCACGCCGGGCAATGGCAATTCAGCCTGGCAGGCTGCAAACGCAGTCAGGTTTTCCCCTTGCTCATCCATATAGGCGTGAAAAGCAATCTCCCGTGAAGAGCCGGGCCCGCAACAGGACTCCTGGAAGTGACGAAACATCAAATCGAAAACCCTGTATTTAAGCGCCATTACTTCCGAATAATCCACCTGGGACTTTTCTTCCAGGCTCCGTACCAGGCGTCTGAATTCAGCTCTGTTTATCAGACTGGCCACATCAACAGAGTCAGTAAAATCCACTTCCAGTTCAGGGGCAATATATAGAGGATTAAGAAAACGCCGATCACTGGGACTATAGGGGCTGACATGCCCCGGTGTGTCGAAATGCAATGCATGAAGAGGGTTTAGCAGAACAAAATCAGCACCTGCCGCGGCTGAATGCCTGATCAGTTCATACAGATCGGCAAAATTTCCCATGCCCCAGTTGCCAGACGAGCGCAGCGTATAAAGCTGGACTGAAATACCCCACAGGCGTTTTCCTGCCCGCAGCCATTCCGGTTCATGGCAACGCTCGGGAGCGGCAATAACAAGTGCCTGTTGAACACGGCTATCGGTCTGCAGGTACAAATCATGATAACCGGCGGGCACCGTAGTAAGCGGAATAACCCTGGTGGTAAAAATGTTGCTGCCTGTTTCACGGACATCACTGGCTTCGAATCGGCAAGGACTAAACTCACCGGTGAGACTGCCACCAGCATCAAGTTCTATACGCCAGTGAAATTCCGCCGTATCATTTTCCGAGGAGGAATAGTTGAAATGCAGGGTTAACATCGTGTCTGCAGTCGCCACCAGAACAGGACTGGTCCAGCGCTGCAGGGCCTGGTCTTGAACTTGCGCCAGCAATTGATCAATAGCAGCTTCGCTGCTGACATTCACGCCCATAGCCCTAAGCACCAGAAGTCTGTTTACCAGGGGCGTGACAACCGTGCAGCCGGAATAATCAACAAACGACGGAAGCACACCGTGGACATCGAGAAGTTTTTCGAGCTTGTGCGAAGGTACATGGTTTAGCAGATCTTCCAGGCTTGCATCCCATGGCATATCACAATATTTCCTGTATTGAGTATTTGAACAGCCAACAATGATAAATATCCGCAGTCGTGCCAACCTGATGCACATCAAGAAATACACCGATCAACGCTGATCAAGAGATTCCTGTTTTAATGCTTGTTGTTCCCTGAATTGACCTGTGTCAAAAATTAATGCCGCAACCCCCCTACACTGAAAATCACCTCCGGTAAAAAACATTTTCCGGGAGTTTGTGACATATTATTTTTCTGGATGTTGACGCCAAGGAGTATTCAATGAACGTAAATGAAGTTATGTGTAGCGATGTTACAAGTTGTGGTCCGGATACCAGCCTTGATCAGGTCGCCCGCCTGATGTGGGACAACGACTGCGGCGCAGTGCCAGTGGTCAATAAAAAAAACATACCCATAGGTATTGTCACAGACAGGGATATCGCCATGGCGGCACTGCATAAGCATGCACCCTTGTGGGAAATGACCGTCGATCAGATTATTCAGGGGCAGCATCTGTGCTGCTGCCATCAGGAGGATAATGTTGAGGGATGCCTGACCAAAATGGAGCAGAACGGCGTACGCCGCATTTTAGTAACCAACGCAGACGGTACATTATCCGGTATCGTATCCATGGGCGACATTGTGGCAGCAACTACAGCGCGAAAAAGTAAAAACAGTCTTGGCATCAGTAATGTACTCGCCATGCTGAAACAGGTAAGCGGTCATCATCAGGAGTCCGTTCGCGCGGTCATCTCCAGATAATGTAGGGGCTGTCAGCATCATATAAATCTATTTTCACCATGCCCGGATGCCAGGCAGTCAGCGGAGATTGAAACATCATGGTGGATTCAAAAGGTAAACATTTCATCAAGAGTGTTTTGGTTGAGACACCCATAGTGAAAATGACCGTGTTGTTCATTGTGCTGTGGATGCTATTTTCGGCGGCTGTCTATTGGGGTGAACAGGACATGGTAGATACCACCATCACCTCTTACGGCAAGGCTTTATATTGGGGAGTAGCGGCTTTCTCTACCGCAGGTATCGCCGATATGCCACTAAGTGGTCGCGGTGAAATTTTTGGCGCCATCTGGATTGTTCTTGGTTCAATGATGTTCTTTGGCGCCATCATTGCCAGCATTACTGCGTATTTCATGCGACCTTTGCAACGCCCCCTGAGGCAGATTATCGACACCATTGAATTTCACCTGGAGCAGCTGGACAACTTGTCTATACAAGAACTGGAATTGCTAAAGGCGACTGTCGATACGCTAATTGAGCACATGGAAAAGGTCAGAAGCCGAAAAATTAAATTACATGAGAGGGAAAAAGAAAAACTCAATTCGCAGAAATTCAGTGACACCTGAACATGACTGAGAGCACAACAACATGCAGTTATCCTAAATTTGAGGATGCGGGATCATTCCCGGCGTTTGTGGCAACGGTACATGGCAACATCGTCGATGTGCAGTGTTGCAGAGCCCTTCCGCCTCGGTTTCAGATTCTGAGGACGGGTAAAAATGGTGCAATCAAACTGGAAGTTCAAACACATCTGGGAACTGATCGCGTACGCTGCCTGGCACTAAATGCTACCCGCGGCCTGAAACGGCATACACCAGTCACTGACACAGGCTCCAGACTTTCAGTACCTGTGGGCAAAGCCTTACTCGGCAGAATGTTTAACGTCTTCGGTGAAACCATTGACAACGGTCCCCCGGTGAATTGTCCACAAGTCTGGTGTGTTCATCGGGACGCCATACCACTTAGCCGACGGCGCACTGAGCGGGAAGTGTTTATTACCGGTATTAAGGCCATCGACTTGCTGGCACCACTGGAACGTGGCGGCAAAGCGGGACTCTTTGGCGGTGCTGGTGTAGGTAAAACCGTATTACTGACAGAAATGATCCATAACATGATGCATGAATATCAGGGGATCGGCATGTTCTGTGGTATCGGTGAGCGCAATCGTGAAGCTGAGGAATTGTATCGGGAAATGCATGATACGGGAGTGCTGGAGAAGACCGTGATGGTGTGCGGACAAATGAACGAACCCCCCGGCGCCCGTTTTCGCGTCAGTCATGTGGCACTTACCATGGCGGAATATTTCCGCGATGTAGAAAAACGCGATGTGCTGTTTCTGGTTGACAATATATTCCGTTTCATCCAGTCCGGAATGGAGGTTTCCGGTCTGATGGGCAATGCACCATCCCAGGTGGGCTATCAGCCAACCCTGGCCTCGGAGCTGGCTGAACTGGAAGAACGCATCAGCAGTTCATCGCAAGGCTCCATCACATCAGTGCAGGCTATCTATGTGCCTGCCGACGACCTGACGGACCCTTCTGCTACACATACCTTCGCGCACTTGTCCGCGTCTATCGTGTTATCACGGGAGCGGGCTGCGGAAGGCTTCTACCCCGCTATTGATTTGCTGAATTCCAATTCCAAAATGCTGTCTGCGGCAGTGGTAGGAAAACGTCATTATGATATCGCCAATGCCGTTCGTGAAGCCTTGGCAGAATATAATGAGCTCAAGGACATTATTGCCATGCTGGGGATTGAAGAGCTAACACTGCACGACCGACAAATTGTCGCACGGACACGCCGACTGGAACGTTTTCTCACACAACCCTTTTTCTCTACTGAACAATTTACCGGCTATGCCGGCGTAAAGGTGGATATTAGCGATACCCTGGAGGGCTGTGAAGGTATCCTGAACGGCGACTTTGACCGCCTCCCGGAAAAGGACTTTTATATGACAGGCGGCAACGATGCACTTAAATCGCGCACAAGCGAGCAGGCCACGCAGACCGTACCATGAGTACAGTCATGCAACTCACGCTGATGACGCCAACGGGGATACTCGCAGAGACCGGGGTTGTAAAAATTATAGCCGAGTCCCGTAACGGTTTTTTCTGCTTGCTGCCACGGCACATGGATTTTGTTGCGACACTGGTACCTGGCCTTCTGACATTCACAGATCAGAGCGGCAGCCCAAACCTGTATGCCATCAACCATGGCTGTTTGTTGAAGATTGCCAGCACAGTAAGGATATCCACGTTTAGCGCCATCAAGGGAGATGATTTTGACTCCATCCAAAACACCCTGGAGCAGGAGTTTCTTACCCTTGATGAACAGGAGCGCAATGCACATAGCGCCCTGGCCCGTCTGGAAGCAGGCACCCTGCGCCGCTTCATACAACTGGAGAAACAGTTGCATGCATGATCCAAAAGCACCGACAGGAAAAAAACCTGTGGACTCCTTTCAGCAACAGATAGCCCGCAAAATGGCACGCAAGATCAGGACTAAACAGGATCATGGCATTATGTTCTGGATGGGCATGTTCGGCATGGTGGGCTGGTCCATTGCTGTGCCAACCCTGGCGGGCATTGCCCTGGGTAACTGGCTGGACTCACGCTGGCCCGCATCCTTTTCCTGGACCCTGAGCCTGCTCCTAGCCGGCATACTGCTTGGCTGTGTGAATGCCTGGTACTGGATCAAACAGGAGCGACATAATGGTTGAAGAACTGGCTCTGTATATAGTCACTTTTTGCTGCGGCGCTGTGTTGGCCCGCTTATTCCTCTGGCTTCTTCAGCGCTCGGTGAAAGCACTCTCCAGTCATTCGCATGGCGCTGGCTTCCTGCTCACTGGCATGATGCTGCGGCTCTGCCTGGTTTGCAGTCTGTTCTCGCTTATCCTGTTTCTGTTCGGGACATCGCATCTGCTGAGCGCTATGACGGGCTTCGTGGTAACGCGCTTTATCAGAATCAGAAATATCACTTCAGCTCCACAAAAATCCGCCCAGGGCCTGCCACAATGACTATTACCTCTGACAGCCTACTTCTATTCACACTGGGTCATTTCCCGGTTAATGCCACTATCGCCTTTACCTGGCTGGTGATGGCCCTGTTGACAATTACTTCCATGCTTATTACCCGACGGCTAAACACGGATACCCGGATCAGTCACTGGCAAAATCTGCTTGAAGTCCTGGTATCATCTATCGGCAAACAGATTGGCGACATAGCGGGCCGGGGGGCAGATCAATACCTGCCTTTTATCGGCACACTGTTTATTTTCATTATCACCAGTAACCTGCTGGCCATAGTGCCGGGGTATATTCCACCGACAGCATCCCTTTCTACCACGTCGGCTCTGGCCTTATGTGTTTTCATCGCAGTGCCTCTTTATGGTATTGCCAACGAGGGACTTGCTGCCTATTTACGCCATTACATCAAGCCCACTCTGCTAATGCTGCCCTTTAACCTGATCGGGGAATTCTCCCGTGTCATTGCTCTAGCCGTACGCCTGTACGGCAATATCATGAGTGGAACCATGATCGTGGGTATCCTCATCAGTCTTATCCCTTTCTTTTTTCCTGTTCTGCTCCAGTTGCTTGGTCTGATCACCGGTGTCATCCAGGCATATATTTTTGCTGTGCTGGCAATGGTCTATATCTCGTCCGCCAACACGACACACCAACATTTCATTCAAAAGGACGGGGATGGAGCCCCACCGCCAGTATGAGGTAATCCCATGGAGAACATTTCGCTGATCGCTATGCTGTCAATAATTACCGCAGGCTTCACTATTGCCATCGGCTCTATAGGTCCGGCCTTGGGTGAAGCGCGGGCGGTGGCCCAGGCCTTACAGTCCATTGCCCAGCAACCCGATGAAGCTGGCACCATAACGCGTACCCTGTTTGTCGGCCTGGCCATGATCGAGTCAACGGCAATTTACTGTTTCGTGGTTACCATGATCCTTATCTTTGCCAATCCCTTCTGGGATTATGCGATCACTGCCACCGGAGTCTAGGCCGTGGAACTGGACTGGCTCACGGTGTCTGCACAGGTAGTCAATTTCCTGATACTGGTCTGGCTGCTAAAACGCTTTCTCTATCAGCCAGTAGTTGGCGCCATGGCTGAGCGTGAACACCTGATTGCCTCGCAACTGGAAGCAGCCTGTCAACGGGAACAGGCGGCCAGGGAAGAACAACTGGCCTATAAAAAACGTCGGTCAGTACTGATAAAGAAACAGCAGACCATTCTTGAAAAGGCGCACCGGCAAGGTAAGGAGCAACGTCAACAGTTACTGGAACAGGCACGTGCGGAAATTGCCCGGCTTGTGAAACAATGGAGGCAGGAACTCGAGGAAGAACAGGCTAATTATCTATTACGCCTGCGGGAGGAAGGAGCCCGCGCCATCATGCAGGCAACGGGACGCATCCTGGCAGACCTGGCCGATACGGCACTGGAAACGAAGATTATTGATCGTTTTGTTAAAAACCTTGAAACCTTGCCGCAAGAAGAGTTACGGCAACTTGTCAAAGACCGTACCAGCCTGGACGTCACCACGACATTTCCCCTGGGGAATGAACAGCAATGCCACCTTGTGCAAAGCCTCAAGCCTTTCACCGGAGACAGAACCCTGGTTTTTCATCAATCAGACAGGCCCCGGTGTGGTATTGAGGTCACCGGGGAAGGAGTGAAGTTAGACTGGAATATTGCACGCTATCTTGATGAACTGGAACAACAAATGCTGGATCTGCTCCAGGATCAACAAAGTCGGGTACTCATGCAATCAAAAGGGAATCCCGATGCTTGAAGAGATTTTTAGTCAAAGTATCAAGGCAGTGGACAAGGCCCTTGCGCAAAGAACCCCGGTAATGCATGTTCGTGAAGCCGGTACAGTCAAAAGCATCACCGGCAGCATAGTACGTGTCAGCGGACTACCCGGCATCGGTGCCGAAGAACTGGTGCAGTTTCCCGGCGGCCCTTCGGGTATGGCTATTGATCTCGATGAATCAGAAACAGGGGTCATCTTGCTGGATAACAGCGATCAACTGAAAGCCGGCGACGAGGTATCTGCTTCCGGGCGCATGCTGGATGTGCCCGTGGGTGATGCGCTTATTGGTCGTGTAATTACTGCCACCGGCAAGACACTGGATGAAGGTTTGCCTCCCGAGAAGCTGGAACGTTGGCCAGTTGAACGGGACGCGCCAGCCATCATGGACAGGGCTGCGGTCACAATTCCGCTGTTAACCGGTATAAAAGTTGTGGATGCGCTCATCCCTGTCGGGCGCGGACAACGGGAGCTGATCATCGGTGATCGCCAGACCGGCAAAACTGCTATCGCTATCAGTACTATTCTCAACCAGCAGGACAACGGCGTGATTTGTATCTATTGCGCTATCGGCCAGCGCAGTACGGCAGTGGCACGGGTTATTGACACCCTGCGCTCCAGCAAGGCAATGAATTACACGTTGGTAATGGTGGCCTCAGGTGAGGACCCACCCGGTTTGCAATACATAACGCCCTATGCCGCAATGACGGTGGCTGAGCATTTCATGGCAGCAGGCCGGGACGTGCTGGTGGTATTTGATGATCTTACCCGCCATGCCAGAGCCTATCGGGAACTCTCGCTCCTGCTGCGCAGGCCACCAGGGCGTGAAGCCTACCCTGGCGATATTTTTTATACCCATTCCCGCCTGCTGGAACGGGCAACTCATCTGCGTCCCGAATCAGGCGGTGGCTCCATCACCGCTCTGCCCATCATTGAAACCCAGTCCGGAGACATTTCAGCGTATATACCTACTAACCTGATCTCCATTACGGACGGCCAGATATACCTGTCATCCATGTTATCGCGTAGAGGATTCATGCCGGCTGTGGACGTCGGCAAATCCGTGTCACGAGTGGGCGGAAAAACCCAGTTGCCTGCCTATCGAAAAGTGTCTGGCGATCTGCGACTTTCCTATGCCCAGTTCCAGGAACTGGAAACCTTTTCGCGCTTTGGCACCCGGCTTGATGAAAACACACGCAAGATTATTGAACGTGGCCATCGGGTAAGGGAAATATTGAAGCAGGATGAGAACAATCTCCTGAATGTCGCGGAACAAATCGCCGTACTCTATGCCGTTACCAGGGGGTTCCTGGATGCCATTCCCGTTGCCGACATAGCCGCAGCTCAAACCACAATACAGAATGAACTGCCTGTTCTTGACGGGAAACTATATAAAGCGCTGGGCGAGAATATAGCCATTCCAGACCGGGCCGTCTGGAAACAGCTTGATGCTGCCCTGGGAAAAATATTGCGTGGCCCGCATAATGGAGGGAGCCCTGATGAAGTCAAGGGAAAAACTTCAACATCAGCTTGACGCCATGCATGACTTGCAGGGGATTGTGACGATGATGAAAACCCTGTCTGGCGCGAATATCCGCCAGTATGAAAACGCGTCCCGGACACTGGAAAAATACAGCAGCAACATTGAGCTTGGACTCAGGGTACTCGGTAACGAACTGCAAAAGGCGCCTGCAAGTACCCGGCGCGGTAGTAATAACATGCCTACAGGACTTATAGTTTTCGGTACTGATTATGGTCTCTGCGGACGCTTCAATGAGCATCTGACAAAGCTGGCACTGGCGCAGGAAAATCCGCGCATACTAAGCGTGGGCGTGCGCACAGCCAATTACCTGAGAGAAGCCGGTTTCGACAGTGAGGAAGTGTTCCCTGCACCGGCCTCCCTGGGTAAAACAAGTGAGCTCATCCAGTTGCTATTGCTGGCTATTGACCAATGGCAAGAGCGGCAAGAGTTTATGCAGGTGGATATTCTTTTCAATCACTATCTGCCAGACGGCGCTTACCGCCCTGTTCGCCAGACCCTGCTTCCCATAGATACCGAGCGTTTTCGGCGACCACTGGGGAATACCTGGCCCTCCCGTAATCTGCCCGGTTATAGTCTGCCGGTGTCGCTTCTTTTTGGCGACCTGTTACGGCAGTATTTTTTTATCACCCTGTTCAGTGCCTGTGTCGAATCACAGACCAGTGAGCATAGTACAAGGTTTCGCACCATGCTCAATGCGGAAGAAAATATCAAGAACCGGCTGGAGGAAATCACGACAGATTTTCGTCGGGTAAGACAGGCGGAAATCACTGATGAATTAATGGAAGTGGTCGCAGGTTTTGAGGCAAGCCAACAACAAGAGCCTGAAAGTCACCATGAAAATATCTCCCGTGAACAAGAAGCAAATATTCACCCCTCCTGAATCGGCTACTTTCAGCAACTCTGTTTTGGCAGGTTGACATTATTATCCAGTTGTTCAATTACCATTTTTTTGCAAGCCCGTTTTAACTACAGGTTCGCTCATATAGCGTTCCACTTTGCTAATTTGTGGATGCGTATGCCCTTTATATTTATCCGGTGTCAGGTTTGCAATGACAGTGCCTACCGACACCGTCTTGCCTGCTGAAATTAACAGCCGGTCAACACACCCATGCTCATAAACCTTGAGATCATACTCTTGGCCACCAGGAACTTTTAGTACCGCAATATCATCACCAGGTGCAATCCGGTCTCCCTGATCCACCAGCCAGCGTAAAAGTATGCATTTTTCTACTCCTGTATCAGCGCAAGGCATCTTGATGTCCATTGTGCCTCCTGAGTTTTGCTCGCTTCATGACCTGCCTTGCTGCCTGCTAATTCTGGATAACCCAGGCACCATCCTCCCTGCGACAGGCAGTACCGTGAACCTGCTCACTCCTGTTTTCAATAAGCGCATCAATGGAGTACTCACGACAAGGACCGTCTTTGGTTTCATAGGTTCGCGTGGGCACCATGGTATAGCTGATGTCTGTATCAGGATTGCGCCAGCGTGAACTGACGCCTGTTCGAACTGTTTCCAGGGTCTGCGCAGCGCGAAGGCGATCAGTGTCATCCATTGAGCGTCCCACTGCACTGCCGATTGCCGATCCCGCCAGGGTGCCGGCAATGATGGCAATATCACGGCCACTGCCTTCACCTATCTGTGCGCCCAGCACTCCACCCAGGACACCGCCAATGATCATGCCAGCCTGTTCCTGCTGGCCGTACTGCGTCGTACATGCCGAACAGGACAGCACTATAGCCAGTAAAGCTGTTAGCGTTTTCAGTAACATTTTCCTCCCCTGTTGATTGTCAGCCGACCTGGTCAGACTTTGATATCCAAACCCATCCATTAATTCACTCTCACATATGTTGCCCGGGATTTGTTGATGTAGGTCAAAAATGCAGCATGACCTTGGGCTATGGTGACCAACAAAAGACAGGTCACTGCCCGGGCCGCAGACTTTCGCTATAAACACAGCTATCGGAAAACCATAACGCCATGATCAGAAACGATGGCAGTATTCTCTTCACCACCTCGTCATGACAGAGTTTTTCTGGATCCTGGGGAGCGGAATAGTTATGAGCACCATTGCTTTGACCGGTGGCCTGGTGCTTACCCTTGATGAAGATACCTTGCGCAAGATCATTCTGCCGCTGGTATCCCTGGCAGCAGGAACACTGCTTGGGGGAGCATTTTTCCATATGATTCCGGAAGGACTGGTTTTATACCCCAATCGTAATGAATTTTTTATCTGGTTGGCAGCAGGGTTCGTTGTTTTCTTTTCCCTGGAAGAACTTCTGCACAGTCACCACAGCAGACGCGCTGATCTGCCCTGCCGAAAACCTCTTGGCTATCTCATTTTGCTCGGGGATGGTCTGCACAACCTGATCGGCGGTCTGTCCATCGGCGCCCTGTTTATTAGTGACATCCAGCTTGGCATCATGGCATGGATAGCTGCTGCTGCCCATGAAGTGCCACAAGAGCTGGGTGACTTCGCTGTGCTGGTTCACAGCGGCTGGAATAAACGCAAGGCCCTACTGCTAAATCTGGCCTCGGGTCTGACTTTCCTGCTTGGAGGACTGCTGGCGTTGTCAGTATCCGGCAGTATGGACATCAGCTTTCTTATTCCTTTTGCCGCCGGTAATTTCATATATATCGGCGCATCGGATCTTATTCCCGAAGTCAGACAGCATGAAAATCCGGGCATAAATCGCTTAAATTTTTTTTTATTTCCAGCCGGTATGGGGTTGATGCTGTTGATCAGGATTCTTTTTACCTGACAAGCATCCAACCCCAATGGCGAATTAAGTC
>JAUHWU010000233.1 GCA_030427065.1 Gammaproteobacteria bacterium | reverse complement strand
CAATGGCTGCAACTGTCAAAACTATTGTTTTAATTGTTTTAATTGTTTTAATTGTTTTAATTGTTTTAATTGTTTTAATTATGTTTTTTATTTATTACTTATGAGAACCCTGGCTGCACATTTCGATCCAGAGTTGAAGGCCTGACAGTAGCAAAGTTTATTTGCCCTGTCACTCTACAAACCCGCCTATAACCGCTATACTTCAGGGCTTTACAAAACCAAGCCCGGACCCTATGCAGTCAAACGAATCGTCGCAAGCAACAAGCAATACTTCTCCTAAAGTCTCTGCTCCATACCCTACTTTTGTTCTCAAACGCAGTCAGCAACTGGATACGCTGAATATTACCGTTGAGGAATATGAGCACATTGAAACAGGCGCCATGCATTACCACCTTGCCAGTGATAATCCGGAGAATGTTTTTCTGGTGGCTTTGCGTACGGTACCCATGGACTCTACAGGCGTTGCTCATATCCTTGAACATACCGCGCTTTGCGGAAGTAAAAAATACCCGGTCCGCGATCCTTTCTTTATGATGATCAGGCGCTCCCTGAATACTTTCATGAACGCCTTTACCAGCAGTGACTGGACCGCTTATCCCTTTGCCAGCCAGAATCGAAAGGATTTCAACAATCTGCTGGAGGTCTATCTTGATGCCGTTTTCTTCTCGACACTCAACGAACTCGACTTTGCACAGGAAGGTCACCGCATTGAATTTGCCGAGCCAGATAACACCAAATCTGCACTGGAATACAAAGGTGTTGTGTTCAATGAAATGAAAGGGGCAATGAGTTCTCCCACCTCCAGAATCTGGCAGCAGGTATGCCAACACCTTTTTCCAACAACGACTTATCATTACAACAGTGGTGGCGAGCCCAGCGATATTCCCGATCTGAGCTATCAGGACCTGAAGTCGTTTTATGAAACCCATTATCACCCCAGTAATGCCATATTTATGACCTACGGCAACATACCCGCCAACCAGCATCAGGAGCGCTTTGAAAATCTCGCTCTCAAGGAATTTTCAAAGCTGGATATTCATATTGCTGTTGGCGATGAAGAGCGTTTCAAGTCACCCTTGAGAGTGACTGAAACCTATCCGCTCGATGAAGCAGACAGCTCAAATAAAACCCATGTTGTGGTAGCCTGGTTACTGGGTAAAAGCACTGATCTTGCAGAGATGTATAAAGCACAATTGCTTTGTGGTGTGCTGCTCGATAATAGCGCTAGTCCCCTTCTCCATGTGCTTGAAACTACCTCTCTGGGTCGCTCCCCGTCGCCCCTGTGTGGCCTGGAGGATTCCTATCGGGAGATGAGTTTCATGTGTGGCCTTGAAGGCTGCCCGGAAAATGGCACACAAGACATTGAAGCGCTGATTATTGGCACACTGGAAGACATCGTGGCCAATGGTATTGATCAGGACAAGGTGAAGGCCGCATTACATAGCCTGGAACTTAGCCAGCGTGAAATCAGTGGTGACTCTTACCCCTATGGCTTGCAAATAATACTGTCAGCACTTTCAACCGCCACTCACCGTGGCGATCCCATTGAGCTCCTTGATATAGACCCTGTTTTGCTCCAACTGGAAAAAGATATACAGGATACAAACTATATTCCCAATCTGATCAAGGAATACCTGCTGGATAACCCGCATCGGATAACCCTCACTGTACATCCCGACACGAAGCTGGCTGACAAAGTGGCCAGTGAAGAAATAGCGAAGCTTGCCAGCATCAAGGAAAAGCTTACTGAAGACGAAAAACAGGCACTTGTTCAAAGGGCACAACAGTTGAAGCAGCGACAGGAAGAAGACGATGATGCGTCTGTCCTGCCCAGTGTGACACTTGATGATGTGCCAGTGGAAATCAACTGGCCGGAATCCGAGCAGCTTGAAGCATCAGTCAAAGATAAAGCCTTCCCGGTGCGCTTTTTTGCCCAGGGGACAAACGGACTGAGTTATCAGCAGGTAATTCTCGCTATGCCTGCCCTGGATGAATCACTGACCAGGCAGCTACCCTATTTCACCAGTTGCATGCCTGAATTAGGCATTTCGAATCAAAGTTACCTGGAGGTTCAATCTCTCCAGTCAGCAATCTGCGGGGGCGTCAATGTCTACAATACAATTCGCAGTGATATTAATGATGAGCAGTCCTTCAAAAACTACCTGGTTTTATCCAGCAAATCACTTTATGCAAACCAGGATAAGACCAGCGAACTGTTAAGAGACACCTTTCTGCATTGCCGCTTCGATGAACATCAGCGTATTCGGGAATTAATGGAACAAATCAGCTCTCGCAAAGAGCAAAGCATCACCAGTCAGGGACATAGTCTGGCTGTCGGGGTTGCCTGTAGCAAAATGAGCCCTATTGCCTCAATGAATTATCAAAGTTCAGGTATGGCCGGCATACAGCATCTCAAGCAGTGTATAAAAGGCTTCGAGAATCCTGAAAATCTTGCCGAATTTGCCAACAGCTTTGAACAGCTCCACAGTCAAATCCTTAACGCAGATAAACAGTTTCTGCTGATTAGTGAAAAGCGTGAAAAAGAAGCACTGCTGGATAGCATTAAAAATACCTGGAAAAATACACTTGATGCGCAGGCAGGGGCTTCACAATTTTCCTTCCCTTCATGTCGCGAAAGAGTTGAGGAAGCATGGCTTGCCAATACCCAGGTTAACTTCTGCGCTATGGCTTTTCCATCAGTACCCGTAGGTCATGATGACGCCGCAGCCCTGACCGTGCTGGGTGGTTTTTTACGTAATGGATTCCTTCATCGCAGCATAAGAGAGCAAGGGGGAGCCTATGGTG
>JAUHWU010000232.1 GCA_030427065.1 Gammaproteobacteria bacterium | reverse complement strand
CCACGATACGGGCCTGGGGCAGCACAGCCTTGACCGCTGCCCGGTAGGGGTTCCACATGTCCATGCTGACGATCTCGACCTTCTGCCGGTCTTTCAGCTTCATCAGGTAGTTGGTCACCACGTCCTGGCGGCGGGTGGCCAGCAGGTCGAGCAGGGTTCGCTCCTCAATGTTGGTCAGAATGCAGCGGTAGCGCTTGTTCAGGTATAGCTCGTCAATGCCCAGGATGCGGGGCGTCTCGAAGCGGTGCCAGCGCCCCAGGAACTCGGCGCGGGCGTTGAAGATGTCGCGCACCGTCTTCTCGTCCAGGCCGGTCTGTGCCGCCACAAAGGTGTAGGGGTGGTTGAAGGATTCCTTCTCCACGTACTCATGCAGCCGCAGTGTCATACGGAATCCGTCCACCATCTCCGGTAGCTGGGGCCTGAATGTTGTCTTGCAGGCCCGGCAGGTGTATCGGCGGCGGACCACCCAGAGAGTGACCCGCTTGCCGTGGATGGGCAGATCACGATAGGGAACGTCACGCTTGCCGAACCGTACGAACTCACCCTGCACGCCGCATTCCTCGCAGGCGATGGGATCGGGCACGTCCACCTGGAAGTGCATTTCGTCGTCGGTTGATTTGCAGCCCAGTACTTGGTATTGCGGCAGGTGAAGGATGTTGTCGGGAAGTTCGGTCATGGTGTTGTATAGGCGTAGGTGTCAGTCAGATCCATCCGGCTCGGCATTGGTGTTTGCTTTTTTACCCAACAAGCTGCTGGAAACGAAAAGTAAGGCACCGAGGACAATTGCAATATCAGCCAGGTTGAATACCGGCCAATGCCAGTCTCGCCAATAGAAATCAAAGGAATCCACAACATAGCCGCGAAAGACCCGGTCAATCAGGTTGCCCATGGCGCCACCGAGGATAAGACTGTAAGCGATGGCTTCTCCTTTATGACGATTTTCAAGGATCAGCTTGATCAGAAAAATCGAGACCACTACCGCGATTCCGATAAAAAAGTAGCGCTGCCAGCCTCCACCATTCGCAAAAAGACTGAATGCGGCACCGGTGTTCCATAGGTGCACCCAGTTAAAGAACGGGGTCACCGAAACATACTCGCCATAGGCCATTGATTGCTGCACCAGCCACTTTACAGCCTGATCAGACGCTGCCAGCAGGCCCGATATGGACAATAGGGCATACGGCGAGAGCTTTTTGCCAATAATGAGCATTATTTAACCCTTCAACGCCAAAATGCGTCTGGCACCGTTAAGTACAATGCCCCCCGCGATGGTGCCGATAATCAGATCCGGATAATTGGAACCGGTCCACGCGACCAGGGCGCCGGCGGTGATGACCCCCAGGTTGATCACCACGTCGTTGGCCGAGAATATCCAGCTTGCCTTCATGTGCGCCCCGCCTTCCCGATGTTTGGATATGAGCAGCAGACAACTGGTATTGGCAATCAATGCGACGAATGCGATAGCCATCATCACCAGCGATTCAGGCTCACTACCGAATACAAAGCGTCTCACCACCTCTACGAGCACGCCCACAGCCAAGATCAGTTGCAGTACACCAGCAAGATGCGCGGCACGTACCTGCATTTTCACGCTATGTCCAACCGCATAAAGGGCAAGCCCGTACACCGCCGCATCGGCAAAATTGTCCAGGGATTCTCCAATCAGGCCGGTGGACTGGGCGATCAGACCGGCAGTCATTTCCACCACGAACAGAAGTGCATTGATGCCGAGCAACCAGCGCAGGGTCCCGGATTCTTGCTTAGCAGAAGCTGCCGAAAACTCGGCGGCCTTGATGGTCTCCGGATTTGCAGCGACGGTTTCCTGAAGCGAGGCGCCTAGCCCCAAGGTCTTCAGTTTCGAGGTGACGGGCTCGACCTCGCCGTCATGCACGACCTTCAGCCGGCGGTTCGACAAGTCGAAGGACAGCGCCCGAATCTCCTCAAAGCCGTTCAGGGCTAGGCGAATCATTCGTTCTTCTGATGGACAGTCCATCTTCGGCACGGCATAAACACTGACCCATCTCCCTGGCGCCTCGGAGGAGGCCTGTATATCGGTATCCGCTGCGGACGTTGCATCACCGCCACAGGCGCCACCACAGGATTTGCTCATGATACGACTCCACTTGAACAATGTTGTGGTACCATTTAAAACTATAAAGCTACTATAAGGTCAATAGAGTAAAGAATCCGTTGGGGAGGAGGCTGATGCGCATTGGTCAGTTGGCGCAGTTGGTAGGGGTCGAAACACAGACGATCCGCTTCTATGAACAGCAGGGCTTGTTGCCGCCGCCTGATCGGCAGGACAACGGTTACCGTGTCTATACCGAGAAGCATGGTGAGGGGCTGGCCTTCATCCGTCGCTGCAGAATCCTGGGCCTGTCACTGGCTGAGATTCACGAACTACAGAGCTATCAGGACGACCCTCATCAGCCTTGTACCGCCGTCAACGCCTTGCTCGATGATCACATCTCTCATGTGCGGTCGCAGATAACCGCTCTGCAAGCGCTTGAGAAACAACTCGTTTCACTGAGAGCGAGTTGCAACGATGACCGGGAAGTTGAGGCGTGTGGGGTTCTTGCTGGAATTAGCGAAGGAAACATGCACCAGCAGTAGGTGAAGCATCAACCAGATAATCCGATGAGATGCCGGTCTGTCTCACTCTCATGCAAAGGTAAGATCAACCATTTAATCCGCTTACCCCTATTTTTTCAGTTTTTCTATTCCACCGTCACCGACTTCGCCAAGTTGCGAGGCTTGTCGACATCCGTACCTTTTTGAATCGCAACATAGTAAGACAGTAACTGCAGTGCTACGGTGTAG
>JAUHWU010000231.1 GCA_030427065.1 Gammaproteobacteria bacterium | reverse complement strand
TGGAAGACACCCTTGTTGTCTTTACCAGTGAGTTTGGCCGTACCCCCTATTCACAGGGTGATATCAACAACCCCATATTTGGCCGTGATCACCATCCCTATGCCTTCAGCAGCTGGCTGGCAGGCGGCGGTGTGAAAGCAGGCACTACCTATGGCAAAACTGATGAGTTTGGCTACAACGTGGTGGAAAACCCGGTACATGTGCACGATTTCAATGCCACACTTTTGCATCTGATGGGAATTGATCATGAAAAGCTGACTTATTTTTTCCAGGGCAGGGACTTTCGCCTCACCGATGTTCATGGTGAAGTTGTTCACCCGATCCTGGCGTAATTGATGTCCGACTTTCTGTTATTCCTCGGCCGGTTCCATGTAGTGGTTTTACATTTGCCTATCGGCATGGTGCTGCTCACCGCGATTGTGCACTGGCTATCGAGAAGCACCAGATATACCTCCCTGCTGCAGGTATTACCGGTGCTCTGGGGATGTACAGCGATTAGCGCACTGCTCACCGTCGCGCTGGGCTTGCTGCATTTCGGGGAAAGTGGTTTTTCCGGGCCCTCAGCCAATGCACATCGACTCTGGGGTATCGGCTTTGCGCTTGCTGCACAGCTGGTCTGGTTTCTGTCGGTATTTAATGTCGTCTTATACCAGCGCTGGGGTGGACTGCTTTGTGCGGCCTTGCTGACCGCCGTCACTATCACCGGACACTATGGTGGCAACCTGACCCATGGTCCCACCTATCTGGTGGAATATGCGCCGCAATCCATACGCCAATTTGCGGGTCTGGACGAAAGACGAGCACCGGTAAGGGATCTTGCTATGGCAGATCCCTGGCATGATGTCATCGCTCCCATGTTGCAGTCCCGATGTGGCAGTTGCCACAACCCTGACAAGCAGCGCGGCCAACTGGATCTGTCATCCCTGGATGCATTACTGGTGGGAGGAGAGAGCGGCGCTGTTGTTCTGTCCGGAAATGCAGAAGGCAGCGATCTCTACAAACGGGTGACCCTGCCTGAAAGTCATGAAAATTTTATGCCCGCCGAGGGCAAGACGCCACTTACCATTGAGCAGGTGGAGTTACTTGGCTGGTGGATCAATGCCGGACTGCCGGCCGACACATCAGTGAGTGCGCTTTCAGTAGATGAAGAGACAGCAGCATTGCTGTCCATTGAGCTGGGACTATCGCCTGCACCCCTTATGGTAGTTGCTGAAAATTACGAGGCTCTGCCTGAAGAGCTAATCAGGCAGATGGTTGCCAGTGGCTGGCTGGTGCGGCCCTTGTCCCGGGAAAGCAATGGCTTAAGTGTCAGTATTAATGCCGTTGGCCAGCCCGCCAGTCGGGATATGCTGGCGCTTTTGAATCAGGCCAGCGCGTCCATGGTGGAGCTGAACCTGGCCAGTGCCGGACTCAATGATGAGTTGTTGGCTGTGATCACGGACATGCCGGTCCTGGAAACTCTTAATCTTGGCAACAATGGCATCACTGATGCCGGGTTGGACACGCTGGCTGGTTTCGAAAACCTGCAGGTATTGAACCTGTATGGAAATTCCGCAATTACGGCTGCCGGCCTGGAAAAACTGACCTCGCTGGAGAGCCTTTCGACAATCTACCTCTGGGGAACGTCCATTTCAGAAGAAGCGTTGCCAAGCTTAAAGGCGTCCATGCCTGGAATTAAAGTTTATGGTCAAGCCTTGCCACGTTGAATGCGCATGGTGAAATCCTGCCACTCGCGAATCAGACCATCTTCTATCAGGAACAAGCCAACGCCTTCCCATTCCAGGTGGCGCTCATCATCATCGGAATGATAAATATCAATGCGGCGGTTTATGACCACTGGCCCCCGGGCAAAAGTCTCCAGCACCTCGTAGGTAATCTTGTGGGATGATTCTATCCAGGGCTGCATCAGGTCGTGGATCGCCTGGTGTCCGGTAACCGGAGGTGTATCCTGGGACTGGCGATAAACAGCATCCGCTCTCATTGTGGTTAAAACCGCCGCCAGATCCATGGCTTCCCAGCCCTGGCAGAACTGATCTACAAGCTGGATATTGGCTCTTTCTTCTGCTGTCAGATTGGCGTCAATATCCTGTTCCTGGGCACGGCTGCCGGAAGCCAGGAAAGCGGCAAGCAGGCCGGTGGAAGAAGATGCCAGAAATTCACGTCGTTGAGTCATTTTATCTCCGTATTCTTGCTTATTTAGTCAAAGGAAGCGTTAATTTTGACACAGAAATTGCTGGATAAGGGAAAAGACAAAAATATGCAAAAGACACTTTACAGGATTGCCTGGCCCAATATCCTGGTAATTAAATTTTCATTATAAAAAAGTCGGGAATACGCCCGGTTTTTCAAAGGGCTTACTCTACCCAGGCAGTCACTATTGAATACTCTGATTTGCCACAATGCTTCATTTCCCCCTGACTGATCCTGCCATGGCAGAACAATTGCTAAAGCATTAACAGGATAGATTCAAAATTGGCGTTTAAAAAGGTTTCTGTGCATGACCTTTATAGAAAGGAGAGTTGTAATACTTACCCCTGAACATTTGATTCGCATGTTGATTGGCTTTGCAGGTGTTTGGATAGGGGCTGCTTGTCTGGCTCAGGAACCCATCCAGCCAATAAGCCGACCCACGGATTTGATCCCACTCTGGTGGAATTCGGCAAGTTGCTGTTTTTTGATCCACGCCTGTTCAAATCCGGATTTATCTCTTGCAACTCCTGCCACAACCTGAGTTTGGGCGGTACCGACAATAACCCATCCTCTATTGGCCATGACTGGCATCAGGGGGCGGTCAATTCGCCACAGTATTGAATGCTGACTGCAACATTGCCCAGTTC
>JAUHWU010000081.1 GCA_030427065.1 Gammaproteobacteria bacterium | reverse complement strand
AAACCAAAGACTAGACCGGCTGGGCACTTCCAATCTCTCCAACCAGGCCGCGACTGATCGTCTGCTTGATAAGACGTTCTATGGCTTTCAGCTGTTTACGCTCATCAGAGCTGACCAGCGAGATCGCCCTGCCCTGGGCACCGGCACGACCGGTTCTGCCAATACGGTGCACATAATCTTCCGGCACATGGGGGAGATCATAATTGATCACCATGGGCAGTAAATCGATATCAATTCCGCGCGCCGCAATATCGGTCGCAACCAACACCTGTATGCGATTTTGTTTGAAAGCATCAAGCGCAGCAGTACGTTGTTTCTGGCTTTTGTTGCCATGCAGTGCAGATGACATGATGTTATATTTATTGAGAATCTTGGTCAGCTTGTTAGCGCCATGCTTGGTTCTGCTAAACACCAATGCCTGATCAGTGGTGCCTTGGAGCAAACTTCTCAGCACACCGGATTTATCTTCTTTATTCACCTCAAACAATTGCTGATGAATAATTTCAACTGCAGAATTACGCGGAGCCGATTCAATTTCCACTGGATTGCGGCATATAGTTTTTGCCAGGTTTCTGATTTCCGGTGAAAAGGTGGCTGAAAACATCAGGTTTTGCCGACGTTCCGGAACCAGTTTCAGAATCTTGCGAATGGCATGAATGAAGCCCATATCCAGCATTCTGTCGGCTTCATCCAGCACCAGAATTTCCAGTGACTGCAGTGAAATCGCCCTGCGATCAATCAAGTCCTGCAGGCGTCCGGGGGTTGCCACCAGAATATCGACACCTTTATGTACACGCTGTAATTGCGGATTAATATTGACGCCACCAAAAACAGCGCAGGCTTTAATTCTTTCGTTATCACCGTAAGTGTCGACACTTTCCAGTACCTGGGCAGCCAACTCACGGGTTGGCACCAGGATCAGCACTTTTACCATACCACTGGCGACAGGCTTCGAATTGCTTAGCTTTTGTAAAATTGGCAGCACAAACGCCGCCGTCTTGCCGGTACCCGTCTGGGCTGCCGCCATAACATCGTCTCCGTCCAGTACTGCCGGTATGGCTTTGGACTGGATCGGGGTTGGCTGTGTATAGCCCTGTGCCTGTATCGCACTCAACAGGGAATCGCTTAGACCAAGGGTATTAAATTGTTGTGTTTCACTCATAAAATATCTGACTCTTAACAGGCTGTTATAGCAAGTAACAAAAAGCTACTGATTAACTACCAGCCTTTATAATTAATGGTATTGCTTTCCCGTCGCAACAAGTAAGTTTAGCCTACCCGGCGCCGGAAAATAGCATGGCAATTGCCATGACTTTTCATGGACATGTCACGGAAATGCCATGAGACACGCCATAGAAAAATGCCCTACATAAAAGTAATGGCAGCAATGGTTGTGTTGAGAAAATTAGAAAGCAGGCTTATGGCATGCCTTGAAAAGGCCGCACAAGAATCAGGGAGGGTAATACCGCATCAGTAAAAATGAAAAAATTCTTTATTTACTGACCTTTATAATATTCACATCAATACTGGTATTTCACTGTACAGATGTCGCGCATTGTAACACATGTGCAAGCAAACTGCATTGAATATTATCTGAGTATATTTATCACCAGCAGGGGTGTTAGTTGCTGCGATGACATAACCTGGATTTTATTTCCTGCCATTTCATCAGTAGTGTTGCAGCTCATTCCGGGTGATTTAAAATAGCCCTGTAAAATAATCTGAAAATCCGGCATAGTCTTTCTCATCATGATTGAACCCCTGCTCTTAAGCACACTGCAAATTTCCACCTATGAACATGAGAACCTGCTCACTAAAGCGAGCGGATTTTTCTTCGAGCGTGATGAAAAACTTTTCCTGGTCACCAGTCGCCATGTATTGGTAGATGAACCCAGCGACCACCATCCGAACAGAATAGAACTGGAATTCCACAACAACCCGGAAAACCTTGCCGAGGCTTCCTTCTTTTCAATTCTTTTGTTTAACGATGGCAAAAGCATTTGGCGGCAGGGAGTTGATAGTGCCGGGGATATTGATGTTGCAGTGATTGAAATTGAGCGCGACAGTCTGCCGGATACTGCTACCTATTTCGCTTTCACCCCTGCGCACTTACATGACTCCATCGAAAGAATTGAAATCGGCACGGAAATGTTGATCATTGGATTTCCGCTGGGATTTCATGACACCCTGCATCACTTGCCAGTGGCCAGACGCGCGATTAATGCATCCTCGTTCAGCATGCGCTTTCAGGGCAATGGCTATTTCCTCACAGATGCCAGAACCCATCGTGGCATGAGTGGCGCCCCCGTGGTTACCAGAGACAATTCAAAAGTCGATGAAGGAAATTTGAATTCACAGCTGCCCTGGACATTACTTGGCATTCATTCAGCGCGACTGGATGTGGGGACCAGAGACCTGGAAGTAGACGAAGCCCTGGGACTTAACTGCGCCTGGTTTGCCGACATTCTGTTAACCCTGACCAGCGATTAATACCCCAACTAGCAGCTCCAGCACTTCAGCGCTTTCACTGTCGCGCTAGTTTTCCGGCAAGAGCTGTGGTTTCTTCAGAGCAAACACCGAAAGAGTGGCGGCAATTATGCCGCAGATGGCAATCGCGACAACCAGTGGCACCGGCGTATTATTAAATACCGCACTGACAATGGCGATACTGATAGCCCCAATAACCATCTGTAGTGTCCCGCCCAGTGAAGCAGCCGTGCCGGCAATGGGTCCATGATCCTCCAGTGCCAATACCATCGAGGTAGGTAATACCAATCCCAGAAAAGCATAAGTCACCAGTAACAGGCCTACCAGCAGGGGGAAACTGTCAAAACCCAGCATCACCACGCTAAACAGCAAACAGCCAAAGAAACAGTAGCCAGCCACAGCCCACCTGATCACATTTATAGTGCCAAAGCGGGCTTCCAGTGTTGCGGCCAGTTGACTGGCAGCAAAGAAGCCAAAGGCATTGAGGGCAAACGCCAGACTGTACTGAAAAGACGTCAGCCCATAGTAATCCATATAGAGAAATGAACTGGTCGCCAGAAAAGCAAAAAAGCTGCCCATGCCCATGCCGCCAATCAGGGTAAGCCCCATGTAGTGGGTATCGCGAAACAAAACGCCAAAGGCGCTCATCATGCGACTGAATTTAAAAGGACTTCTGTTTTCAGACAGCAAGGTTTCCCTGAGCCCAAAACGCGTCATCAGGAAGCCCACAATAGACGCCAGAGAAACTGCTACAAACACTGCGCGCCAGCCAAAGGGAATAATCACCGCGCTGCCCAGCAATGGCGCAAACATGGGTGAAATAGCAATGATGATCATGATGGTAGACATCAATCTTGTCGCCTCATTACCGGTATAGCAGTCACGAATAACAGCGCGCGGAATCGACATCACCGCGGCTGCGCCAATACCCTGAACAAAACGCATCGCTATCAGCCAATTAATAGTAGGTGACATGGCGCAGCCAATTGATGCCAGGGCAAACACCACCAGGCCAAAATAAAGCGGTGGCTTGCGACCAAACACATCGGATGCCGGACCATAGACCAGTTGGCTGACGCCAAATGAGATAAAAAAGGCCATCAATGTCGCCTGGGATGCAGACACCGATGCCTGCAGATCTTCGGCAATCACCGGCATTGCCGGCAAATACATATCAATCGCAAACGGTCCTATCCAGCTAAGAGAGCCCAGTACCAGGGCCATTTTGATGAAATCAGATTTCACACCTTATTCCCGTGTTGAATACACCGCGAGTTTTTCACAGGTGAGCATAAAAGAAGGGGGCAATTATAGTGGCGAATTTGATAATTAGTAGTGCCGATTACCGGAGTTCTCCAGGTACCTGGGAGAAAAGCACAAGTCAGGAAAAATTTAACGTACAATCATGTGTTATTACTGCGAATAAGCCTTCCAGCAAAGGGCTTTTGATTCAGGATAAAGTGCACCAAGACATATTAATACCCTGTTCAGTCAGACCGCTAGATACAATGACCGCAATGCCTGTTTGTTGATAACGTTTTGAAAACACTCAAATTCATTTACCCGGCCTTGATCAACCTGCTTTTACTGGCTGGCATTTCTTCCGTTGTGCAGGCGAACACTATTGCCGTCTGCGAGACTGGCATTAATTCGCCTGCTGGCAAGCTTCTCCACTCAACCAGCGTTGCAGGCAAAGATCTGCAAATTATGCTTCTAGCTGATCCCGGTATGATTCGCGGTTGCAGAAGTCTCAAGATTTCACTGGGGGAAGACAGCGTATTATGGACCCGTCTTATTGTTGCAGAACCTCCCGCTGAGAGTAATTCACGCATCATCCTGCAAGGAAATTTTGATGATGACAATCCGCTAATCAGTGAGATTATTATTCCACAGTTTGAAGCGCCTGCTCCTGCCGCGACACCTCCCCTGCCCTTTAATGAAAATATCATCAGTCAATTTAACGGCAGTATTTTTGGAAGCGATGGCAGAGCCAGCCTGCGGGATGATCACTTACTGGTATGTAAAAGTGGCGACAGTAGCGCTGGTGCCATATTCCGTACCGTGCGAACCTGGCGTAGCGGAAACAGGCAAACGATGGAACTGGTCTTGAGTGGTAGCGGCGAGATAACGCTGGCCCTGTCCGATGCGCAACGGGAAGCATTGGAAGCGCCCTTGATAGTTGATAAATTGCTTATTGATACTGCACCAGCAGACGCTACCGATGAGCTCGTGAGTTTTGAAATCCCGCTTCCGGAAAGTGCTGATAACTGGACTTCTTTTACCTTGCTGTGCCCGCAAGGCCAAGTCACCATCAATATAGAACAACTAAGTCTTGTGCCCAGAACCCGGGAACCCGTCAGTTATAGTTAGGCCTGGTTGTGGAAACCCTCTACCTGGAAAAATACCCCCGAGGTTCTATGGGCCAGCGCAAGCTCGGAATCCATTAATCGCCTCTATATTACCCTGCCTGTTGACCTTGCCAGCGGCGAAATTGAAAACGCTGATGAGGTGGAGGAGTTTATCAGGCAATCACATGAAAAATCTTTTGAGGTTTGGACCGTCATTGGAGATCGTCGTGATGTGATGCCGGAAAACCTCGATTCATTGCTGATTCGTGTCAATGCCTATCGACAATTCAATACCTCGAGAAACCCGCAGAATCGTATTGATGGCTTATAGCTGGACATTGAACCCTACCTGCTACCAGGATTTAATCTGGTTCAGGATTACTGGCGCGAACGCTATATCACGACAGTAAAAGCTGCCAGCGATACACTGGATTCCAGGATGCCACTGGATCTTGTGATGCCGGTGTGGTGGGGAAGTCATCCACAATGGGGGCTGCAGTTACTAAATAATCTGGTGATGGAACAACTCAGTATTACTGTTATGAACTACCGAACCAGTCTGAATCGTTTAAGGGCAGAGCCTTTGCCATTTTGAATGGGGCTCCCGCCACGGGGCAAATATCCACATCGCACTTGAAGCTGGAAGACTGGCATCAGAAACCCGTAAAAACTATATTGCCAGCGGGAATGACGGGTAGTTATGGTTTTTAAAAATTGCTGACTACAATCTCCTTGTGTTGTTTTCCGACCCTCATCGGGATTTGCCAGGTAAGGCTTTTCGCTACGGCTTTGAAAGCCAGCTGGAAGCCAGTGAATTAACTTTTGCCGGCAATCTTGAGCAACTGCAGAATCTCTCTGAAATTCTGACCAGAGAATGGTCAGCATGGCCAACTTTTTCCGGCCTCGCAGTCGATGGCCTTGAGGAAATTTATCTTGAACAAGCTGATTAAGCGCTATGCTGAAACAGCTATCCTGCTGGGGCTTGCCATTGCCGGATGGTATTTCTTTATTCGCACACCAGTGGTTTTTCCTGATCTCAAGGGGCCTGCTGAAATTACTGTACTGCCCACTCCCGCGCCGACGCTGAGTTTTGCCGATTTTCAGCATGACGACAACAATGCACTGGCATTGCTTATCAATGATAGAAACTCATCCTGGTTGGGACTGGCCTCCGGGCTAAAAAGTATGGGAATCCCATTTACCATAGTAGAGTCTGCCAACGCTGCGCTTAACCATGATGTCATCATGGTCTACCCGGCACTGACCGGAGCCAACACCAGTCCTGAAGCACTGCGGGCATTTGCAGAGCATGTAAGAAAAGGAGGCACTCTGCTTGCCTTTTCCGTTATTGGCGGCGGCATGCCCGAGCTGTTTGGCTTTGAAAATTCCATTGAATTACCAGAGTTTACCGCGATCCGCTTGAGTAATGATCCATTCAATAATTCCTATGCAAACTCTCCTGCTGAAAAGTTTATTCCTTTGACGGAAAACACCAGTTCAGAAGGGGGGCTGTCTGGAATCAGTTATCACAATACCAAGCACTTACCCATAGCCACTTTCAATGACGGCAGCGCCGCTATTACCCATAACTTTTTTGAGTCAGACAATGGCACCGGCCATGCCTATGCTATTGGTCTGGAACTGGGCCACTTTATACTGCGTGCCACCAATGCCAGATTCGTGCAACTGGCTGACAGCTACGTTAATGAATACCAGCCAAAGATTGACACCTTTTTGCGCTTTCTGGCAAAGGTTTATCAACAGGGTGAAGATAACGCCATACTGCTTTCACCGACACCTCAGGGCAAAGCCTTGACCGTGCTAATAACCCATGACATTGATTTCACACGATCAATCAACAACATTCCCTTTTATGCCGAAATGGAAAAAAGCATGGCAGTGCCAGCCACTTACTTTATACAAACCAAATATCTGACTGACTTTAGCGATGAATTTTTCTTTCAACCTTCCAGGGTTGATATTATCGAGGACGTGGTTCGCGATGGCATGGAAGTGGCAAGTCACTCGGTTTCCCATTCCAATGAATTCAGCTATATGCCAACGGGAACCGGAAAGGAGCAGTACCCTTACTACAAACCATTTGTCGAAACATTTACCTCGGTACGTAATGCCAGCATTAGCGGTGAATTACGGGTCAGTAAATTTCTGCTGGAGCAGACCTCGGGACAACAGGTGGTGTCGTTTCGTCCCGGCCATCTGTCGCGACCGGACTCACTTCCTCAAATGCTGGAGGCCACAGGTTATCTGTATGATTCCAGCATTACCGCAAATCAGGCCTTAACGCATTTACCTTACCGCGCCATGGCAGATCGTTCCTATGATTTCCCAACCAGCATTTTTGAGTTTCCGGTCACCATAGAAGATGAAAAAGGCCGACTGGGCGATCGGATAAATGAAGCAATAGCTGTTGCCAGAAATATTGCCCGCTATCATGGCCTGGTAAACCTGCTTGTTCATACTGATGTAACCGACCACAAATTGGCTTTTGTCGAACAGTTCATCGTCGCATTCAAGGATCAGGCATGGTTTGGCACAATGGCAGAATACGGCAACTGGTGGGTTGCCCGCGATACCACCTCCCTGTTTATTCACGATGACCAGCCAGGCCTTAGAATAGTCGAGGTGAGTGCGCCATTGGGGATAAACGGTCTGACCCTGCAAGTGCCGCAGGGCTGGACATATAACGGTGGGGTTAGCGGATCGCAACAAAATGGTCAGCTGGTAAGCCTGGGATTTATTAAAGGGACTGCCTCGGTTGAGTTTGCTGTTTCACCCTGACATTTCCTTTAAACTATCCTCCAAACCCGTTTTCCGTTTATCACTTTATTACACCCCGCCAGAAGGAAGCACCAGATGCCTGAATATACCGAAATTACTCTCCATTATTTTGATGTGCGTGGCCGCGGGCAATTCATACGTGGCCTGCTCACTCATCGCGACATTCCCTTCAGTGATGACCGCATCAAGCTCAACGCAGATAATTCCAACTGGCCGGCTATTCGCAGTAACAGAGCAGTTAGCGGTGACTTTCAGAAACTGCCGGCCTTGCAATGGGACGATCTCATTCTCAATGAAGTACTGGTTATTCTTGATTTTCTTCAGGAAAAGCTGGGGGACAATGCCCTGCTGGATGAACGCACACGTGCGCAACATGCCATGCTTAGATCGAGTGCCTTTCTTGATTTACTCACGCCCTGCATCAACCTGATCTGGTGCGATATCTTTCATCCGGGCACCAATGTGGCTGGTGCTACAGCCGTTCTTAAAAGGCGCATTGAAATGCATCTGGCAACCGTGAATCAGACGCTGGAACAGTGGGGCTGGCTGAATGCAATGAATGAGCGTGAAGTGATGGTTGCTGATGCCGTGTTATGGGAAGCACTGGATGTCATTCGACTCACCTTTGATGACAAGGTCAGTTTTGATGATCTTGCGGCTTTGGCAACGTTTTATGACGCTTGTCCCGGGGCAGCAACATTCAAAAAACTGCTGACTTTAAAACCTTCCACCATTACTGCACGACCAGGCGAAGCCGAGGCACTGATAGCTATCCATGCAAGTTTGAATGCCGGGGAATGAGCAGAACTCTTCCACAGATAATTTTTCTCTGCCTGTTTTTAAGCAGCTGCACATCTTTTTCCCCGTCTAGTCAATTCCATATCGATGAACTGCCACCCGGCGTGGGACAAAACAACCCGCTCTACAATGTAGTCTCTCTGAATGCTTCACACTGGTCACTGGTGGAAATTCAGTCCATGGATGATTCTCTTTATACGCCGGCTGTCTCATCAGAGTATCTGATCAGCTTTTCACCACAGGGAAATTTCACTGCTCGCCTGGATTGCAACCAGATCCGGGGGGACTGGACTCATACCGGAAGAAGCCAGCTGCAAATTAATCCGCTTATTTCTACCCGGGCATTATGTGCGCCAGATTCACTTTATGACCGGGTACTCAGTGATCTGGGCTATACCCGTTCCTTTGTTCTGGAAAACAATCATTTATTTCTGGCCACCCTGGCCGATGGCGCAATACTGGAGTTTGCACCCTACAACCCTGTGGATTTTGAAATTTCACCGTCGTTTGCCTGTGATCAAGCCCAGGGCACTGTTGAATCAATGGTGTGCGAAGACGAAGAATTGATGAAGCTGGATTTATACCTCGATGAATTGTTTCGCGCTGCTCTGAAAAACTTTCCGGAAGAAGAGCTTGCTTCACTGAGGGCGATCCAGCGCGGCTGGATTTCCGGACGTAATGATTGCTGGAAGGACGCCGATATCAGACCTTGTGTTGTCGATCAATATCTCACTCGTCTGAGTGAGCTGGAAGTAAAAAGCGGTTATTTGGTCGTTCCGCAAGCGATAAATTTTATATGCGATGAAGATAATCTGCTGAGTGTCTATTTTTATAAAACAGCGGTGAAACCATTGGCGGTGCTAAATATGAATCAGCAACAGATATTTATATGGCTCAACCCATCAGCAAGCGGCTCGCGTTATACAGGACAAAATATTGAGTTCTGGCAAAAGGGCACTGAGGCAGTCCTGACGACACTGGAAGATAAACAGGATTGCCGGCAGCAGACTTTCCCTCATTGAGCGCGTCCAAACCCGGTTTCAATCAGGGTGAAACACCGGATCCGACAATGCTTACTGTCTCAATCATAATCGGCTTGGTCGCCAGGGAATCCAGATAAGCGGCGCCATCATTCCACAGGCGCCCCTGATCCAGACCGCCACCCGGTTCACCAACCGGAATAAAGGCATCCACCGCCTCCATTCCCGAGACCACTTTACCAAAAACAGTAAAGTTGTAACGCGGTTCAGCCAGTCTGTTGTTCTCTATATAGTTAATAAACACCTGGGTAGAGTTGGTATCCGGTCCGGCCTTGGCAAAAGCCAGGGTGCCGCGTTCCAGCGCAAACAGACTGGGGTCGTCATCGAAATTGTTGTCCTGCCATTGCGGATAATTATCGCGCCAGTTGATACCAAACTGGGCAACGAAGTCAGGTACCACACGAAACACCGGCGTAGCATCGTAGAATCCTGCTTCAACCAGCTCAAGAAATCTGGCGGCCGCATTGGGCGCTGCTTCAGGATAAATCTCGATGACTATCTCACCTGATCCTGTTTGCATCAGCACTGTGGATTTTTTCGTTAGCTCTGGAACGAAATCTTCTTTACCTGGCAAGGGGGGCAGAGATATTTTCATATCACTCAGCGCCTGCTCATTGAGTGGCGCATCTGCTGTGATACTGTCCGCGCTACTATCGCTATCTTGACTACCGCAGGCAATAAGCTGCAGGATAAAAAGCAGTGTTATTATTTTCTTCATTTTTCCAATTCCAACTTATTGTGAATAAACCCAGATCAGCAGCGCATCCAGTAACTCAGTACCCGGGCCTCGATCAGCCAGTTCATGATTCACCATACCCGTTACTGCAAAAACCCGGTTACTTTGCGAATAGACCAAACCATTTACCGCTGACACTTCATCAAGAGAGCCGGTTTTCACATGCATGCGGCCAGACATGTTTGAGCCACGTGCCCGGTTGCGCATAGTACCATCCATACCGTTCAGAGGTAACGATGCTACATACTCTGGCATATAGGGACTGACCCAGGCACTTTGCATGACTTTGTTGAGCAATGATGCCGTCACGCGCGTATCTCGTGAAATACCGGCACCATTAGTTAACAACAACTGATTTGAGTCGAGGCTTTTCAGTTCCAGGTAATTATTGACCGCCTGAATACCCTTTTCCACCGTCGCCGGCGGTCCCAAAACTTCTGCGCCCAGTGTCAGTAGCAAATGTCTGGTCATCAGGTTATTACTGAATTTATTGATGGACTTGATGACGTCGGACATGGGCACTGAATTCCAGATAACGATAGGTTCAAGATCATCCGGAACAACCCCCCGACGTAAATCTCCATCCAGCTGACCACCCAGTTGTGTCCATAACTCCATGAACAGACCAAAGGTGTAATCCGGTGCATCCAGTATTTCCCTGACCATCTGGTAGCGCGAGCATCGTGACGGAAACTGCCCTTCAAAAATGACTTCTGATGGGTCAGCAGGATTCAAATTAAAGCTGATACCGCGCTGGTAGCCACCACAGGATCTATTGACCTGACGCAGACGATTGCTGATTTTCACATTCGGTAAGCGGGGATCGGTGTGAATAATGACATCCCGGCCATTGGTATGGGGGTAAAAGAAAAAGGTCATGGCCTGGAAGTTGGCGATAATAGCGTTGGGGTTGGTATTGTAGGCACGACCACTCTGGTTATCGATAAGCTCTGCATCCTCCACAGACGCATCAAAGTAGGAACCATCCAGCACCAGGTTGCCTGTGATGTGTTCAACACCACTGCGCTGCAGGGACTTCAACATCGCTCGCAACTGGTCCTCTACCAGAAAGGGATCTCCGCCCCCTTTCATTAACAAATCCCCCCGCAGCACACCGTTTTCAATGGGCCCCAGGGCATAGAGCTCAGTCTGCCAGGTAAAGGCAGGACCTAATGATTCGAGCGCAGCAAATGTCGTCAGGGTCTTGATAGCTGATGCGGGATTCATAGGAAGATTGGCGTTTACAGACAAACTTGGATTAGCCTGACCCACTTCCTGAACATAAAAACTGAAACTGGACGACGGCAAATTATGGCCATCAATCACCAGCTGAATGCGTTCGGGGATAGGACTGTTTTGCGCGTCAGCCCCTTGTGCCAGACTGATAACAGAGTGCATGAAAGACAAGGCTATCAGCGCAACAACAGAAGGCAGCTGGGAGGATAAGCACTTAAAAAATTTTTCCATGGTTTTTACATCGAACCCTGTTCTTACTTCTTTTTTATTCAGGCAGCGCAAAGGTAAACAACGCGGTGCCTGCAGCAATGGCAATATACTGTTTTCCATTCACCGCATAGGACATGGGCGCCGCATTAACCTGCCCGCCGAGGTTGGCTTTCCAGAGCAGTTCACCACTGCTGGCATCCAGCGCCACGAAGTAGCCATCCTTACCGCCGCCAAAAACAATATCACCATCAGTCGTGAGTACCCCGCCCCAGGTAATATTACCCAGATCGAACTCCCACACCGCATCCAGGGTGTCCGGATCATAGGCACGAATGACACCCCGGGCTTCCTCATTGTTGTTAAGGAAAGGTTCCAGCGCGACATCGCCCATGGTGGTCTGGCGTCGGTTAACGCCCAGGGCCTGGGGAAACTGGCCCTCGATAGCCAAGATGCCTGAATCTTCCCAATGGGCAACATAATAAAGATCATGTTTGGGACTGTAGGCAGTCGGTGCCCAGTTGATAGCGCCATGAACATGGGGACGGATAAGCGTTCCTTCCACTGAGGGTACCATGCCAGGGGCACGAATCGGACGTCCCGATTCATCAAAACCGTTCATCCAGTTAACGTTGACATAGGGTTTGCCATGGAGGAATTCACCAGTCACGCGGTCAAGCACATACATCAGGCCATTACGGTTTGCCCACAGCATAAGTTTGCGCAGGCGACCATCCCATTGCCGGTCCACCAGCACCGGTACCTGAGTGGAATCGTAGTCCATTTCATCATGGGGAGTGAACTGGTAATGCCATTTTATTTCTCCGGTGTCTGCATCAAACGCTACCACGCTGTCACTATAAAGATTGTCACCTAGCCGTGAACGTCCATCCCAGTCGGGCGCCGGATTACCGGTTCCCCAGTACACCAGATTGGCTTCTTGATCATAGGCGCCGGCATTCCAGATAGCGGCGCCACCGGTTTGCCAGGAATCTGCGGACCAGGATTCATGCCCGGGCTCACCGGGCCCGGGTATGGTATAGGTCTTCCAGATTTCTGCCCCCGTCGTCACGTCATAGGCGGCGACATAACCACGAATGCCGAGGTCTCCTCCGGCGGTGCCAATATAGACTTTATCCTCAACCACCATGGGAGGCATGGTGATGGAATACAGCGCATCGGCATCCGCCACTTCAGTATTCCAGATCAGATTGCCACTGCGGGCATCAATCGCCAGTAATCGTCCATCCACCGTACCCATGAATAGGGTATTGCCGAGAATCGCCAGGCCCCGGTTAACCCGCCCGCAACAGGTTCGTGCCGGTGCCGGCTCGTGGTTATAGGTCCAGAATATTCTGCCTGTCCCGGCATCAAGAGCAATGACATCATTGGGTGCCTGCACGGTATACAGAACGCCATCCACGACCAAAGGGGTGGCTTCAAATTTTTCCAGGGATCGTGCCTGCCACACCCACTGCAATTCCAGCTCTGCGACATTGCCGGTGTTGACCTGATCAAGACCACTGTGGCGCTGATTAAAAAGATTTTGTGAATAGCTGAGCCAGTTAGCGTCGTTGTCAGCGCTTAAAATGTCATCAAAACTGACTTGTGAAAACCCCGCTTTACTTATCAGCAGGGCGACAATCAATAGCACACTATTTTTTTTCATTGTGCGGCACCCCGGCGTAGCGTGGACAGATAAGCCACCAGATCGGCAATCTCCTGTTGCGTGTAGCCTGTCGCCAGCGAAGGCATATCCGGGTTGGAAAACCCGAATGAAATCAGCTGGCTCTTTTCAAATGAGCGCAGTGTTTCATTGCTATCGAGCATCTGGACAGTAAAGGCATCATGATTCAGCAGGCGACCGGAAACCATTTCCCCATTCGACGTCTGCACGGAATAAAAACGGTTGCCAGGCTGCACCTCGCTATCGGGCTCAAGCAGCGACTGCTCAAGTTCCTTCGCCGATCTTACCAGGGCAATACTGCTCAGATCCGGGCCCAGGACAGAACCTCTGCCATTAATCATGTGGCAGTCCATACACTTACCCCTGCCCTCATACAACGTTTGGCCCCGTGCAACATTACCGCTGAGCGCGCCATCATCGCGTTCCCCCAGACTGCGCAGATAAGCAACAAGCATGTAAGCCTGTTCTTCGGTGACTCGCGGGGTTGGCGGCATGGGGGTATTGGGAATGCCATTCATGATAATGCCGGCAATTTCCTCATCCGAATAAGGTTGACGAAAATTGTTATGTCCAAGATCCACCTGACCTATCAGATCGCCGTCAGGTCCATGACAGTTGGCACAGTAATCCCGAAAAGCGCGTTCACCACCAAGCAGATCAGCGCCGGTTTCATGTTGTGCCAGACTTGACGGGCTCGTCGTAACAACAAGCAAAACGACCAGAAGAGACAGGCATGTCTGCAAACTATTCATAGGAAAAAGTGCTGATGATAAATTCACAGGACTATTGAGCTGATTCAGCTTCGGCGCGCGAGGTATATCCCTGTTTCACCCATTCTTCCCAGTCAGGACTTGGACCACAGCCACCATCATTGGGAGAGTAGAAAGTTCCCTCTGCATCGATGATATACCCCAACGCGCCACCAGGGCGGCCGTCATGGAGTGGACAATAGACCACACTTACTGTCTGCCCGGGCTGAAACGTGAAACCATT
>JAUHWU010000230.1 GCA_030427065.1 Gammaproteobacteria bacterium | reverse complement strand
ACGATTCTGACCCTGTTGGGAATCGTTATCGGAGTCGCATCAGTCGTCGCCATGCTGGCCATTGGCGAAGGGGCGCGTCAGGATATCGTGGACCGGATTTCTTCCATTGGTACCAACAGGTTGACCGTGCAACCGGCGCGTGTACCCGGTCAACGTCGCAGTCTGCCATCAACACTCACGCTTGAAGATGCTGATGCCCTGACTGAAGAGCTGCCCAATGTACTTGGTGCCATGCCGGAGTTACAAAGTAACTACACGGTAAGGTATCAGCGCCTGGATTATTCGACCCAGGTTACTGCCACCACCGAGAGCATGCCTGACCTGAGTGCATGGCCATTATCCAGGGGCATATTTTTTACCCGCGAAGACAGTGACCGCTATACCCCGGTTGCGGTCCTTGGTGCCACCGTGACCAACGAGCTTTTCCCCCCTGGCATAGATCCGCTGGGTGAGTATATTCTCATCAAGAATATTCCTTTTCTGGTGATCGGCGTGATGACCACCAAAGGTGCTTCGTCCAATGGCAATGACCAGGATGATGTGGTGTTTGTCCCGTTTAAAACAGGCGCATTACGTTTGATGGGAGAAAGTAATGCGCGCAGTATCTCGGTTTATGTCGATGATGTAGACCAGATAGAAGCAACAGAACAAAACCTTATTCAGTTTATGACTGCGCGTCATGGCAGTGAAGATTTCCGCATATTTAATGCGGCACAACTGCTTGAGACCATAACCGCTTCCCAGGATACCTTCACTATATTGCTGGGTTCAGTCGCCGCCATTTCCCTGCTTGTTGGTGGCATCGGGGTGATGAATATCATGCTGGTGTCAGTGACTGAAAGGACACGAGAAATTGGTATTCGTATGGCCACTGGCGCCAGACAAATGGATATTATGTCCCAGTTTCTCTCTGAAGCTATTGTGGTGTCAGGTGTGGGTGGCGTTATTGGCGTGATCATCGGGGTAGCCGTTGGCTATATCCTTATTTTCTTTGAAGTGTCGATCAAGTTCACGGCCATGCCAATGATATTGGCGTTTAGCTGCGCTACTGCCACGGGCCTGATTTTTGGTTTTGCGCCGGCACGCAAAGCCGCACAACTTGATCCGGTTGTGGCACTGGCGAATGAGTAACTTATGATGTCCAGGATTCGTTCTTTTTTATTTTCCCTGGCCTGTATGGTGTCTCTTGCCGGTTGTACGCTAACCGAGTTACCTCAGTTGGCCGAGGCTGATGTCCCCGAAGATTGGCAGGGACCAGTGGTGGAAGAGGCGGATATTTGGCCGGAAACTGATTGGTGGAATTCCTTCAACGATGAAGAGCTGAGCACAATTATTGCGCAGGTTCAGGAAAACAACCTGGATCTGGAGAATAATCGCCGTAATCTCGAGTCTGCCCAGATCGCCCTCAGGGAAGCCGGCTTTAACCTGTTGCCAACGCCCCTGGTAAGTCTCGGGACCGGGGCCAGTTACAACGAAACAAGGGTTGATGGCTCGGAAACGTCGGGTAGTCCCAATGAACCCTTCCGTCTCGGTGCTACTTTTACCTATAACGATATCCTCAGCAGGCCTGCTACTTATGACAGGGCTGTGGCAGATTATGATTTCCGGGTTGCCCAGGTTGCTGATGTCGCTTTGAATACGTTGGGAACGGCAGCCTCTACCTATTTCCAGTTACTATTGACCCGGGATAAGGTCCAGGCTTCCATGCAGAATGTGGAAAATGCTGAAGCGATTTATAGAATTGCCCAGGCCAGAGTTAACGCCGGTGTTGCAGTGCCTATTGAGGCTTTGCAACAGCAGATCGCACTTGAGCGGGAACGCAACAACCTGCGCAGTTTTATACAGAATGACCTGGCTACCCGCTCATCTCTGGCCTTGTTGCTGGGAAGAACGCTTCAGAATTTTGATGTGGCCGGACAGACATTAGAGTCTATTGAGGTTCCCCTCGTTAAACCCGGACTGCCCTCTCAGTTATTGGTAAGACGTCCGGATCTGGTTCAGGCGGAAGCCAATTTACGCAGTGCCCGTGCCAGTGTCGATATTGTAAAGACGGATTTATTTCCCCAAATTTCTCTGACCGGAGGCATTAATGCTTCCAGTACATCACTTTCTGAACTGGTGAGCGATCCGGATACCATCCTCAGTATCAATGCCAACCTGATACAAACGCTGCTTGATAATGGCCAGCGTTTTCGAAATATAGATCAGGCCAGGATCACCATGGAGAATAGCCTGAACAACTATCGTCGTGCTGTTATTGGTGCCTTTAATGAAGTGGAAGTGTTATTGAGCAATATCGAGTTACTCGAAGCCCAGGGTGTCGTCGCATTTCAGAATCTGGAGGCAGCGGAAGAAGCGTTTCGTATTGCCGAAGTCAGATACCAGGAAGGTGTTGCCGACTTCCAGACAGTACTGATCGCACAAAATACTCTCTTTTCAACACGTAACAGCTATCTTGATAATAAACTTCTGCGTCTGAATACCATTACCGGGCTGTTTCAGGCGCTTGGCGGGGGTTGGCAGGCCGAGGAATAGTTGCAAAACAAGCGGATAAAAGATTAAGGATAAAGGATAAAAGTGGGCGGTGCAGGGAGGCGGCTGGGGAATATAAAAAAGAGGCAAGAGGCAAGAGACAAGAGACAAGAGGCAAGAGGCAAGAGGCAAGCAAGCACACTCCCAGGTTTAATTGGTTTTTTGTAGGTCGGATAAGGACCGCAGGGACGCATCCGACAAGGCGACTAATTTAGTCGCCTTTTTTGTGACTTGTGACTTGTGACTTGTGACTATTTTTAGAATCGACTGCCGACGGTAAAATAAAGACTCCTGTCCTGCCCGACAAAATAGCGGT
>JAUHWU010000080.1 GCA_030427065.1 Gammaproteobacteria bacterium | reverse complement strand
AATAACGACATCAATGCCTCAGAGCTGATCTGGGGATTTTTCAGCAAGCATCGATTGGCGAAATAAAAAACTGGCGAGATCAGGAAATCTGGTCTAAACCTATAGGTGCAATACTGCATAACTATGACATGGAGGTTAGAAAGATGAGAGAACTCACTATGGTTGAGTTGGAGGAAGTTAGTGGGGCAGGGATGGCTGATTCCCTTAAATATTGGGGGGCGGCCGCCGCACTGGGTCAAATTACGTTTGGTGGTACTTGGGGCACCATAGCGGCACTGACAGCATTTGGATTAAGTCCGGTGGCCGCTACCGCGATGATTGGGTTGGCATTTGCCGGGGGATATGTCTATCTGAACGACTGAATACATTTGTATTGGAGGGTTTGATATTCTCAAACCCTCATTTTTTTAGTGAGAATATTTTTATAATGGAAAAGGATATATCTTTTGAATTCAATTTGACGCAGGGCAGAAAAAGCATCGTTCAATTTGTTTTTTTATCCCTGACTTTAATTCTTTTGATTTCGTTTACAGATAATCAAATTTCTACAAGCTTCAACGAATATAAAGAAATATATATCGTCTTAATGCTTGCTTATATCGTATCGCTACTGACGTTGTTCAGGCGCTTGCTTAAGTCCTATTTTTCAAATGAACTAAAAATTCAATGTACAAACGGCAAGTTTATTTTGCCTAATTTCTACTTCGGTGAAAAAGTTATTTTCCTGTCAGATATATATTCATTAGAGCCGATAAGCTTCCGAGGAAATGTTTTGGGACTGATGTTGGGAGTCAGAAATAATAGAATTTTTGTAGACAAACAGTGTTTTCGCCAACCGGAAGAGTTTGAGGTTTTTAAAGGGCTTATAGCCGATGAGATTGATAAAAGACCCGGTAGCGATGAAAAGTTCTCCATAAATAAACTTTCAATTTCACATCAAAAAAAAATTAGAGTAGTAACAACCCTGTTATTTATTCTTTTCTTGTCTATCTATTTTTTATCTACTTCCGGAAAGTTTGATTTTGGTGATGACTTTGGTTTTGTGCTGGAGGGTGGAGGGTCAAACAGAGTATTTGAAAACTTTGAAATCTACAGAATATTTTCATCGGCATTTATTCATGCAAATTTTTTCCATCTTTTTATGAACCTGCTGGTTCTTGCTGCCGTTGGCGATGTACTGGAAAAGACAGTTTCATCACTCAGATTTATTAATATTTTCTTTATTTCCACACTATGTGGATTCTTTACCTTTTTCTTTTTTTCCTATGATGAATTTGGTGCAGGAGCCTCTGGAGGGATATATGGCTTATGGGGCGCCTATCTTTGTTTAAAATTTAAATATGAAAAATTTCTCCCGGGAAGTGTTAATGCTGTCACTTTAAATTCATTGATTTGGCTGCTGGCCTTGCAGTTTACGCTAGAGATATTTGTCTTCGAAAACATAGGAATTTCCAATCACCTCGGTGGTTTTGTTGCGGGCTTTCTCTATCTTTACTTTGCCCCTTTGGGAGAAAAACTGGAAACTATCGACCAGCCAGTCATGGCCGAAAAAGTGCTTTGCGGTGGGCTGGTGCTGTCTTTTGCGGCAGGTCTGGGTTATTTTTTGAGTCTTTATTACGGCTTGATCTGATCAGTTGGGCTTTCTTTTCGATTTGACCCGTTCCAGTGCGGCTAAAATGGTGTCCCTGGTTTGTGATTGAGCCCCTTTTTTGGCCAGTTCGGCGCGTTTTTGCCGGCGCTGTTCTTCTTCCCTTTTAATCTTTTCCATTCGCTGCAGATGTAATTCAAAACGCTGTTTTGCCTTGTCAGCCTGGGTCCTGTCATTTTGCTGTGTATTAAATGCCTGCATGGTGGCCTGGTAGTATTCCACCAGGGGAATGCTGCTGGGGCAGACCCGGTCGCATTTGCCACATTCAATGCAATGCATCAGCTTCAGTGATTCAGCGCTGGCAAGATCTTTACCGCGACAGGCCCAGTACAATTCATGGGGCAGGATATCAACCGGGCATTGCTCGACACACAAACCGCAATTTATACAAGCCAGTGTTTCTTCGGTATTGAGCTCCTCAACACTCCTGACGGGGAGTGCATGGGTTTGCACGGGTACCAGGTCAATGCAGTCGACCGGGCAAGGTTCGATGCACAGATCACAACCTGTGCACTCGCTTTCGATAACCGTATGCATAAACCTGGGCGCGCCCAGTATGGCATCCACCGGACAGGCGGGGATGCATTTTGCACAGCCAATACATTCGGCTTCACGAATAAATGCCACTTTTTTTATTTCAGGCTGTCCGTAACTTTCATCCAGGGGAAGTGCCGGAATATTGAGCAAGTTTGCCAACTGCATGATAGTCGTTTCACCGCCGGGCGGACATTTGTTGATTGCATCTCCGGCTGCGATGGCTTCAGCATAGGGTTTGCAGCCGGGATAACCGCACTGTCCACATTGTGTTTGCGGCAACAGGTCATTAATTCTTTCAACCACCGGGTCGCTCTCAAGCCGAAATTTGCTCGCCACAAAACCCAATACGGCACCGATAAGCAAGCCCAGGCCAAGTAAAGCCAGTACGGGTGTTAACAGCAGGGTAAGGACGGGGAGCGATGCCGGCATCAGACCATACCACTAAAGCCCATGAATGCCAGGGACATCAGGCCGGCTGTAATCATGGCAATGGCGGCCCCCTGAAACGGTTCGGGGATGTCGCACAGGGTGAGCTTTTCCCGCATGGCAGAAAAAAGAATCAATACCAGTGAAAAACCAAGGCCCGCGCCAAAACCATAAAATACTGAATGGGCAAAAGTGTTGGATTGGTTGACATTAAGCAGGGCGACACCCAGTACTGCGCAATTTGAGGTGATCAATGGCAGAAAAATACCAAGGATGCGATAAAGCAGGGGACTGGTTTTATGCATGATTATTTCCGTCATGCTAACCACCGCTGCAATAACGATAATAAAGGATATGGTTTTCAGGTATTCAAGGCCGAGAGGCACCAGCAGGTATTGAAAAACCAGGTAGCTACAGGCAGAGGCAAGGGTGAGCACAAACAGGGTGGCTGCCGACATACCGACGGCGGTTTCCACCTTGCCTGAAACGCCCATAAAGGGACACAGACCCAGGAACTGGGTCAGGACGAAATTGTTAACGAGGATAGCGCCAACAAGAATAAGAATAATATCGGTCATGTTGATGCTGGCTCTGGCGCATTATGTTTCACGCCAGGTGCGCCTATTTACCTTCAATGAGCTCGACCATATAGCCATCTGGATCTTTTACAAAGGCTATCACTGTGGTCGAGTGCTTCATGGGGCCGGCAGGACGCACGACATCGCCACCTTTGGCCTCAATTTCGGCACAGGCCTTGTAGGCATCATCGACACCGATGGCGATATGACCATAGGCATTGCCAAGCTCATAACTGTCGGTGTCCCAGTTATGGGTCAGTTCAAGTACTGTGTTTTCCTCTTCACTACCATAGCCAATAAACGCCAGGGTAAATTTGCCTTCTGGAAAATCCATTTTTCGGATCAATTTCATGCCAAAAATATTGGTGTAGAAGTCGATGGATTTTTCCAGGTCAGTGACGCGCAACATGGTGTGTAAAAGTCTCATATTTAGTTTCCGTTGATTGTGGCTTTGAGTAGCGGAATTATGCCAATAATGAGAGACTCCCGCCATGCTGAAAGCTGCTCGTAATGATATTGATCTCTGGCTGGTAAATTATCAGGAAATTCAGGATGCTGCTCTTTTGGAGCAATATGCACAATTCCTCAGTCCCGAGGAAGTCATGCGCCATGAACGTTTTACCTTTACCCTGCATAAACAACAGTTTCTGGTCGCCAGAGCCCTGGTGCGCTGGGTGCTGGCCCAATACCTTGGCCTGGATGATCCTGGCAGCCTCGAATTTGGTGCAAACCGAAACGGCAAACCGGAACTCCTTATTGAAACCACCCTGCAGTTTAATCTGACCCATACCAGAGGCCTGATTGCCCTTGCGGTCATGCAGGTGGAACCGGTAGGGATAGATGTTGAATACCTGAGTCGGCAAGCAGACATTGTTAATCTTGCCGAGCGCTATTTTGCCCGTAAAGAAGCAGAAGCGCTGCTGGCATTACCGGTAGAGCAATGGAATGAGAGATTCTATGACTTGTGGACCCTCAAGGAAGCCTATCTGAAGGCCTGTGGTACGGGCTTGCGCACGCCCCTGTCTGAATTTTGCTTCTCTTTTCACGGGGAAACACTGGATATCAGTTTCTCTGACTTGCTTATTGGTGATTCTGCCGCCTGGAAATTCTGGCAACTGGATATCGACAAAGCCTATCGACTCTCACTGGCGGTCAATGATATGAAAGGTAATGATTACCGACTGCGGGTAAAACAGGGCATCCCCGTTACAGGCTTTAGTGATGTCACACCGGTGATTATCCGTACCAGTATCAGGTGACGCGTGTACCCGGTGCCGCGCCTTCATGGGGCTCCAGCAGAAACACCTTGTCAGCTTCTCCACTGGCCAGAATCATGCCTTCGGACAAACCAAACTTCATTTGACGTGGTTTCAGATTGGCCACCATTACAGTATGCATGCCGATCAGTTTTTCGGGGTCATAAGCGGCCTTGATCCCGGAGAAAACGGTGCGCGTTTCTTCTTCGCCGGCAGCGTTTAGCCCCAGACTGAGGGTCAGTTTTAGAAGCTTGTCAGCGCCTTCCACTTGCTCAGCATGTAATACCTTGACGATACGCAGGTCAACTTTTGCGAAATCAGGGAATTCAATTTCCGCGCTTATCGGATCTTTGCCCAGCGCTGTCCTGGCGTCAGTATTAACGGCAGCTGCTGTGGAATTTTCTGTTTTCTCTTCAGCCACGAGGCTCTCCTTGCTGGCTTCCACCATGTCTTCAACTTTTGAAAGCTCTACACGGGTCATCAGCGGCTCAAAGCGGCCGATTTCATGATTGGTCAGTAGAGATTGGGCATCATGCCAGGCCAGTGGTTTTATCTGCAGGAAGGCTTCGCCTTTTTCCGCAATCACCGGCAATACCGGTTTCAGGTAAATTAACAGGATGCGGAAAAGGTTCAGTCCGGTTGAGCAGATAATTTGTACTTCCTCTGCCTGCGGGTTTTCCTTTGCGATCACCCAGGGTTGCTGTTCGGCAATATACTGGTTGGCCTTGTCAGCAAGGGACATGATCAGTCGTATGGCCTTGGAGAAATCGCGCGCTTCAAACAGTGCCGCTATTTCATCGCCGGCTTTCTGGAACTCGACTATCAGTTCAGGAACAGCAAGAGTAGTGCCCAGATTGCCGGCAAAATTCTTGTTGATAAAGCCGGCGCAACGGCTGGCGATATTCACTACTTTCCCGACCACATCGGAATTCACCCGTTGGGCAAAATCTTCCAGATTCAAATCGAGATCTTCAGGCGTGCTGCTGAGTTTGGCGGCAAAATAATAGCGCAGGTATTCCGGGTTCAGATGTTCCAGATAAGTTTGCGCCATAATGAAAGTGCCACGGGACTTGGACATCTTCTGGCCATTGACGGTGAGAAAACCGTTAACACTGATCAGATCCGGTTTTTTAAAGTTTGCGGTTTCCAGCATGGCTGGCCAGAACAGGGCATGAAAATTGATTATGTCCTTGCCAATGAAGTGATAGAGCTCGCTATCGGCATCCTTGCTCCAGTAGTCATCAAATTCCAGGTCATCACGCGATGCGCAGAGTTTTTTGAAACTGGCCATATAACCAATAGGCGCATCAAGCCAGACATAAAAGTATTTTCCGGTTTCGCCCGGTATTTCAAAGCCAAAGTAGGGCGCATCACGACTGATATCCCACTCCTGGAGACCGGCATCAAGCCATTCCGCCAGTTTATTGGCAACTTGTGGGGCGAGCACGCCGCTGCGTGTCCACTTCTTCAACATGTCGGAAAATTCCGGCAATTTAAAAAAGAAATGGGTGCTTTCCTTTTTTACCGGAGTGGCGCCCGAGATGGTGGAGTAGGGGTTTTTCAGATCGGTGGCATCATAGGTCGAGGCACAGGATTCGCAGTTGTCCCCATACTGATCCGAAGCGCCACACTTGGGACAATCGCCCTTAATAAAGCGGTCCGCCAGAAACATTTCCTTTTCAGGGTCGTACAGCTGGGTGATGGAGCGTTGGGCAATTTTGTCAGCGTCTTTCAGGCGCTGGTAAATCAGTTCAGCCTGTTCCCGGTTTTCATCGGAATGGGTGGTGTAATAGATATCAAAGTCAACGTGGAAGCCGGCGAAGTCCCGGGCGTGTTCCTGGTTTACTCTGGCAATCAGTTGTTCCGGGGAAATGCCCTCTCTTTCAGCGCTGAGCATGATGGCTGTGCCGTGGGTATCATCGGCACACACATAGGAAACCTTATTGCCGGCCATGCGCTGGTAGCGCACCCAGATATCTGCCTGGATATAACCCAGCAGATGGCCCAGATGGATCGGCCCATTGGCAAAAGGCAGAGCGTTTGTGACGAGGATTTTGCGCTTGCTCAATATATATCCTGATTGTTGAAAAATGGCGAATAATTGAGGCGCGAATGATACTTGCTATGCTTTCAGGTCACAACCACAGAGGAGAAGATGTGCAGGATGCGCACGAACGGGCAGTGTTGCCAAATCCTTTCCCTGGCTGCTTCTGCAGCTCTAAGAGAAAGGGTTGGCCTTGTCTGTCTTGCGGGCACGGTAATGGCCAGGTTAATTTTTAGCCTTACTGATAACAAAGGTTTCGTCGTTGAACCAGAGACCACCATGCTTGTTAAGGGTTTTTGCCGTCGCATCGAGATAGGTCCCTCCCTTGATCACTTCCTCGACCCGTTCATCCTCAATCTGATTCACATAAACGGACGCATTCCATGCTGCAAACAGGGTGGATGTGCCGATACTGGCGCCACCGATCTCAGAGGGCAGGGCATGCATCCGGTATTTGAATATGGAGCGGGCGTCTGACATTTCCTTGATATTGTAGTCGCGTGCATCACGGCCCAGGGTTTTTTTGGTTTCCTTGAGAATGTCATGCCGGGTAACCGGAAAAGGAATTAGATCTGGCCAGAAGTTTTTCACCAGTTCTGCTGCGGGATCATTGCCGCAGGATTGAATGGCCAGCAGGCGGCCGCCAGGAGCCAGTGAGCGCGCCAGAGGAGCAATAATTTTTTCAGCCTTGAATTTGGCAGAGGTCTTGGCACGCCAGGGCTGTGAAGCCAGAATGAAGTCATAATTCCAGGTCTGGATGCCGGGGCGCGGGATCACGGCATCCAGCAATATACGGTGATCCTCGCGGTAGATCACGACCACCGAAGGACGCTTGAATACCGGATTACCTGAAACCTTGCTGGTTTGTGTTTCCCAGCCTTCTGCAAACATATCATGCAGGCTTTCCAGCTGTTCACGATAATTATACGCGTTGGTTCCCTCCAGCTTTACCTCGCGCCAGTTCATCGCATTGGCGGTAAGTACATCACGGGGCATCAGCTTGGGTGCTTCTGCATAATTAAGATTGGTCAGCACAAGTATCGTGGCAGGGTGTTCGCTGAAACGATCTATCATTTTATCCAGGCCAATACGCACATCCTCCATGCTGATTTCCTTGGCTACGATAAAGTGCGGTACCGTCGGATGTTTGTGATGCAGGTAGCGCATGCAGTTAGATAAAACAGTGGCGTCACCCATGCCGGCATCGAACATACGAAAAGCCGGTGCGCTAGGCTGAACATATTGAAATTCTTTCGCGATGCGCTGGGAAATAGCTGATTTTTCATTGCAGGTATTGATAAAAGCGAGGTAATTCTGGCGATTATCGTAAAAGCGGAAAGGGGTTTTTTCTTCAGCTTTGTTTTTCTTGCCGTCAGCTGGCATGGCGTTTCCGGGATTTACTTTCGCTTTTGCTGTCTTTGTTTTGGCTTTTGCTTTTTTTGCTGCAGGCATGATGTTCCCCCTGTTATTTTCATTATTGGTATGTTCTTCACAGCTGTTCTGACCGATGTTCCGGTAAGCATTTTTGTCCAGGTAATCCTGGATTCGGGTAATTGTTTTTAGTGTGATTCCCTTGCCATCCCTGAGCCTGTTGACCAGTTTGCCGTCATTGACAACATGCAGCCCAAAGGTGGATTTGGAGATTTTCCGCTGTTTGCAGTATGAATCTATTTCCCCCAACAGCTTGTCTATAGCGGTCACGTACTTTTCCGGCCAGGTATTGTTTTTATATTTTGGAACAGTTAAGCAAAGGGTAGAACAAGTGTCAACAATGATTCCCACAAAGCATTTATGGCATTGGTGTTGGGAAATATCCCAACATTGTATTAAAAATGAAATTTACAGGCATAAAAAAACCGGCGCCTTGGCGCCGGTTTTTTTCTGACCAAACTGTCAGATCAGAACAGTCCTTCGATCTGTCCTTCAGCATTGACAGATATGCCCTCTGCGGCAGGGACTTTTGGCAGCCCTGGCATAATCATGATGTCGCCACACACTGCCACTACAAACTCGGCACCGGCGGATAATCGTAGTTCACGGACACCAACAGTATGGCCACTTGGCGCCCCTATCAGCGTAGGGTCAGTGGAGAAGCTGTACTGGGTTTTTGCCATACAAACAGGGAAGTTAGGGTACAGTGCCTGCAGATGATCGTACTGCTTGCGGACTTTGTCATCAGCCGTGATGTCAGCAGCGCCATAAATTTGTGTGGCGATGGTACGTGTTTTTTCCCACAAAGACATGTCATCGGGATACAGGGTGGTGAACTGGCTTTCCTGATTATCAACGATGTCGACAATCGCATTGGCCAGATCAACAGTGCCTTCGCCGCCATCAGACCAGTGTGTACAGGCGATTACTTTGGCGCCAAGACCTTCACAGGTTGATCGGATCAGTTCAATTTCGGCATCTGTGTCGTCGGTAAAGCGGTTAATGGCTACAACAGCAGGGACACCGTACTTGCCGACATTGCTGATATGACGCTCAAGGTTGCACATGCCTTTGGCCAGTGCGTCCAGGTTTTCCCCCTTAAGTTCAGTTTTCGCTACACCACCATGCATTTTTAACGCACGTACGGTTGCAACGATAGCGACTGCATCGGGTTTCAGGCCAGTCTTGCGACATTTGATATCGAAGAATTTCTGCGCACCCAGATCAGCACCAAAGCCGGCTTCTGTCACTACATAATCAGCCAGCTTCAGGCCAGCAGTAGTAGCCATGACCGAATTACAACCATGAGCGATATTGGCAAATGGGCCACCATGTACAAAAGCAGGGGTGCCTTCGAGTGTCTGCACCAGATTTGGCATCATGGCATCTTTTAACAGCGCGGTCATGGCGCCATCGGCCTTGATATCTTTTGCAGTAATGGGCTTCAAGTCGCGCGTCGTGCCGACAACGATCTTACCAATACGGTTACGCAGATCTTCCAGGTCAGTAGCAAGGCAGAAAATAGCCATAATCTCGGAAGCAACTGTAATGTCGAAACCACTCTGACGCGGAAAGCCGTTGCCAGGACCGCCCAGAGCCAGGGCGATATCGCGCAGGGCGCGATCATTCATGTCAACAACGCGACGCCAGCTGATACGACGCACATCCAGGCCCAGCTCATTGGAATGGTGGATGTGATTGTCCAGCATGGCAGACAACAGGTTATGGGCTGCACCAATGGCGTGGAAGTCACCGGTAAAATGCAGATTGATATCTTCCATGGGAACTACCTGGGCGTAACCGCCACCGGCAGCCCCCCCTTTCATACCGAAACAGGGACCGAGGCTGGGTTCACGCAGACACACAGCTGTTTTTTTGCCAATTTTGCTCAGTGCATCACCGAGTCCGACAGTGGTAGTGGTTTTGCCTTCCCCGGCAGGAGTTGGTGAAATCGCTGTCACCAGAATCAATTTACCGTTGGGATTATTTTTTATGGAGCGTAGAAAGCCGTAATCTACCTTGGCCTTAAAAGGGCCATACTGCAGCAGGGCATCCTGGGGAATTTCGAGTTTTTTGCCAATTTCGCCAATAGGTTGGGGAGTGGCTTGCTGTGCAATTTCTATATCTGAGGGTTGCGACATGGGTGATAGTTCCTTAGTTACTTTTTCTGGAAAAACGAGAAAATACAGCCTATTGCTGACTTGCTTGGTGTCAAAAGCCGGCGATTTTAGCACCTTTAATAGGGAAAATTAACTGTCCGGGGCATTGCGGGAGGATTATTTTTTTATGCCAGAACAGCAAAGCTCGCCAGTAAAGTCCAAATATTTTGCAGAACAGCTTATAATAGCGCCATGAACACGCACTTGAATAATGACTGGCCCGAGCTGCCAGTAAATAATATATCCACTCTGGCAGGCAAAGTTTCCCGGTGTCTGCTGTGGCCGGTTCTGCTTGTGTCGCTGTTGCCGGGGCAGCTTTTCGCCCAGGCTTTTTCCTATGCCCGGGCCTACCCGGGAGTGAACTATGCCAGTGCACCGCTCACGGATCCGGTGACGCAGTTGATGGCGGATATTGACAGTGGCAAAGTATCGCTTGTCTTCGATGCCCAGGGCAGGGGCTATCTGGATTCATTGCTGGAGGCACTGGACATTGATGCATCTTCACAGGCGCTGGTGTTCTCCAAAACCGCGCTGAAAACCCGCTTTGTGACTGCCGCCACACCACGCGCGTTTTACTTCAATGATGATACTTATGTAGCCTTTACCCAGAACAGTCGCTCCCTGGAAATTGCCACCATGGATCCCAATCTGGGGCCGGTATTCATGGTTTTTTCCCAGGACCCGCAAGGACCCGCTGTGGAAAGAGAAATGAACCGCTGCCTGCGTTGCCATGATTCCTACTCCATGACCGGTGGTGGTGTGCCACGCTTTTTGCTGAGCTCTGTTCTGGCCAACGAGAATGGTGAGATTGTCACCCATGAAGTCAGCATCATTACTGATACCAGTACCCCGTTGAACCGGCGCTGGGGTGGTTTCTATGTCACCGGCACCCATGGCAGTCAGGAAATCATGGGGAATTTTGTCATCGATGATCTTGGCAAACTGAGAAATATGGACCTGGCAGCTACTGGTAATAAAACCGACCTGTCAGAATTTATGGACACTTCACCCTACATAAGCAGTGGTAGTGACATAGTAGCGCTGTTGGTGCTGGAGCATCAGGTGGAAGTGCAGAATAAACTGTCACGCCTGAATTTTGAAAGTCGAACCAGAATTCATCAGCAGGGTGACATTAGTGATAATGAGCTTGAAGAGTTTGTGAGCCCGCTTGTTGAATCCCTTTTTATGCTGCATGAAGTGCCTTTAATTGATGCGGTGGCGGGAACCTCGGGGTTTGCTGAACACTTTCAGTCTCTGGGGCCGCTGGATAGCGAAGGGCGCTCTTTGCGTGAGCTTGACTTAAAAAAACGTACATTCAAATATCCCCTGAGCTACCTGATATATTCCGATGCAATCAACGCATTGCCAGAGAAGGCAAAAAAGATTCTTTACCAAAAAATTCGGCTGGTGCTTGCTGGTGAGACAGGTGATGATATCTTTGGCAAAGTGTCTGCGACTGACCGTGCTGCGATAACAGCTATTCTTCGCGACACCAAGCCCGAAATCCTGCAACCCTGAAAGTGACTGAAATCAACTTTCCCTGACTGCGAAAATTTCTATGAATGATAAACCCGTTTTATTTCTGCTGCCTGGCTTGATGTGTGATGAAGCCGTCTGGGTAGATCAGCAAAAAGCCCTGGCCCCCTATGCCAATGTAATTATTCCGGTATTTCGCGGCTTTGATTCATTAACTGACATGGCCGCGTATGTGCTTGAACAGGCACCGGAGCAATTTTCAGTGGCCGGTCATTCGATGGGCGGCAGGGTGGCCTGGGAATTAATGGAGTTGGCGGGAAATAGAATAGATAAATTCGCGGTCTTGGACTCCGGAGTACACCCGGTAAAGGATGGTGAACCAGAAAAACGCCAGGTTTTGCTGGACAAGGCTTCTGAGCAGGGCCTGCAAGCGGTAGCGGATGCATGGACCTTACCCATGCTGCATCCGTTAAGGCACCAGGATACAAAACTGATCAAGGAGATTCATGCCATGATTCTTCGAAACAGTGTCGATGATTTTTACGGGCAGGTAAAAGCGCTGTTGGAAAGAAAAGACCAGACAGGGATCCTTGCAAGGATCGAACAGGACGTATTACTTGTCGCGGGTGATGAAGACTCATGGAGTCCACCGCAGCAGCATCAGCAGATGGCGGAGCAATTAAAACGTTGCCATCTGGAGATAATTAGTGATGCCGGTCATATGGTCACCATGGAAAAGCCGGAAGCAGTCAGCAAGATAATGCTGCACTGGTTTACAGCAGCTGCATGAATTGCAGAAAGCACAGAAAGTGCACAATTCACAGAAATTGAGAATTAATATGTTGTCACGCGCAATTTTCCCGAACACGCATTTCATTCGATACATCATCGCGGTATTGTTTGTGGCAATGTCTGGCCATGTTTATGCACAGGGTGTTTCCGCACTTGTGCGGGGCGAGCATGTGGATGCACAACTGGTTGCAGAAACTGAAGCTGCTACCGCAGGTGAATCCCTCTGGGTTGCTCTCAGGCTTGTGCATATGGAAAAGTGGCACACCTATTGGAAAAATCCCGGTGATGCAGGCAAGCCTACCTTGATCAACTGGCAGTTACCCGAAGGCGTCACGGCGGGAGAAATCGTCTGGCCCTTGCCGGAGCGCTTTGAATTACCCGCCGACCTGGTTGATTTTGGCTATACCGATGAAATTTTCCTGCTGACAGAATTAAGCATTGCCGATGATTATGCGGCGAGCTCGCTTGATATTGGCGCAGAGGCGGTGTGGCTGGAATGTGAGGAGATATGCATTCCTGGTGGTGCCACCGTCAATCTGACTATTCCGGTTTCCGCCGATGGGTTCGCCACAGCAGATTCACGCTGGGCGAATGGCTTTGCCCGCACTCGCGAAAGTCTGCCACGGGATGATGTCGCGCTTGATGCGACTTACTCTTTCTCTGATGGCAATCTTAATCTGTTGGTGCAGGCTACCGATCCGATATTTGACGATGCCCGCAATATCAGCTTTATTCCTGATACCCATCGCATGGTGGATTATATTGCAGAGCAGGACATTACCTCACAGATGTCCAGTATGCAGTTATCACAGAAAGCCCATTCCCGTGCCTTGCGCGAACCTCCCTCAAGACTGGGTGGTTTATTACTGGTTGAAGATCGTGACGGTCTGGTGACGGCTTATGAATTTGAAGGCTCGCCGGACGGTGTGACACTGGCAAGCCTTGATGGTCTGATGCCTGCAGGTTCAGTCAATAGCGCTGGAGAAATGGGCTTGCTAATGGTTTTTCTGTTTGCCATGACCGGCGGACTGGTCCTCAACCTGATGCCCTGTGTGTTTCCGGTACTGTCCCTCAAGGCAATGAGTCTGGCCAGTAATGCCAATGCGCCGGTGCGTGAACAACGCCTGCACGGAGTGGCTTATGCTGCCGGGGTCATCCTGTCATTCCTGAGCCTCGCAATCATTCTGTTAAGCCTGCAAGCCGGTGGTGCATTAATTGGTTGGGGCTTTCAGTTGCAATCGCCCTGGTTTGTGGCAGCACTGGTTTATCTGTTTTTCCTGATGGGACTTTCCATGTCCGGTGTTATAGAAATAGGCACCGGCATCATGGGATTGGGGTCCGGTCTTTCCGACAAGGAAGGGTATTCAGGGTCTTTCTTTACCGGGGTGCTAGCCAGTGTTGTGGCCAGCCCGTGCACGGCTCCTTTTATGGGGGCCGCTCTTGGCTTTGCCTTCACGCAACCGATGATTGTTGCTTTGACAGTATTTGTCGCACTTGGTTTTGGCATGGCCTTGCCGTTTTTACTGTTTTCTTTTATTCCCGCACTGACAAAAATGCTGCCAAGACCCGGTAGCTGGATGCTGACCTTTCGGCAGTTTCTTGCCTTTCCTCTTTACGGCACAGCGGTCTGGTTGTTGTGGGTGCTGGGCCGGCAGACCGGGGTAGATGCCATGGCTCTGGTAGCCCTGAGCTGTGTTTTTATTGCTGTTGCGGCCTGGTTATATCAACGCCAAACGACGTCCTGGTGGCGCTATTTTGAAATGGGCGTAGCGGTGCTTTGCATGGCAGGCGTTTTTTCTTTACTGGGATCGCCCATGTTGCAGACGCAGCAGTCCACATTGGCGGGACAAGCGGGAAGTCCGGGGGAAGGACAGAGCTTTGAAGTTTACAGTGATGCGCGTCTGGCGCAATTACGCGACAGTGGCACCCCCGTTTTCGTTAATATGACCGCGTCCTGGTGTATTACCTGCCTGGTGAATGAAAGAGTGGCTCTGAGCAGTGATACGGTTTTGCAGGCCATGGCTGACAATGATGTGGCCTATCTGAAAGGGGACTGGACCAATAATGACCCTGCCATAACCGAAGTATTGAAGCGCTTTCAGACCAGCGGTGTTCCGCTTTATCTGATGTATCCGTCCGACCCCGCCAAACCTGCTCAGGTCCTGCCCCAACTGCTGACGG